>JAAYEG010000057.1 GCA_012728895.1 Methanospirillum sp. | reverse complement strand
TGAGAGGGTCACCACGGGCGGCGATGGACGCATACTCCTGGTGGAGAAAAAAGTTCCCGAACGTGCTCATCCAGAAAGATCGATCGAAGAGTGGATAAAGGTGAGCTGGGGTTTGTCGCTATTCTCTGATGACCTCGCTGGACGAGGATACACGAGAGCAGCAACAACGATTGAACGGTTTCTGCCCTGGCTCCAGAATTACACGGCTTTTCCAAAGGAGCACTGGAACCGTATCCGGACGACCAACGGCATGGAACGGATCAACAAGGAACTCAAGAGGAGAACCCGCGTGATGGGAGCGTTTCCTTCGGAGCACGCGCTCCTGCGATCGGCGGGATCGATCCTCAGGGACATCAATGAGGAGTGGGTCACAGGAAAAAGGTATTTGTCGATGGAGGAGTGATGCAGATTCACGGATTCCGGGTTCGAGGAAATTACAGCAATTCTGAGACACTACCCCAGTAATGAAGCCAATCTCTTCTTCGTGCTATCGATTGATATGCTCGATGAGAGGGACTCTTCATACTGTTTTTACCAACGAGCATCGCACTGTTATTGAGCGCCTATTCGGAGATCTCCCTGAGGACATGTCATTGAATAGACCGATGGTCCGCGTTGCATGCGGGACCAGAGACTCCTGAAAAAGAGGAGGGACTGGATAAAATCAGGAATAGTAGATATCGTCCAGGTAGATTTTGCATCCTGTCGGATTCTCATCTTCGTTTGTTACCCAGCAGAATCCCCCGATCACGTGACTCAGATCGGCCCCGTCGATGTTGATTGAGAACTCTTTCCAGCGGTCTGACAGTTCGACCACACCAGTCGAACGGAGGGAAAGTGAATCCGGGTACGTGCCTGTCACGCCGCCGACCTTGAACTCTGCTTTTTCGCCACCCTGCTCTCCCCGAGCCCAGAATGTTACCCGGGAACAGCCCGATAAGTCCCGACCCTCGTTCACCGATCCCCAGTTGTTTTCAGGGTATAGCCAGTAGATACCGCCCCATCCATTTCCTCTCGAACCGGCAGCAGAATATACAATTTTTATCGAATCGCTGCCGGAGTGAGGATTTGAGGTATCACTCGCGATGTAGGTGATGTCCGGATAGTCACCCATCCAGCCACTCGGGATGAAATGGGTGGTCACATCGATTCTCGAGGAATCGATGGGTTCCGTTGTCGGTGTGGGGGTTGCCGTCGGCGTAGGAGTCGGGGTCGTTGTAACTGTCTGATCATCGGTCGGTTTTAACGGAATGATTTCGCCTGGTGGGATGAGTGCCGCGAGAATCTCGTAATTATTCGCAGCATCACTGCCGAAGCTGGGGGAGGTGCGCAGTTCGTCGAAGGCATCCAATGCTTGGGCAGCCTCTCTGACGAAAGTCGTCCGATCGCCACTTGCGCTGGCTCCGTACGCCAGCGCCGTGTGTTGCCATCCTCGGGCGTACGCTGCGAACTCGCCCATGTACATCCCCTTTGCATTCAGGATCGGGACGATGGCAGACGTGTAGGCCGTTCCATCGCCGAACTCGGTGCCGGCGTACGAGACTGACTGGAGCCCGGTCGTCGCACGGGAAAAGAACGTCTTCGAAGAGGTGAACTTCTCGTCAGCATCCTGGAACGAGGCAGCTGCATCCGCGAAGGTTCCCGCCGCAATCTGACCACGCCCCGCTGTGTAGACGTCGGCCCCGTCGTACATCGCGAGCGCGGCGTCGGCCAGGTCGATGTACGCAGTGGATATCGCCTTCAAAAGGGCGATATTCGCTCCGTTCGCGGGGTCGTCGAGCGCGGTCGCAATGGCATGGCAGTTCGTGTACGCGGTCTTCGACGTGATGAGGTGCTGTCGGATCTTTCCGACCTCGCTCGCCCCCCAGGCCTGGCTCCAGGCCTGCCCGCCGGCTTCGTAGTACGCGAGGGCCTGGTCGTAGGTTGCGGTTCCCTGGTAGATACTGGAAGAGATGCCGGCCTGGACAGAATAACCGTAGGCGATTGCCGGGGTTGCGATGAGGAGTGAAAGGATCAGGATCGGAAGTGCTCGATTCAAGAGATCACCGAAATACTGGTATAGTCTGGATGAAAATAAAGGCATTGTATACCTAAAAAAATGCCCGGGATCCCCGCGCTATCCGTCCTCACGTTGCCTTTTCTCATATAAGCCCCTGCCGCACCTGCCGAGCGATACAGGCTCCGAAGGGTCCGCCGGCAGGGATGCCCGTCCACGCTCCAGCTCCGGTCTCGGAGAGGTCAGACCGGCCCACCGGCCCACCGACCCACAGGCAGGGCGATTCACCATTTCCGGCTTGTCTCCAGCGACGTGGGCAGCGGCCCGATTGCCACGAACGTCCTGCCGGAGATCGTCATCTTTGGAATTCCCCCCGTCGTCCTGGTGAACGATGAGCCCGACATGGGGGTCACCCCAGTGGTTCGTCCACCGAGCAATCCGTACTTGGGCTGACCATCATGATTCCAGAGGCCCCAGTTCGCCCCAACTTCCCCCTCGCTGTCTTTTTTCCAGGCCTCATCGAAGGCCTCGAAGTAGAAGTAGGAGACCTGTTCCCGATCCGCCCAGGCAGTGAACGCGCGGAGGTATTGTTCCGCGTTCTCCATGGACGGGACGGCGGCTCCGTTCGGTTCCCCGGCGCTCGGCCATCCGGTTTCCGCGATCACCACGGGCCTGGAACCGGCACGCTGAAGGAGACTGGAGTAGGCTTCGTCCACGGTGTCGACGGCGGTGTCGACCCCGACTCCATCCCAGTATGGATGGATGTGGACATAGACCTGGTCGACGGCCGTGAACAACTCGGGGTTGTGGAGGTAGATGCCGTAGGTCTCGGCCGTGGTGACCGGGACGCCGGGGACCGCTTTTTTGACCCGTTCGATGTATCCGAGCAGCTCGGCTTTCGTGAGGTCGGCGCGGAGCAACGTCTCGCTTCCGACGATGAGGACGTCCGCCTCCCCATACTGTCCCATCTGGATAAGGGTGTCGATCTGTTGCTCGTTTAACGTCCTGTTACGGCTGAGCCACGCCCCGATCGCAGCCTTCTTTCCGATCTCGTGCGAGTATCGGCCGATGGCATCGAGCCCGTTATCGTTCCCGTACGAGCGGACCGAGTCGGTCGAGTTCGCGATGACGGCAAGCAGTTCACGGATCTGTTCAGGCGGTAGCGGCCCGGTCAGACTCGGGCTCTGGCCGTCCAGGTACGGGCCGAAGCAGAGGCCTGAAAGGTGCAGTGCACCCTCTTCATCCAACTCCTCTGTCGCGGGGCCGGGAACCGTGACGCAGGCGACGACCAGGATAGCGAGAAAAAGCGCGACTACCAGAAGAAGACTCCTGATCGGTCGGATCAGATCGATCATGCGACAAAATTGGCGAAAGAGATGATAATATCTGCCATTTCTCCTTCCAGAACGACCGTGTTCGGGGGGTTTCCGGGGAAATCTCACTTCCTCTGCATGCCGTTCCTGGTATCATCGCCTCGATTATCGGCTCCCACGCAGATGAGCAGGGGAGGTCCTGCGCTTTCTTTCGCCTCTCCGCGGATCTGAACCTTCTGTTTCCTGCATGTTCATGAAACCAGTTTGATCTGTCCACCTGATCACGGCAGTCACGCGCTGATGTGTCTCTTCCGGACGAACCAGATCGGCAGGAAGAGGCGATAAACCGGAAAAAACCGCTGTGATCACCCCCCAAAAAAACACAAACCTGTGTATTTTATATACTATTGTCAATGATACAGCTTTATGTCAGGGCACACGATGTCCTCATTGGTGTTCATCGCACTCGTCGTCGTGATGAGCATCATGGTTTGCGGTTGTACAGATCACCAAGGGATGCCGGCACCAACATCGACACCTGCGTCCACATCCTCGACAACTGCCGGTCTTCCAACCACCGTCACGACCGTCCAACAGACAACGGCACCCCCTGCGGAAACATCGACGGTCGTAACGGCGGTCACCACGGACGCGGTCACAACGCCTTCCACGCCCTCTCAGACCCCGTCAGGGACCTCTCGAGCGGACATGAGTTCCCTCTTTTATCCGAGTGGCTGGATGGGCGACACGAACGATATCGAGTACGCCGCGAATTCCGCCGACTCTGCGCACTCGGGCCCCGATGCAATAAAGATCCATTACTCGGCAGAAAAAACGAGTGGAATGGGATGGGCGGGTATCTACTGGCTCTACCCCGACAACAACTGGGGCACCTTCGATGACGGACGGGATCTCTCGGAATATACCCATCTTACGTTCTGGGTAAAAGGCGCCGTGGGCGGCGAAAAAGTCGAATTCAAGGTCGGTGGAGTCGACGGCACGTACCGGGATTCGCTCTTCCCATTCCTCACCACGGGAGTGCTGACGCTCTCGACAGAATGGGAGGAGCACTCGATCGCTCTGACGGGGGCGGATCTGAGCAGGGTCATGGGCGGATTCTGCTGGGTCAGTGCGGCCGCGCAAAACCCCTCGGGCTGCACCATCTATCTTGACGATATCTACTATGAATGAGGTGCGGGGATCTTTATGGGAAGCTTGAAATCATGGCTAAAGGGCGGGGGGATCGCGGCGGTAATTGCAGTTATTACCCTAATATTTGGACCTGGTCTAATTCACGATGTTTTTCCCGAACCCGATTTTTCGTTACAACCCCGACCCCTAGCCGGGCAATTTGCGCCCGGTGAGAAAGCGCAGGTGACAGTTATCGTGGCAAATGAGGGGGGGTATGATAAGGAAGTGAGTCTCAGCGTAGTTTCTCTCCCCGGTATCACTGTCTACTTTGAGCCCTTGACTGTCAGACCAGTTCCTGCATACGGCTCGACGGCCCATATAATACTCGATTCCGAGGTATCGATGGGCAGTCACAGAGTGGAGTTTATCGGAACAGGGCAGGATGGCAAGCAACACACGGCCAGTGTCAATATCCAGATAGCCCCTAAAGGCGGCGAGTACTCCAATATTTCCAATTCAACAATTCCCGGGGGAGATCCAGGCACGTTCGAGGCCATGAGGACCCTCGATATTTCTGATTACTACTTCCCGTCCGGCTGGATGGGAGATCACGGTGATATCGCATACGAGCCGGTTTCCAATGCTGTCCCACCGCATGGTGAAGAAAAATCCGCCATCGAGATTCGATATTCAGCGAAGAAGAGCAACGGCGCTGGATGGGCCGGCATCTACTGGCAGTTCCCGGACAGCAACTGGGGAGATTATCCTTTGGGATACGACCTGACCGGTTTCACCCGCCTCACCGTCTGGGCACGGGGCCAGAAGGGCGGTGAAAGGGCCGAGTTCAAGATCGGGGGTATCACGGGAGAATTCCCCGATTCGCTGCAACCAGTCCAGAGCACCGGGATGCAGACGTTATCGACAGAATGGCAACAGTACACGATAGACCTCGCGGGCAGGGACCTGAGCCATACGATCGGCGGTTTCGTGTGGGTCAGTTCACGAAACGAGAACCCGAACGGGAGCGTCATCTACCTGAGTGAGATCCATCTCGAGAAGTGACCGGATTCACGATGCCAACAGAAGGGTCTAGGAGATGGAGAGAGTTCGGGCAGGCAACGAAGTCCTGCCAACCTTTCTCTGTCCGCACAGCCCCACATCTGGTCCGTGGGACTGGCACGGACCCTATATGGGGGAGCATCTCCCCCCTGAGGGTATCGCCACGTTCGCCGTTGAAAGGCCACCCACGACACCACAGTCGGTGTACATACTAGATGCCGGTCGGACACCGGACGGCAGCTTTTTCGGCTTGGTCTCTGGGGGAACGCCGTCCGGTTTCGTTCCTCTAATCACCCCACCGCCGGCGCCGGCGGGCACCGCTCGACGGTCAGCCCGCCCAGGTCCACTGTCCCCGAGACGGCGGGTGCACCTCGACCAGGTCCGCGTCGCGGTCGGTCACGATATGGATCCGGTTGTTGACCATCCGGTATCCGCGGGCGCGGTACCGAGCAAGTTCCGCCACGTGCGAGGGCGCGTCCACGAACTCGAGCCGCCCGGTGACCCCGAGCAGCACCGGCCGGCCCGCGCCGGCGAAGTTCAGGATCGTGATCCCGACGTCGGCATTGTTCCCGACCATCTGCAGCGCCCGCCGCGTCGCTCCAATGGAAACGAAGCCCTTCACTTTCGCGCCGTTCCCGCCGTACTCGATCACGAGCGAGTACGCCGAGCCGGTGTCGCGGCAGCGCTCGAGGACGAGTCCGCCGGGCTCCTGGTTCTTGCAGAGGAAGCCGGCCTTGCGGCAGCGCTCGGCGACACAATCTACAAGGGTGGCAGACTGGATGTAGAACCCGGACTGGTAGAGCTCGGCCGGCCCCGTCCCCGGACGCCAGCCGCACGACTGCGCCCGGCACCGCTCGAAGAGCACGTCGACGGCCCGCTGCCGGTGGCCGTCCCAGCTCCCGTCCAGGTGGAACCCGTCCTGCCAGCAGTCGGTCGCCTGGGAGTCGCGGACCGTCATCCGCACGATGTCGCCGGCGTCGGGGATGTCGAAGCCGCAACTCCACCGCTCCATGACCGACCCCGCCGCGATCGCGTGGCACTGGTCGAAGAGGACGTCGGCGAACCCGCCGCCCTCGTTCGCGCCGGCGAGGTTCATCGAGAACCCGTGGTGGTACGACCGCTCCGCCGAGCAGCGGCGGAACGTCAGGTCCCGCACGGTCCGGCCCTTCCGGCCCCAGACCATGAACGCGGCCTTGCACCCCCCGCGCCGGCCGAAGTCCAGGTAGGACCTCCCGTCGAGCGAGTGGATCAGGTACACGTCCTCGCACGCGAACCGGTCGGCCGTGTCCTGCACCCCGACGTAGCCGTACCCGCCCAGGTTCGCGAGCGTCACGCCCGGCGCCTCGACTGCGATTCGGCAGGGCTCCCGGCCGGCCATGAGCCGGGTCAGGCCCGGCCCGACGCCGCGGACCGTCACCCCCTCCGCCGGCCGGAGGTAGCGGTTCCCGGCCGACGTGAACCCCGCGTTCGCGTCGAACGTCCCGGCCGTCAGCACGACCTCCCGGTCCGGGACCGCGAGGGCCTTCGCGAGGACGGCCACGTCCGTCTTCCCGTCGCAGACGACATCCGCGGCGTTCCGATCGGCCGCCGGCGCGTCCCGCGCTGCAATGACGATCACGGCTCCTCCCGCCGGCAGAGCTCGACGGCCAGGGCCTCGAGGTCCGCCACGAACCGGCCGACGCAGCCGGCGATCTCGCGGGCCTCCGCGTCCGTGATCTCGCCGTCATGCCGTGCGACGTAGTACGTGGCAATCTCCTCGCAGAACGACCGGACGACCGAGATGACGGCCGAGATCTGGCGATTCCTGCCCCAGGCCCCGAGGCCGAACGCGGCCCCGACGTCCAGCGCGACGAGGGCGGCCTGCGGCCAGCCCTCCGCCACGATGCCCACGCCGCCGCCCGCGGTGACGGCGATTCCGCCGGCGACGATGCCGGCGCCTCCTGGTTCGTTCGTGGTGTCTCCTCGAACAAGAGAGCGTGCCGGGGGGGCGTGTGCCGCGGAGCTATGGGGGGGCCGCGATAAATAAACGCTCACGGCCCGGGGGAGGGGCCGTCCACCAGGCGGTCGGCCAGCTCGGGAAAGCCCCAGGTCCTGCACGCCCACCACCGGTAGAGGTTGCATTCGCGCCAGATCTCCTCTTCTGTCCGGGGGCGGACCGGGGCGTGCCCACGGTCCCGGAGCTCGTCGGCCTCGTAGCCGTCGATCAGCTCCAGGCAGAAGGCGAGGCCGTTCTTCCGGTGCTCCACGTCGTTGTCCGGGTCCATGAGAGGGGATCGGGCGGTTCGGGCAGATGAACGCTGCGACCGCGGGGCGGAAATGAACCCGCGGGGCCGCCCTGTCCCCGTGGGGGCACGCGCCCCCTGCCGGGGATCACCGTTATCACGATCCGGCCACCACTGGTGGCCATGGCACCCGCGGCTCTCCCGGCATCCCCTGCCCGCCGCCCGGGCGGAGAGGGACGGCGCGTGACCGCGGGCGCGGGACGACGGAGGCGTGAAGAATGAAATGGACGCAGATCGACGTATCGACCGGCTCGAGGACCCAGCTCGTCGAGATCACCGGCGCGGTGGCGGACGAGGTCGGAAAGAGCGGCGTGGCGAGCGGCACCTGCCACGTGTACGTGCCGCACACGACGGCCGGCCTGACGATCAACGAGAACGCGGACCCGGACGTGGCCCGGGACATCCTCGCCGATCTCGCCCGCCTGGTCCCCGCCGGAGGCGACTACCGGCACGCCGAGGGGAACTCGGACGCCCACGTCAAGGCCACCCTGGTGGGTTTCTCGGCCATGGTGCCGGTGATCGACGGGCGCCCGGCGCTCGGCACCTGGCAGGGGGTCTTTCTCTGCGAGTTCGACGGGCCCCGGCGGCGGCGCGTGCTCGTCGGGGTCGCCGGGGAGTAGGCCGCGGGCCGTTCCCGCCGGGGCGCGGGACGGGCGCCGTCCTACGTATTCACCACCAGCTCGGCGGATTCCGTGTACGTGGTGCCGTCGGTGGCCGCGAGGGTGCCGGTGGCCGCGAGCGGGGGACCCGGGGCCCGGGCGTCGCCGTACGGCCATCCGGTCGCGGTGTACCCGTCGTCCACGGTGACGGTATCGGTCGCAGGGAGTTCCCGGCCCTCCGAGCGCAGCACGAACTCGCTGACGAACCGACAGGTCTGGCCGTCCCGGTCCGCCCCGGGTACGGCAGGTCCCTGTGCCTCCCGCCACTCGAACCCCTCTGCCCGGCAGGCGGGGCCGCGGGGCCATAACAAAAGGTAAATACCGCCAGACACGTTTTTTCAGCTATGACTGAGCTCTCCGGGGCCTCCCGGCCGAGCATCGGCGACTACCTGATCCGGCGGATCCGCGAGACCGGGTGCAGGCACGTCTTCGGCGTGCCCGGGGACTACGTCCTGAACTTCTACGCCATGCTCGACCGGAGCCCGCTCCGGGTCATCAACACCTGCGACGAGCAGGGCGCCGGGTTCGCGGCCGACGCGTACGCCCGCATGCAGGGCTTCGGCGTGGTCTGCGCCACGTACATGGTCGGCGGGCTGAAACTCCTGAACACGACCGCCCAGGCCTACGCAGAGCGGTCCCCGGTTCTGGTCATCGCCGGCGCCCCCGGATACCGGGAGCGGGAGCGGCACCCCCTCCTCCACCACCGGGACCCCGCAACCGCCTTCCGGGAGATCGACCGGGTCATCGCGGAGATCGTGCGCACGAAGCGGCCGGGCTGCATCGAGCTCCCGCGCGACATGGTGGACATGGTCCCCGTGGGCGACCTCCCCTCCCCCGTCCCGGTCGCCGCCGCCCGCGACGGGCGCCCCGCGGACGAGGTCGTGGAGCGTGTCGCGGCCGTGCTCGACGGAGCTGAACGGCCGGTCATCGTGGCCGGAGTCGAGGTGGCGCGGTTCGGCCTGGAGCCGGCCGTCCGGGAGCTCGCCGCGAGGACCGGGATTCCGATCGTCGCCACCTTCCTCGGGAAGTCGGCGGTCGACGAGACCGATCCCCGGTACCTCGGCGTCTACTCGGGGGCCGTCGGGGACGAGGCCGTCCGGGAGTACGTCGAGTCCAGCGACTGCCTCCTGCTCCTCGGCGTGCTCCTGACCGACGTGAACCTGGGCGGGAACACGGCCGTGCTGGACCCGGAGCGGATGATCTCCCTCTCGGCCGGGGGCTGCAGCATCGGCCGTGAGGCCTGCCCCGTGCCCGGCCTCGAGCTCCTCCCAGCGCTCGCCCGGAGGTCCCTCCGGGTCCACGACCGGAGTACCGCCCCGACGCCCGTGCGGGAGCGGACGCCCGCCTTCGCCCCGACGCCGGCGAGGCTCACGACCGAGCGGCTCGTCCTCGCCCTCAACGCCTTCGTCGACGAGACCACGGTTTTGATCGCCGACGTGGGGGACGCCGTGATGATGAGCATGGACGTCACGACGCGGGCCCCGGGCCGGTTCCTCTGCCCGGTGTACTACTCGTCCCTGGGGTTCGCGGTGCCGGCCGCCGTCGGCGTCCAGGCCGCGCGCCCCGACCTCCGGCCGCTCGTGCTGGTCGGGGACGGGGCCTTCCAGATGACGGGGATGGAGGTCTCTATCGCGGCCCGGTACGGGATGAACCCGATCGTGTTCGTCCTGAACAACGCCGGGTTCGGAACGGAGCGGCCGATGATCGACGGGTCCTTCAACGACGTGGCGCAGTGGCGGTACCACCTCGTCCCGACCCTGCTCGGCTCGGGGAAGGGGTACCTGGTCACGACGGAGGACGAGCTCGCGGCGGCCCTGGCAGAGGCGCGGAAATCGAAGGAGCTCTCCGTCCTCGAGGTCGTCCTCGCGCCCGACGATATCTCTCCCCAGCTCCGCCGGCTCTGCCGGCGACTTGCGGAGGGCGTGAAGCGGTAGGGAGTGGCCGGGCCAGATGCCGGCGGCATCCGGAGGCCGGAGATGCGGGAGCCCGTCCCGAGTCACGACGAACGAACGGGTCAAGCCGGACGTACGTGGCGTCGGGAGGAAGAGCGTGTCGTTGCCGGGCGCGAGCGCCTGGACACGGGGATGGTCATCGAGATCTGTCCGGCCCGACCGTCGCCGTCGATAAAAAGGGACGGGATCCCGCAGCTCAGAGGTGGTTGAAGAGCCAGACCACGTCCGCGAAGTCGATCCGGCCATTGCCGTTGTCGTCGAACGCTGCCACCGGCTCGTTCTCCGCGATCCAGGTCATCTGGTTGAAGAACAGCACGACATCGGCGAAGTCCTTCCGCCCGTTGCCGTTCACGTCATCGAACAGCCCGTCGGCGTCCGTGTCCGTCGGGAGGCCAACCCCGCCGGGCACGGCCCGCACGGACGGCGTGGCCCCGAGCCGCTCGGCAAAACCGGTCGCGTCGGGCCAGCCGAACCCCCATCCCGCGTCCCAGCCCAACGGCCCGCGGTCCTGCGCCGTCTCGAGCAGGGCCTCGCGGACCTCCGCCGCGGTGGCGTTCGGCTTCCCGCTCCAGACGAGGGCGGCGAGCGCCGCGACGTGCGGTGCCGAGGCGCTCGTGCCATAGAAGCGGTAGGCCAGGCCGTCCCAGGATCCCCAGCCCCCGGCCCCGCTGATCACGCCGCCATCGGGGCCGGCGACGTCCGGCTTCTGCCGGACCCCGGGAGCGGGCCAGCGGATGGTGGCGGGACCGTGCGACGAGAAGCCCTCGAGTGTCGAGGGGCTCGCGACGTCGGCCGCAGCGACCGCGATCTCGTCCGGTACCACGTGGTTCCCCGTGATCGAGTCGGCGGCGACGATGTTCTCCGTGTAGACCCACGCGCCGTTGCTCGCGGTGATATACGCCTCGAGCTCGCGCGCTTCCCCCGCGGTCTTCTTCACCCAGACCACGACGTCCAGGGCCTGAGCGCCCTCGTTCGTGAACCCGGCCACCTCGAGCGGATCGTCGTTCCCGTTCTGAACGTCCATGGACGAGGCCAGAATCGTCCCGTCCATCGTGCAGAGGTAGAGGTTGTAATCGTTTCCCGAGTGACCGAAACGGTCGTCCCACTGGAGGAAGACGCCGGCATGTCCGCCCGGGGGGAGGTTGGCGTACACCTGCGTGTACTGGCCGGTCCCGCCGGTCCGGAAGTCGTGCCACCCCGCGAGGCTGCCCCCCTGGTCCCGGAACTGCCCCTGGTAGTGCTGCCGGGCGAAGTTGCCCGCGTTGCCCACGTAGACGAGCCCCTTCGAGGCGATCACCCCTGCGACGGTCTGGGCGATGATCCCGTCCTCGAAGTGCGGGGTGTCGAGCCAGGAGACGTCGTCCACGATCACCCGGCAACCCGCGTTGGCGAGCGCGGTGATCGCCTGGTTGAAGAGGAGGTGGTCCACGGCGCCGCCCGCATCGTGAAAATAGATCGAGGCGCCCGGGGCGATGTCGTGGACGATCTCGGCCATGGCCGTCCCCTCGTCACCGTCATACATATCCGAGAGGACATGGAAATCGGCGGGCAGGTCGCCCGAGTCCCGGGCCGCGGTCCAGGTATTGACGCCGTCGGAGATGACACCCACCTTCATCCCCGCCCCGGACCACCCGGTTGCCGCGCGGAACAGATCAGCCCTGAGGGGGGCGTCACCCTCGCTCGTGAGGGAACCGGTACCCACGACGCCGGGGTTCACCGTCCGGACCGAGCGGACCCGGGGCTGGGCCGAGAGCGGGAGGAGCTGCTTCTCGGGGACCCATGCCGAGACGAGCCCCCGCGCCTCGTCGCGGGCGACGACGGTCGCGAGCCGGTCGACCTGGGAGGTCGCGGCTCCCTCCTCGAGCGAGACGTAGACGTAGACCTCGCCTGCGTCGGCGGGATCGAGAGAGCCCCGGTACGCACCGCGCCCGTGGAGGCTCCGGGCGAGGTCGGCCCGGGACTGGCCCGGGAGGCGCGCGGACGGCTCGACCAGCCGGACGAGGTCGGTCGAGAGCTTGTCGTTGCCCCGGGTCCCCTCCAGCGATCCGACGGTGCTGTTTGGCGGTACGGGGGCGCGGTCGGTCAAGACCGGCGGCAAGGCCGCCGCAGCGAGCGGCAGCAGGAGCAGGCAGGCGAGGAGGACGAAGAGCAGGGGATGGCGCATGGTGATCACCTGGGGCGGAGGTCCGCGATTCGTCATGCAGCAATCTGACTATTAACACGTCTGTTCGGCGCGGAGGGTCGGGGAGGCGGCCCGGGCTTCGATGGTTCAAGAAGAGCCGGACCATGCCGGCGACGTCGATCCGGTGGTTATCGTTGCATTCGAAGGGCTCGAGCGTCTCTTTGATCAAGGTCGTCCAGTTAACGGAGAGGACGACGTCGGCGAAGGTCGGCCGACGAACCGTCCCGCCGCGCCCTCTGTAGCGGGGGTGCCACGGGTCCGTCGTGCCGGTTCCTCCGTCGCACCCCCGAACGCTCCCCCGAGTTCTTCCTGCGTTTTCGTCAAGGCAGTCGTTTCGCCCCGACTCAAACTTTAAGTAGGCCGGAACGATAAGAGATCTTTTCGATGCGCCGTACTGCAGCGCCCCCATCGCGGCTCCTCGCCGCCCTCTGCCTCCTCGCCCTGCTCACCGTCCCCGTCCCCGCCGTTGCGGAGGACCCCTCCATCGTCGTCGCCGACTACGCCGTCAGCCCCGCTGTCCTCCAGCCCGGCGACCTGGGGACGATCACGGCCACCATCCGGAACACGGCATCCACCGCGAGCATCACCGAGACCGAAAACCTGGACGATCCCGAAGGCGGCAGCATCACGAGCACCCGGAGCACGGACATCACCGTCAACATCGAGCGCGTCCGGCTCAGCGGTAGAGGTGTCGAGGTCCTCTCCGGCGACAGCACTCGCATCGGCGCCATCGGCCCCGGCGAGTCCGTCCCCGTCACCTTCCTCGTCCGCGCCCCCGCCGCCGACGGCGTCTACTTCCCCGAGATCTGGATCGAGGTCACCGACGGCCGAAGCGTCCGCAGGTCCGTCCCTCTCAACGTCAACACCCAGATCGCCCTTCTCAAGAAGCCGGGGCTCACCGTCGAGAAGACCGTTCCCGACAGTGTCAACCCCGGCGACGACATCCCCATCCGGGTCGACATCCGGAACGACGGGCTCGCCCGGGCCGACCAGGTCACGGTCGCGGTCAACTCCACCTCCACCTCCATCATGCCCAGGACGCCGGGCACCTACCACCTCGGCACCCTTCTCCGCGGCCGGAATACGACCCTCGAGATGGTCTTCTCCTCCGACCGGCGCGCCCCGCTCGGCCTCACACCCCTCGTCCTGACCATCACCTACGCCAGCCCCGACGGCACGACCGTCTCGCAGACCGAGACGATCGGCGCCCGGCTCCGCGGGCGGGCCGACCTCGGCATCGCCTCCCTCTCGACCGACCCGGCCCGGATCGCGGCCGGCGATCCCGTCTCCCTCGTCGTCCGGCTCGAGAACACGGGCACGGACTCGGCCAACTCGGTCAAGGCCTCGGTCGACCTCCCCTTCCCGGGAAGCCTCGACGCCTTCGTCGGGCGGATCGAGCCGAACAACGACGCCCCCGCCGTCTACGCCCTCGAGGCCGGCGACCCCGGGACCTACGCCTACAACCTCTCCGTCCAGTACGAGGACGACTACGGCGTCCACACCCACGAGGAGACCCTGCGCCTGACCGTCCAGGGAGGGAGCTCGCCCCTCCCTCTCCTGGCCGTGATCGTCCTGGCGCTCGCCGTCGTCGGCGCCGCCTGGTACCTCCGGCGGAAGCGGGCGGGCCGCGCCGATGCTCGAGGATGAGCAGGTCGCCCTGTTCCTCGCCGCCCGGCTGATCGCCCGGGGGAACAAGGGCACCCTCCTCCTGACCATCATGATCCTGGCGCTGGTCTTCGTCAACCTCATCTTCCTCCCCTCCATCATCGCCGGGGTCGTGGTCCTCTTCAACCAGCAGACCATCGACTACAGCTTCGGCAACCTCGTCGTCGAGCCGAAGGAGGGCGCGCTCCGGATCGCCGATCCCGGCCAGCTCGTCCAGAAGATCAACGGCATCCCCGGCGTGGTGGCGTCCACCCCGCGGTACGCGACCGGGGGGACGGTGGTCTACGGGGGGGAGTCGACCTCGCCCCTCGTCACGGCCATCGACCCCGACCGCGAGCGCGAGGTGCTGAAGGTCCACACCAGGGTCGTGAGCGGCGATTACCTGGGCCCGGCCGACACGGGCCAGATCCTGGTCGGCGAGACCCTCGCCGGGACCGGCACGCCGGGCGGGGACAGCACCCCGACCCTGGGCGGCGTCGAGGTGGGGCGGGTCGTCGACCTGACCCTCCCGAACGGGGTGACCCGCCAGTTCCGGGTGAAGGGGATCCTCAAGGCCGGCACCTCGAGCGTCGATTCCGCCGTCTTCATCACGCGCCGGGACGCGGCGTCCATGCTCGGCGAGGCCGACCCGGCGAACACGGTCCTGGTCCGGACGGAGACGACCGGGAACGACGACGCCATGCGCCTGGTTTTGATGCAGTACGGCGTGCAGGAGAAGATCTGGACCTGGGAAGACAAGTCCGCGGACTTCCTCGAGTCGATCGTGGGCTCGTTCGGGATCATCAACGCCATCAGCACGGGGGTGAGCCTGGTGATCGCGGTGGTGGTGATCTTCATCGTGATCTTCATCGGGATCGTGTACCGCCGGAAGCAGATCGGGATCCTCCGCGCGATCGGGATCGGGAGGTCGATCATCATCAAGTCGTACCTCTTCCAGGCGCTCTTCATCTGCACCTGCGGCACGCTCGCGGGCGGCGCCCTCCTGCTTGCGGTGCTCCAGTTCCTGGAGGGGAACCCCATCGTCTTTCCGGGCGGGCCGGTGGCGCCGGCCCTCGAGCCGGGCCTGGTGGTGCAGTCGGTGGCGAGCCTGTACGCCGCCTCCCTGATCGCGGGCTACCTGCCCTCGTGGCTGACGACGCGCGAGGAGATCCTCGACGCGATCAGGGGGTAACATGATCCGCGGCGAGAGTCTGACCCGGGTCTACGGGATGGGGAGCGTGGAGGTCCGCGCTCTCGACGGCGTGGACCTCGAGATCGCGCGGGGCGAGTTCGTGGGGGTGATGGGCGCGAGCGGGAGCGGGAAGTCGACCCTGCTCCACCTGCTCGGGCTGCTCGACCGGCCGACGGGCGGCGGGCTGGTAATCGACGGGGTGGACGTGACGCGCCTCTCGGAGGGCGAGCGCGAGGTCTTCCGGCTGCGGCGGCTCGGGTACGTCTTCCAGGACTACGCGCTCGTGCCCGAGCTGACGGCGCAGGAGAACGTGTACCTACCATCCAAGGTGCGCGGGATGACCGTGAAGGAGTGCACCCTCGTCTGCCGCGAGATCCTGGACCAGGTGGGCCTCAAGGACCGGGCGGGGTTCCTGCCGGGCGAGCTCTCGGGCGGCGAGCAGCAGCGGGTGGCGATCGCCCGGGCGCTGGTGAACCGCCCGGCCCTGCTCCTCGCGGACGAGCCCTGCGCGAACCTGGACTCGAGGAACTCGGTCCTGATCCTGGATTTGATCCGGGCGCTGAACCGCGAGCTCCGCCAGACGGTGGTGATGGTCTCGCACGAGGACTGGCACCGGCAGTACTTCGACCGGGTGCTCTACCTGCGGGACGGCCGGATCGTCGAGGACGAGTTCGATGGTGACGCGCCGGGGACGGCGTGAGGCGGCGCGGTACGCCGACCCGAGGGGACGGTGGCCGGCCACCCCCTCACGGACTGGTCCCCCTCGACCCCTCCCAGACACCACTCCACGCGTTCTCGCCGGCACGATTCGCCCGGCATGGATCAAAACATTGATGGTTCTCATCGTGGATGGTGTGCCATGGTCGATCGGTCGCCCGGCATGCTCCTCGCCTACCTCGCACAGGCGCTCATCGGGGTCAACGTGCTTCTCGCCCTGCTGTTCAAGCCCTCGGACTTCGTCATCGGGGTGTTCCTCTTCCTGGCGGGCATGGCCCTCTACGTCGTCGCCTGGAGAGCGAAGATCGCCTTTCCCTGGTTCGTCTATTTCCTGGTCTCGTTCGCCCTCCTCATCCATACCTCCGGGTACATCCAGGAGCGGTACCTCCGGTTCCCGTACTGGGACGTCCTCGCGCACACCGTCTCCGGCACCATGGTGGCCCTGCTCGGGTTCCTCCTCGTCCTGTACCTCGACAGGACCCGGAACCTCAACCTCGATCCCACCTTCTGCGCGTTCTTCATCGTCCTGTTCGGCACGTTCTGCGAGTACGTCTGGGAGGTCTGGGAGTTCCTGGTGGACTCCCTCCTGGGGGGGTCGCTCGCCGGCCAGATGCAGGGGAGCAACACGGATACCATGACCGACATGCTCTTCGTGCTCGTCGCCTCCCTCATCGTCGCCGCGGGCTGCTGGTACTACCTGCGGCGGTACGGAAAGGAAAGAATCGTCGACGACATGGTCAGGGACAGCCCGCTTTTTTCACGGTGAGGGGCTGGACGGGGTGGAGCCGGGTTTGCCGCGGGCCGGGGCCGGTGGTGCCCTGCCGGCCCGGGCGCCGCGGGGAGGTGCCGCCGGGCGTTTCACCCGGAGTCCCGGTCCGCGAGGGCCTCGACCGTGACCTCCGGGTGGCGGTACCGCCGCCGCGCCGCGGTCTTCGGGCCGGCCTGGATCGCCCCGGTCGGGCAGACCTGGATGCATGCCATGCACTGCTCGCAGCGGTGGAGCCAGGTCGGCCGGCCGTCCTCGAGCCGGACGTTGCCGACGGGGCAGACCTTTTCGCAGGTCCCGCACCGGGTGCAGCGGTCGTCGACGGTGAACTCTTCGTCGGCCCGGTGGACCCGGGCGATGAACCGGGGGTAGTAGAGCCGGTGGAACAGGGAGCCGGCGGGAGAGAACCGGGGCATGGTGCGCTCGCCGCGGTCGACGGCCTCCGCGATCGCGGCCACCCGCCGGGCGGCGGACGCGAGGGTCCTCTCCAGGGCCCGGTCCCCCAGGCGGTCGTAGAGCCGGATGTAGTTCCCGGGCATCCGGACCGCGAACCCGGCGTCGAGGCCTCTCCGGCCGGCCCCTTCCTGCAGGACCCGGTCGAGCTGGCGGAGGGAGGGAGCGGCACCCGAGCCGCCGAAGGTGCAGGCCGCGAAGACGTATTGAGCCCCGGAGAGGTCGAGGCTGGCGGCGACCTCCGCGACGATCGACGGCAGGCCTGAGAAGTAGACGGGGGAGACGATCCCGACGCGCTCCGCAGCGGGGCGGACCGGCCCAAGCTCGTCCGGGAGGGAGGCGATCGGCACGGCCCGGCAGTCGCCCAGGTGTTCGCAGAGGCCGCGGGCCACGGCGAGCGAGTTCCCCGTGCCCGTGAAGTAGTAGATCGTGGTCTCCATCGCCGGTCAGGGAGTTTATCGCCGCCGGCCGGCAAAAGGTTGGCGGCGGGGGAGGGAGGGGGAGGGGGCCTGAACCGGCGCCGCCCCTCACCGTTGAAGGTCCGGCGGCATCGACGCCCCGTCGGACGGGCGACGCGTCGGCCGGAGAGAGCCGGCGGCCGGCAGGAAGACCGCACGTTCGCCCGTGGACACCCTCACGGACGCACTCGCGGCGTCAGAGTGCTCGAGCAAAAAAGAGGGCGCCGGGATTACGAAAAAATCTCGATGACCTTAACCCATGTGGTCAACTTTTTGCCCCATCTCCCATCTGCCGTCATCGCCCTGTACTCACGGCCATACAATCCCCGGTTCGGGAACTCTTCCGAGAACTGCAAAGAACACGGCCCAGTCCCCGAGGCCAGGACTTTCCCGTTCAAGTCGACGACCTGTACCGGGGTACCGGACGGTATGTTCTCGATGGAGACGGTGTATTGGACCGTCGCACCCTCAGGCACCTCGATCGATTCTGGTTCGATCGTGGCCTCCGGCGTGGTCAGGATGATCGCGTCGATGAAGGTATCGAACCCGGTAGCGATCGTATAGACGATGGTATCGCCGTCGCGCGCAGAATGGGTACTGAAAGATGTCAAGTGCTCGGTCGAGTGCCACCCGGACGGCCGCACGTGGTACCGGGTCACGTGGCAGTCGCCCGGCAGCGTCGACTCGCCGCTCTCCAGCGTCTCGAGCAGTGTCACCGAGTCCTCCGTGGTACTCACCCTGAAGGCGGTCGAGACGGTGCCCTCTCCAATAGCTATCAATGACCACGAGATCTCGTTCGTTTCGGCCAGATCCAGGGCCCCGTCAAGGACCGACTTGCGGACCAGGTAGGACCCGGTATCGCCCGCCCATACCAGCTCCAGGAGCTGGGAATGGGCCATCAGGTCCTCGTAGACGGCCCCGAGCGATGTCCCTCTCGCCTCACAATGATCCCTGATGCCACTGAAGACATTTGAGGCTGAGACCGTGGTCTCCCACACCGATCGGAACTCATCGCCTCCAAACACAAGTGTATCGACAAAGTGGGCGGCCTGGTACTCGTGTTTTCCGTTAACGGTGTCGAGCGGCTCGGAAAAGAAGGCGCCGTCGAGCGGAAACGAGGGGCTTGTTTCCCCTGTATACAGGCCGGTCGCGGCGTACTCGGCCGTGGCCTCGGTCCACCAGCGGTTGAAGTGCATCCAGGCCGTCGAGACGTACGCGTTCTGCACCGCGTGGAAGTGCTCGTGCTTCATCTCCTCGAAGAGTCTTTCCACAGCCCCCGGGCCACGGAGAAATGGTTCCCGGCTGACCGTGATCGTCTTGGTGAACTGGTGCCATTCGCTCTCGTAGTAGTCACCGACATAGACATGGATGTAGTTGTCGAGGCTGAACCGCGAGGGGACCGGCTTCTTGAACCCATGATTCGTCACGTGGAGGTCGTAGGCGTCATCGAGGGCGTATTTCACATAATATGCCAGTTCATAGGCCGTGGTCATGTTCCCCCATCCCTTCCAGGCCGCGGCGATCGCGGCATCATCGGAGGGGTCGAAGTGGATGACGAACGGCGGGCTGTAGATCTCGGTCATCGGCGGCGGCGCGAGTTTCGCGGTGTACCCGGCGACGCAGAGGTGGTCCGTCTCGAGCACCACGACGCTGCGGGACGTGTCCACGGCGGTCGGGATCTCGCGCCACGCCCCGGTCTCCTCGTCCCACCGGATCCCCTGGAGTACCCTGGCGGGGCTCTTCCCGGGGGGGATCATGGCGGGCGTGTACGGGATCTCGATCACCAGCCCGGGCATGAACCGGACCTGGGTGCCGACCGTCACGTCGTAGACCGTCAGGTTGGACGTCCCCTCCGGCGGCGCCGGGGGACTGGCGACGGTCGCGACGCGGACGGCGGAGGTCTGGTTCAGGGCGCCGCCCGGGACCGTCAGGTTGACCCCGTCGCCCCTGAGGACCCGGTCCTCGTCCGACGGCGCGACCGTTCCGGAGATGATGACACGTGCCTGTGGCGGGCTGCTCCCCAGGTCGTTGAAGAGGGAGACGACGTCGGCGAAGTCGATCCGGCCGTTGCCGTTGAAGTCGAACAGGCTCACCGGCTGGTTCGTCGCGATCCAGGTCATCTGGTTGAAGTACAGGACGACGTCCGCGAAGTCCTGCCGGAGGTTGCCGTTGAGGTCTTCGAACTTCCCGTCGCCGTCCGGGTCGGTGGGCGCCTGTGCGTTCGGCGGGACGGGGACCGGATTGTCGAGCCCTGCAACCGGCTGGCAGGCGACCAGGAGGAGCAGGATGATCGGGACCAGCAGCACCTTCATATAACAAAAGGTGATTGTAGCATTGATAAACCATCGCATGGTAGCAGCCGAACCGCACCCCGAACCCGGCGGTGACCGGGACCCCCGTGAGTACACCGGGCCCGGGCCGGTGGTGCACGGCCCGGTTCCCGTCCGCCGCGATTGATATGGATAGGCCCCGGGTCCGTCGACCGAATCGCAGTGCATCCAGACGCGGAGACGTGCCATGAACCGGTCCCTCCTCCCGATCGCGATCGACGCCATTGCGATCATCGTGATCGGCATCCGCCTCCTGTCCTCTTTCACGGGCGACAGGGCCGGCGGTGGTCTGAAAATCGAGAGGTCCCGGGGGAGCCTCTAAAGGTTGTTGAAGAGCCAGGTGACGTCCGCGAAGTCGATCCGGCCGTTCTCGTTGTAGTCGAATGCGGCAACGGGCTCGTTGCCGGCGATCCAGGTCATCTGGTTGAAGTAGAGCACCACGTCCGCGAAGTCCTCCCGGCCGTTCCCGTTCACGTCGTCGTACAGCCCGTCGGTGTCGGTGTCCGTCGGTGACAGCGTCGACGGCGGCACGGCGGGGACGGGCGGGGCGGCGAGCGCGAGCGTCCTCGATGCATTGAGCCGCCCCCCCGAGACGGACCGGCCGGCGAGCGACGCGACGGGGTCGGCGCCCTCGAGCAGGGCCCGCCGGAGTTCGGCGGTCGAGAGCGACGGGTCGAGAGAGAGGGCCAGCGCCGCCACCCCCGCCACGTGGGGCGCGGCCATCGAGGTGCCCGACATCCAGCCGTAGCCCCCGCCGGGCATCGCCGAGTAGATCGAGACCCCCGGCGCGCCCAGGTCGACCGAGGTCGCCCCGTAGTTCGAGAACGGGGCCATGGCGTCCGCCGGGTCCGTCGCCGCGACCGAGATGACCTGGTCGAGCGGGTAGCACGCGGGGTACTGGGGCGTCGCGTCCGTGTCCCTGCCCTCGTTCCCGGCGGAGCAGACCACCAGGGCCGGGCTCGCCGCGATCGCGTCGCGGATGAGCGGGCTCTCCGGCTCGTACCACGAGCAGGAGATGACGTCCGCGCCCATCCGGTTCGCGTACAGGATCGCCTCCGCAGCGATGCTGACGAAGCCGCAGTCGTTGCCCTGCATGTACTTGAGCGGCATCACCCGGACCGTCCAGGCGGCGCCGGCGATGCCTATCCCGTTGTCGCCGGCCGCTCCGATCGTGCCCGCGCAGTGGGTGCCGTGGCCGTAGGCGTCGTCCGGGACCGGGTCCCCGTTACGGAAGTCCCAGCCGTGGACGTCGTC
The DNA here is from genome assembly GCA_012728895.1 of Methanospirillum sp. GTDB lineage: Archaea > Halobacteriota > Methanomicrobia > Methanomicrobiales > Methanospirillaceae > UBA288. The sequence goes on along the minus strand of JAAYEG010000057.1, from coordinate 14,442 downwards.
GACGTAGCCGTTCGCGTCGTCGTCCAGGCCGTTGCCCGGCACCTCGCCGGGGTTCGTCCAGACGTTCGGCGCGAGGTCGGGGTGCGCCGCGTCGACCCCTGTGTCGATCACCGCGACGACGACCCCGGTTCCGCCGGTCGTCCGGTCCCAAGCGGCCGGGGCGGCGATCTTCGGCAGGCCCCAGAGCGAGGCGTATCCCGGGTCGTTCGGCGTGCGGTCGAGCCGGACGACCCAGTCCCGCTCGACGCGGAGAACGGACGGGTCCGCGCGGTAGCGCGCCACCGCCTCCTCGAGGTCGGCGCCATCGGGGAGGGTGACGACCTGCCGGCCGGGGAGGCCGAGCGGGCCGAGGTCCCGCGAGACCACCGCGCCGGCGCCGGTGTGGGCAAGGAGCACGAGGTCGGCGCGGTCCACGGCGACCGGGGAGAAGGTGACGATCAGTCGGTGGGCCGCGTATTCGCCCCCCGGCCCGGAGGTGACGTCGTCCGGCGACGCCATGGCGGGGCACGCGCCGAGCGCCGCGAGAAGGGCCGCGGCGGCAAGGAGGTATATGATGATTCGGGACTGCATGGGAACTCCGTCGGGCCTTCGGGATGGAGTGTCGTCTTCAGCGGCCAGAAGCATGGTGGGGGGCGGCGGGCCGACCGGCCCGCGCCCTCAGAGATGGTTGAACAGCCAGGTGACGTCCGCGAAGTCGATCCGCCCGTTCGCGTTGCAGTCGAAGGCCTCGAACGGCTCGTGCTCCGCGATCCACGCCATCTGGTCGAAGAACAGCTCGACGTCCGCGAAGTCAGGCCGGCCGTTCCCGTTCAAATCCTCGAAGAGCCCGTCCCGGTCTCCGTCCCGGGGCACCTGGTTGCATCCCGGCACGGCGAGGACGGGGTATTCCACGGCAGTGTACGACGCGACCAGGTCGGTGCCGTAGTAGAGGTCGTACTGCGTGCCGTTCTCGAGGGTTTCGTAGGACCGGTTCAACCACCCCCGGGACCCGAGCAGCCTCCCGAGGGGGTCGGTGTAGGTCCTGATCCGACCGTCAACGAACGAGCCGTTCACCACCTCTCCCGTGCCGTTCTTCCGGAGGACCATCGCGGACTCCATCGCGTCGACCGTGATCCCGTGGGTCGAACCGCGCTCGACCCCGACCGTGGTGTTCGGCGGGATGCGCGAGCCGTCGGCGGGGATGGGGAGGGTGTAGGGGAGACGGGCGACAACGACGATCTCCTGGGCCGAGGTGTTCGATCCGTACGCGTTCGTCGCCGTCAGCCCGGCGGTGAAGGTGCCGGGGACCGTGTAGAGATGGACGGGGTGCTGCTGCGACGAGCCCACGCCGTCCCCGAAGTCCCATGTCCACGAGGTGGGACCGTTCTTCGACGTGTCTTTGAAGGCGACGGCGAAAGGTGCCTCGCCGAAGGTCCTGTTCGCCTCGAACGATGCCGCCGGCGTGATGTTGGCCGTCGGTGTCGGGGTGACCGTGATTGTGGGAGCGGCCGTCGACGTTGGACTGACTGTCGGCGTCGGGGTGACCGTCGGTCCGGTTACCGGGAGGGAGAGCAGGTCGAGGTTGAGCCGTTCCACGCCCTCGAAGGCGAGAGTCAGGACGTGCCGGCCCTTCGAGACGGTTACCGGGGCCGGCCCGGCGAACTCGGCGAACGCCCCCCAGCCCCCGGTGCCATTCACGACGACCTCGCCGGCCGGGACGCCGTCGAGGTAGACCCGGACGGCCTTCGCGAACGGGTCGGGGTTCGCGGCGCGGAGGACCACCCCGAAGCTCCCGTTGGCAACCGCGTCGACCGTGTAGCGCAGCCACTCGCCGGCGCGGATCCAGCCGACGTTCGTCACCCCACCCACCGTCTCGATGTCGACCCCCTCCGCCGGGCGGTAGGCCCCGCCGAGGTTCGCCGGCTCGAGGTCGTGGTACGCGACGCCCTCGCCTCCGGTATCGAAGTCCTCCGCCCGGATCGCGTCCCCAGGCGCGTGCGGGGCGGGATACGGCTCCTGCGGCACGGGCGTCGGAGTCGGCGTCGGTTTCGGCGTCGGTTTCGGCGTCGGGGTGGTGTTCGGGGTGGGGACCGCCCCCTGCCTCGAGAACACCTGGACCCGGTTGTTGTTCGTGTCGGCGACGTAGATGGTCCCGGCGCCGTCCAGCGCGACGCTCGTCGGGGAGTAGAACTCCCCCCACGCCGACCCCCGCGTCCCCCATTTCGTCACGAAGACGCGGGCCGGCGTGAACTTCTGGATCCGGTGGTTCCCGTGGTCGCAGACGTAGACGTTGTCCGCGGCGTCGAACGCGATGTGCGTCGGGTAGTGCATATCCCCGTCCGCGGCCCCGTCGCCGCCCATCTTCGCGATGAACGTGCCGTTCGGGGCGAAGACCTGGACCCGGTGGTTGTACTGGTCGGCCACGTAGACGGTGCCGTGGCTGTCCACCGCGACACCGCAGGGGAACTGGAACTTCCCGTCATCGGTCCCCCTGCTTCCCCACTTCGCCAGGAACGCCCCGGTCGGGCTGAACTTCTGGACCCGGTGGTTATAGTAGTCGGCCACGTAGACGTTGCCGGCACGGTCGACGCCGACGCCGTAAGGGAAAGTCATCTGCCCATCGGCGGACCCGATCCCCCCCCATTTCGCGATAAAGGCGCCGGTCGAGGTGAACTTCTGGATCCGGTGGTTGTAGTAGTCGGCCACGTAGACGTGCCCCGTGCCGTCCACCGCGACGCTGGTCGGGTGGTTGAGCTGCCCGTTGCCCGACCCGTAGGTGCCCCACTTCGCGAGGAAGGTCCCGTTCGACGCGAACTTCTGGATCCGGTGGTTGTAGAAGTCGGCGACGTAGACGTTCGCGTTGCCGTCCACCGCGATCCCCCAGGTGTAGTTGAACTGGCCCGTGCCCGTGCCCAGGCCGCCCCATCCCCTCTCGAAGAGGTACGTCTCGCCTGCCGCGAAGGCCGGCACGCTGCTGCCGAGGAGCAGCAGGATCAGGACGATAGACCGAGTCCTCACGGAGCACAACTCCCGCTATCCATCACTATCGCCTCCTGGGAGATATAGTTTGGCAAATATATCCGCTTCCGGCGGTCGCGGGGCGGAGTGGACGCGCCGCGCGGGAGAGGTGCCGGGGGACGGGGGAGGCAGGTGAAGGGCCGGGCGCCATCGGCGTCGACATCGTCGGCGAGCCCGCCGGCACCGGCTGGCAGGGATCCCGGACTCTCGGCCCGGGGGCTTCTCCACCGCGGACCGCCGGAGGCGGCTGGTCCGCAGGGTGAGAGAGCTGGCCGGGCCCCGGGACGGCGTCCCCCCCCTCAGCCCGCCGCTCCCTTCACGAGCGCGGCGATCCGCGCCTCCACGGCGGGATCCAGCTCCGTCAGCGCGAAGGCCACCGGCCACATGGCGCCGTCGTCGAGGACGGCGTCCTCGGTGAAACCGAGGGTCATGTACCGCTCGGGACTCCCGGGAGTCCCGCCGCGGAAGAAGCAGACGACCCTCCCGTCCCGGGCGTACGCGGGCATCCCGTACCAGGTCCTCGGCGCGAGGGTCGGCGCGCTGGACAGGATGACGGCATGGAGCCGCTCGCCCATGGCACGGTACGGTCCCGGCATCCCGGCGATCTTCTCGAGCGCGGCGCTCTCCCCGTCCGTGCCCGGGCCGGGATTCTGCCCGCCGGGAGAGGTCGTACTGGGAATTTCGGTCATACGTTCCCTCTCGAAATGTGGAGACTTATAGGCTTGCCGGTCGGCCCAGGGGGGAGTGTTCTCCAGGAGCCGGGTTGCGACCTGGACGGTCGGGGGACGTCGTTGTTCCGGGCGGGTTGAGAGGGTCGTGCCGTGCCTGCCCGGCAACCTTCTCCCCGTTCTCCGGTTCGACGGGGGGGACGGCGGACCATCGACGAGAAGAAGGCACGGTTCATTCTTCGGGGCGCCCGGCGGGCCGGACGGCGCCGGCGACGCCGCACCGTTCCCGTGCCGCCCCGCCGTGGCATGCCGATTGATTGCGGATGACAGCGATACGAGGAAGGGGGAGGCGAATGGAGTCCGTTCGGATGGCGACTGCAGCGACGGATGTCGTGGCCGGCACGTTCTTCGGCGTCGCTGTGGGCCTGGCGTACATCGTGTTGCTCGACGAACCGGGTCGGCTGTTCTACCCGTTTGCCGGCCTGGTCTTCCTGGGCGGTCCGCTGGTCGCCGGGGCGGCGGGCGCCTCCCGGTGTCGCGGACAGCGTATGAGGGGAGCTCTCGTCCCGGGGGCTGCCGTATTCTGCATACTGCTGGGGTTGTCCTTCACCGCGTACGCCATCCTGCCTCACTTCGATCGGACCAGCGTGGAGCTGCCAGAACCCTCCACCGGGTTCGGCAGCGGCCCCCATCCTCCTCCCGGGCTCGCGTACCCCCTCCCGGGCAGAGGGGACGGGGTGCTGATCGCGCGGGACGAACGTACGGCCGTGGTCGCGGTGGTCGATTTTTCGAACGCGCCCCACCCGGGCACGGTTCATGTCGTGGACGCACGCGACAACCGGACCCTTCGCCGCATGGACTTCCCGGACAGTACCATCATGGCGACGATCGATGGCGGGGTCGTGTACCTCTACAACGACAAGCTGGGGTATCTCATCGACGCCCGGTCCGGTGCCGATGTAGAGACGATCCTCGTGATCGACAACTACGGCGGTCTGAGCGCGACTGATCGCCCTGTACTTCCCGGCGCCCCCGGCGGGCGGCGCTACCTCGAGACCTCCGCAGTGGTCTCGTCCTGGTGCACCGACGGGACGGTTCGTTCCCGCGCCCGCCTCACGATGAACGGCACCGCCGGCACCTGGTTCGTGAACGGCGAGACCAGAGAGATCATCGAGCTCTGACGGGCGTTCCTAACCGGGGACCACCAGTCGATCCCGCCCGGGCCCGTGGTGCCGGGTCCCCGGAACGGGCCTGCCGGGGGGCAGGGCGGGAGACATCCGCCGTCCGTCCGGGCTCGGCCCGGGGTTTCGCAGGGGAAGACGGATCGAGGGGCGCAGGAGCGGTCTCGCCCGGATGCCGGCGGGCCCGGTCGCGTCCTCCCGTTTCGGTCCCGGGAGAAAAGAGGGATCAGGGGTTGTTGAAAGGCCAGGCGACGCCGGCGACGTCGATGCGGCCCCTGGCGTTCACGTCGTCGTACACCCCGTCGAAGGGAACCCCCGGCACGGACGGGGCGACGGCGGTTCGAGAATGCAGCGTGGCAGGAGTGCACGTTCCGCGTTAGTCCGGCGGACGCGGACAGGAGACGGGCGGGCAGGGCGTATGCCGCTGGAGGACCCGCCAGCCCCCTGTTCGTGCTGCCGGATCGGGATGCCCGGCGCCCCCGGCGGATGGCCGGGACCGGTTGCGCACAGCCAAAGGAGACGAACGGGTGCGTCCTGGGCGGGGGGGGCCCGCCTCAGGAGAGGCGCCCGAGGCGCCGGCAGGCCTCCTCGAGCGTCTCGTCGCTCTTCGAGAAGGTGAACCGGAGCCTGTCCGTACCGCCGTCGTGGTAGAACGAGCTCCCCGGCACCGCCGCGATGCCAGCCGTCTCGACCAGGTGGCGGGCGAACTCGGTATCGGTCATCCCGAACTCGCCGATCTCGGCGAAGAGGTAGTACGCGCCCCCGGGGAGCTCACACGAGAACCCCGCCTTCTGCAGCCCCCGGTGGAGGAGGCGCCGTTTCCGGTCGTAGTCCGCGGCGAGATCGCGGTAGTACTTTGCCGGCAGCCCCAGGGCGGCGACGCAGGCCTGCTGGAGCGGGGCCGGCGCACCGACGGTCAGAAAGTCATGGATCTTCCGGATCCGGCCGGTCAGGGCCGCGTCGGCCAGGGCGTACCCGACGCGCCAGCCCGTCACGCTGTAGGTCTTCGAGAAGCTCCCGATCGTGACGGTCCGGTCCTCCATGCCCGGGAGCGACCCGATCGAGACGTGCTCCCGCCCGTCGTAGAGGATGTGCTCGTAGATCTCGTCGGTGATCGCGATCGCGTCGTGGTCGATGCAGAGGTCCGCGATGAACGAGAGCTCGTCCCGCGTGAAGACCTTCCCCGTCGGGTTGCTCGGCGTGTTCAGGATGACGGCTCGCGTCTTCGCCGAGAAGGCCGCCGTCCACGCATCCTCGTCGATCGAGAGGTCGTCGCGGAACGGGACGTGGCGCGGCACCGCGCCGGAGAGGATCGCGTCCGGCCCGTAGTTCTCGTAGAACGGCTCGGGCACCACGACTTCCTCGCCAGGAGCGACCAGGGCGAGCATCGCGGCCAGCATGGCCTCGGTCGAGCCGCAGGTGACGGTGATCTCGGTCTCGGGGTCGAGGTCGATCCCGTTGTACTTCCCCACCTTCCGGGCGAGCTCCTCGCGGAGGTTTTTCGCCCCCCACGTGATCGCGTACTGGTTGACGTCTGCGCGGACGGCCTCGCAGGCCGCGTCCTTGAGCTCGGGGGGGCAGGGGAAGTCGGGAAAGCCCTGCGCGAGGTTGACCGCGTCGTGCTCCAGCGCGAGCCGCGTCATCTCCCGGATCACGGACTCGGCGAAGGAGTCCGCCCGCGAGACGAGGGGCGCCCGGCCCCGTGGACCGGAGGGAGCGAGGGGTCGCGCGTCGGGGACCACGGGTCTCCATGCCATGCTCAGGACGTTATCGGGAAAAGAGATAACCGGCATGGATTCGGGAGACGCGTGACGGCCTGGTACCCGGGAACTGCGCGGGTCCGCGCGTCACCGCCGCTCGACCGGGGTCGTACGCCGGGGCCTCGAGAGGCTCCCCGTCGATCGGGCGGCGGCGGAACGGCTCCTCCCCGTGACCGGCGAGGCGGAGGAGAACGTCCGGCCGCGTCTCGCGACGGGCATCCCGGGATCCCATGGCGGGGAACGGCCGGCCTTCGCGACCGCCCGATCCACCGCGACTTCGGCGTTTATTGCGAGGCGTTCCGGGCGGCGATCGCCGGGGGTCTCCCCGCCCTGGGTGCACGGGCCAGGACGGTCGTCGCGACCGCGACCTGTGCGGAGCACTGGCGGACGCTGCTGGTGTCCACTCCTCCATCGCCGGCGGGCAGTGCCCGCCCGTGACGCCGGCCGTTTTAACGGCGTTGACAGTCGGTGGGTGGATCTCGATCCTCTCCGCCCGCCGTTCCGCGACGCGCCGGACCCGGTCCCCGCGCGGCCCGGCAGCCCCGGGCGCGGCAGCGCTCGAGGTCGCGGTGTGCCGGGCGTGCCGGAATACCCGGGCCGTTCCCTGATCCCGGGCGGCACGGAACACTCGGCGCCCGGAAAAAGGGGGATCAGAGGTTGTTGAACAGCCAGGTGACGTCGGCGAAGTCGATCCGGCCGTTGTTGTTATAGTCGAAGGCCTCGAGCGGCTCGTTCCCGGCGATCCAGGTCATCTGGTTGAAGTACAGCACGACGTCCGCGAAGTCCTTCCGGCCGTTCCCGTTGACGTCATCGTACATGCCGTCCGCGTCCGGGTCGAGCGGTGGCTCGGTAGTGCCGGGGAACGGCTGCACGGGGGGCCCGACCTCCGCCAGGGGGAGGTAGTCGACCGCTTCCGGGGTGATGTCCGCCGGCAGGACGACGTAGATCTGGTCGCAGAACCCGTCCCCGTCGGTATCGTCGTGCGTCTGGGAGAACCCGAGCCCGTCGGGCTGGGCCCAGTAGTTGCCGCCGATGCTCGGGCCGCCCACGACGTTCGGGCCGGCACGCTCGGTGACGTTCCAGGTGCAGTGGGAGCTCGTCTCCACGTTCTGGGTGTTGTTGAGGACGTTGTTGTAGATCGTCCGCACGCCCATCCCGCCCGGGTAGTTCGTATCCCCGATCCCGACGTCGTTGCCGGTGATGGAGCAGCCCGTAATCGTCGCGCCGAAACCGGCGGAGTCGCCGAAGAAGAGGATCCCCGCGCCCTGGTTGTTGCTGACGACGGTATCTTGGATGTCGCCGCCGGCGTGCCAGAACTCGAATCCGCCGCCGCCGTAGTAACCGGCCCCGTTGCCGGCGATCCGGCTGCCGAGGCACTCGATCCAGGCTTCCCCGGCGATTACGCCGCCGGCGTCGTTCTCCTCGACCGTGCAGCCGGTCATGGCCAGGCCGCAGTCGTCGCCCAGATCGATGCCGGAGTCGCTGTTCCACGAGGCCGTGCAGTTCGCGAGGGCGTTCTCGTGGCACTCCATCCAGAGACTGATCCCCTGCCCGCCGCTCGTGGCCGAGAGGTTCGAGAGCGCGCTGTCGCTGCAGTAGGTGCCAGAGAACCCGGTTCCCCAGTCCGTCAGCCGGACGTCCCGGACCGCGACGCGCGCGATCGGGGCCGTGTCGCTCCCCTGGACCCGGATGCCGGCCGTCCCGGCCGTGTCAAGGCCGTCGACCAGGTGGCCCTGGCCGTCGAGGAGGACGTCCGAGCACATGACATCGATCGCGACCGGGCACGCGCTGTCCAGGATGTCGTTCGCGACGGCGTAGTACCCGGGCGCGTCGATCACGGTGCAGCCCGTGACCGGAGTCGACCCCGTGGCAGCCATGTAGACGTCCCAGGTCCCGGACCGCCCGTCCACCCAGACCACGGTACTCCCGTCGAACCTGACCGGGAAGTACTCGACCACGGCGTCCGCGCTCAAACCATACTCGTCCCCGTTCACGAGCCCGGCAAGCATCACCCGGTGCTCGCCCGAGACGTAGTCGCGGTAGACGTAGACGAGCGTGTCCCCGGAGAGCGCGGGGTCACCGTATCCCGTGGCCCCCCCGGACGGGCCCGATCCGGCCGGCTCGAGGACGACCGGTTCTCCCGCCCCGGGCGGCAGGCTCGAGGAGAGCACCCGCGAGCCGTAGCCGTCGATCTCCTGGGCGGCCATCCAGACGGCGCGGTCATTCGAGACGTCGGGGCAGGTGTTCCGCTCCCCTGCCGTGGTGGTGCTGACCAGCACGGGCGTGCCGCTGCGTACCGTCCGCGCGTACACGTCGTACGGCCCGTGGTAGGAGTCCAGGCCAGGGGTCTCGGTCTTGTGCATCCAGACGATCCAGTCGCGGTCGATGCGGGGGTCGCTCTCGTACAGCCCGTCGCTCACCTGGGAGACCTTCGGCGAGACCGGCAGGGTTCCCCCGACATTGATCGTATATAACCAGATCTCGCTGTTCGGCGCCCCGTAGGGGTCGTTCTGGACGTACTCCGTCCAGACGACGGCCACCCGGTCCCGCGTGGCGTGGACGTCCGGCTCGCTGACGACGTTGCCGTTCGACCTGATCACCTTCGTCGTGCCGTCCGAGATCGAGTGGAGGCAGACCTCGTAGCGATCATCTCCGGCGGTCTCCTCCACGGAGACGAAGACGATCATCCCCCCGGAGATGGCGGGCTCGATCTGGTTGGTGCTCCGGGCGGGCGGGTGGATCTTCACCGTAGTCCCGTTCCGGGTGTCGTGCAGGGCGATCCGTGAGACCGCTCCGCCGTGGTCCTCCCAGACGATGTAGCGCCCGTCGACGTCCGGGTTCCACGCGTTCTTACTCAGCTCAACCTCCGCAGCCCACGTCCCGCCGACAGCGGCGGAGGCGAGCAGCAGGACAAGGAGTACATTCCTGATCATTTCCTATACACCATCCGTAATTGGATCATCTCTCGCGGTTCCCGTCCCGGGGTCCTGCCTGGCGACGGTGTCGCCGGCGGCGACCGGGTACCGCCGGCCGGCCGTGGCGGGTGGCAGGGAATCCCGCCCGGGCCCGGCACCTGTCTCCGTGGTGACTCCCGTGGTCCGGTCCGGCCGCGCGATCGCCCCCGCCCCGGGCCTGTCGCCCGGGTTCTCACCGGCAGCGCCCTGCGCGGGCCTGGCACCGCTGGGCGTCCGGGGGTGGAGAGTCATCATCGACAGGTACAGATATTGATATGCAACCCGACGTCGTCCGGCAATAACGCACGGCGATGGCACCGACAGGGGCGACGCCGTCTGCACGGGAAAGCGGAGCCGAGACGGCGGCGACGGCCGGGGGGCAGCCGGCGCCCGGAAAATCGGGATCAGAGGTTGTTGAACAGCCAGGTGACGTCCGCGAAGTCGATCCTGCCGTTCCCGTTGCAGACGAAGGCCTCGAGCGGCTCTTTGCCGGCGATCCAGGTCATCTGGTTGAAGTTCAGCACGACTTCCGCGAAGTCCTCCCAGCCGTTCCCGTTGACGTCGTCGTTCAGCCAGTCCACGTCCATATCGACGGGAGTGCCGAGGAGGGCGGCACGGCCAGGACCATCGGCCGATCGCGACGAGGCTCACCAGCCAGGCGTCGGTCCCGCCGTGGCTCGTCTCGCTCACGTCCCCGGACCGGCTCGAGGTGGATGCACCGGCCCCTCGAGGAAGAGCCGCCGGCCGACAGATGTGCATCAAAGAACAGCGGCACGACGGGAGATGGGGGGGATCCCCCCTCCCACCGGTGGACGGCCTCAACGGCACCGGGGCGTTCCTCATCCGGGGCCGCTCTTGTCCGGGGATCGGTCTCAACGGATCGACGCCCGGCTCTGGTCGATATCGAGGACAGGCCTCACGTCGCACGTGACGAACGGCATCATACCGGCAGCCGTCCCCAGGGTCAGGATCATTTTTGCCTCATTGTCTCCTTCGTCGTCCCAGAGGGCGTAGCCCCCACTCGAGTCGGCGTAGATCCCCCAGTCCTGGATGGTCCCCGCATCCAGCATGCCCCTGACCATGTCGTTTAAGGTCGTCCGGACCTTCGCGGCCAGCTCGCGGTCCGCCGGGATCGCAAGCGGGTTGAACTTCCACAGCATCAGCCACCGTGTCACATTCCTCGTCTCCTTCTGTGTTCTCATCCGGGATTCAGGCGGTATGGAAGCTGGAGGGCGTGGTCGGTCACGTCCGCCTGGACGCACCGGATGCACCGAGATAATCTGGAACAATAATAAATCTATCGGGATGCATCCTGCAACGGCCCCGCCCGCCAGCTCAGATGAACGGGCGCACTCCCGACTCCCGGCCATCCGTTTGCCGAGACTATGGGCCGTCCCGGGCCGGCCTCCGACCCGGGACGGTCACTGGAGGGCCGATCCCGCGCCGAACCTCCCGCTCGTGGCCGGTCTTGCATAGCCTGCCTGCCCCGTCCGTCAACGACCGCTCCACCGATCCCGCGGGCGTCGCCCCGCGGGCCAGGGGCCGGCGGCGTCGAGTTGCGGAACAAGGTATTCCGAGCGGCCCGTCGCAGGAGAGTGCGACATGCCTCCGCTTGCCTTCCGCGCCCGCCGGGTCACGGTTTCTGTCCCCCGTTGTGGACCGGCACCTCGGTCATCGTTGCCGCGCTCACCGCCCTGACCAGCCTCTGCGGCCTTCTCCTCGAGGAGACCTGCGCCCGCGAGACCGCGTCCTGGGCCGCCCGGGCCGCCGGCCAGGACGCCGCCAACCTGCTCGTTGCCGTTGCGCTCCTCTTCGCGGCTCTGTTCGTCCGCCGCAGCTCGCTCCGGGCGTACCTCGCCTGGCTCGGCCTCCTCGTCTACCTCGTCTACGCCTTCGCGATCTACGCCTTCGCCGTCCGTTTCCAGTTTCTGTTCCCGGTCTACGTCGCGGTCCTCGGCCTCTCGTCCTACACCCTCGCCGGCGGCCTTCTCGTCGCCGGCCCCACCCGGTCCGGTTCAGCCCCCGGGCTGAACCGGTGGTCGGGTGCCACGGCCCTCTACCTCATCGTCGTCGGCTCCCTCTTCGGCCTCCTCTGGCTGGCCGAGGTCGTCCCGGCCGCCGTCTCCGGCATCCCGCCTGCGTCCCTCGCGGAGAACGGTCTCTTGACGAACCCGGTCCACATCCTGGACCTGGCCATCCTCCTGCCAGGGATGGTGGCGGCCGGCGATCTCCTCATGCGGGGCGCCTTCGCCGGCCGGCACGCGGCCGCCCAGCTCCTGGTCTTCGCGGTCGCGATGGGCCTCGGGATCCTGGCCGGGTTCGGGTTTTCGGTTGCACGGGGGCTTCCCGTCCTGCTCCCGGCCGCGGTCATGATCCTGGCGATCGTTCTCGCCGGTGCCGCGCTCGCCGCGCTCTTTCTCGGGTAGGTCGGGGCCCACCGTTAGCGGCGAGGGGTTGCCGGTTGAGCGGGGGTAGCGGCCGGCAGGTCGAGATCGGAGAAGACCACGCGGCCGATACCGGTCCGGTCGAACAGGGAATCGTCCCCGGAACCGATGTTGACACGAGACCGTCAGGAGACCTCGAAAGAGATGCGCCCGGACATACTCGTCGTACTCTTTCGCGCGGATGGCGATGTGGACGGCTGGCCTCCTGTCGAGGCAACCTGAGACCAGGTCCCTCTCGAGCCGGTGCTCCGACCGGAAGAGCCCCGGTCCAGTTCGGTCGAGATCTCGACTGATCTCGGGTCGGAGAGGATCGGACCTGCCGAGCGGGTCTCGATGGCGCGGCAGCAGGGGGTGACAAGCGAGGTGGCTGCAACATCCCCGCTCACATCCGGCACGCGTCCCCCCCGGTTCATTCCGGGGACGAGAACGGCGGGACCGGCGCTTTAAGGAGCTCGACGATCCGGACGGGCCCGCGCCGACCCGATGTGGCCCTCTCTGGACACCGGAACCGCCGTGGTCCATCCCCTTCGCGTGGCGACTCGAGCCGTCGGGGAGTGGAGGGTCTCCTTCCCGCAAGGGGCAGTGCCGGCGCGTGGAAGGACGTCAGGGGGCGGGTGCCCGGTCTCCCGGGTGCCTGCGCGGGCGTGCCTGCTCGGTCCCGGCGATCCCGGCGCGGACCCGTTTGTTTCCACTGGAACTTTAATGGCCCGCCGTGGCCCGCGCGGAGTCGGCCGGCCTTCGTGAAGAGGGGGTTGGCCCGGGTGTCGGCCCGGCCCGAGTCGAACCGTATCTCACCAGCCCATCCTCGTGCAGGAGAGCGATACCTTCCCCGACGGTGAGTCCATGTACCCCGTGAAGTGGTTCGCGTCGGTCAGGGTGAACCTGAAGTTGCCGCCCTGGAACATGGTCTCGAACGGACCCGACAGGACCTTCCCGCCGTTCGATAGCGTCCCGGTGAAGGAGCCCTCGCTCTCACCAGCGATCATCCCGGACTCCCATCCGCCCCGGACCGTGTTCCCCTCCGGGGCCATGAACCAGAAATATGTCTTCGTGGTGTCGAGCCATGGGCCCTCGAACGACCAGGCAGTGGTGGCTGTCGGCACCGGTGTTTTCGTGGCTGTCGGCACCGGGGTGTTGGTGATCGTCGGCGCAGGCGTCTTCGTCACGGTCGGAACCGGCGTCACCGTTTCCGGCGGCATGGGTGTCATGGTGACCGTCGGCGTGGGCGTCGGTGTCGGCGCCGGGGTCACGCCGCCGGCGAGCGCGGCCAGGATGTCGTAGTTGCTCGAGGCGTCGGCGCTGAACGCAGTCGAAGTCCGCAGGGCGGCGAAGAGGCCCATCGCCTGGCCCGCCTCGCTCTGGAAGGTCGCCTGGTCGCCGCTCACCATGGCCTGGAAGGCGAGCGCCGTGTGCTGCCAGCCCGCGGCGTAGGTCGAGAACTCGCCCATGTAGTCCCCCTTGGCGTTCAGGATCGGGACGATGGCCGCCGTGTACGCGGTGCCGTCACCGAACTCTGTCCCGGTGTAGACCACGGACTGGAGGGTGGTCGTCGCCTGTGAGAAGAGTATCTTCGAGCTCTCGAACTTCGCGGCCGCGTCGCCGAACGAGGTTGCCGCCGCTGCATAGTCCGCAGCCGTCATCCGGCTCCGGCCCTCGGTGTTCGCGTCCGCGCCGTCGTACATCGCGAGCGCGGCGTCGGCAAGGCCGATGTACGCGGTCGAGATCCCTTTCAGGAGCGCCAGGTTCGCCGCGTTCGCCGGGTCGTTCGCCGCGTTCGCGGTGTTCAGGCAGATGGTGTACTCGGCCTTCGCCCGGGTCAGGTGCTCGCGGATCAGCGGGATCTCCGAGGCGCCCCAGGCCTGGCTCCAGGCCTCCCCGGCCGCCTGGTAGTGGATTTTTGCCTGGTTGTACTGCCCGTCCTGGACGCCGGTCATCTGCATCTGCACCGGGCTGTCCTCCGTGGTCGCGGCCGAGACGGGGCTCGTGATGGCCACCGCGAGCAGGAGTCCGGCCATGAAGAGGATCGTCGGCGGTTCTGATCTCATCGTAATTCGTATTCTGCCTCAAGGGATATGTGTTGCGACGGTGGCACGATCCTGCCCGGGACAGGGCGGCACGGACAACCTGGTGCGGGGCGCTGCCGGGGTGCCGGGAAGCTTTCGGGGACGCTTTTATTATTCCCGGGGCAGAAGAGCGTACCTGGAGCAGTCGTCATGGCATTCTGTCCCGATTGCGGATCGCCCCTTCCTGGAGGGGCGGAGTCCTGCCCGTCCTGCGGGTCCCTGCAGGCACCCGGACCCGGGTCCCTCGTCTGGTCGGCCCGGATGCCGGTCGTAACGAGCCCCGTCGTCGTGAAGCAACTCGTCTTCGCCCTCGGGGCCGGCGCCCTCTTCGTCGCTCTCCTGATGGTGGCGATGGGGGCGTACGCCGCCCTGCCG
>JAAYEG010000056.1 GCA_012728895.1 Methanospirillum sp. | reverse complement strand
CGGCTGGATCCGGGACGGAGAGTGGCTGCTCTACACCCTGGACGTCCAGGAGGCGGGCCGGTACACCATGACGGCCCGCGCCGCGAGCCCGAACAGTGGCCGGAGCGCGACGGTCTCGGTCAACGCGGATCCGGCCTACACGCACACTCTGAACCTGCCGAACACCGGCTCGTTCTCGAGGTTCACGACGGTCGTCGTAGACGACGTCACCCTGCCGGCAGGGAGCGTCACCCTGCGGCTGACCTTCCACGGCGACGGCGAGAACCTGGACTGGTTCGCGTTCGCGCCTAGCCAGCCGGGTCCCGAACCCTTCGAGATCCCGGGAACGATCCAGGCCGAGGACTACGTGCCCGGCGGCGAGGGCGTCGGGTACCACGACACGACGCCCGGCAACAGCGGCGGCGCGTACCGCTCCGACGATGTCGATATCGAGACGGCGGGCGGCGTCACGAACGTCGGCTGGATCCGGAACGGCGAGTGGCTCCACTACACAACGACCGTCGCGAACGCCGGGACGTACACGATGACCGCCCGGGTCGCGAGCCCGAACAGCGGACGGACCATCGCCGTCCTTGTCGACGGCGCCCAGGCGGCTACGATCGCGGTCCCGAACACCGGCTCGTTCGCGACCTTCCGGACGGTCCAGGTCCCGGTGACGCTTTCGGTCGGCTCGCACACCCTCAAGCTGACCTTCCAGGGCGACGGCCAGAACCTGGACTGGATCGCGTTCGCCGTGGGCGGAACCACCCCGCCCACGCCCGAACCGTCGGCCGGAGCGAGCTTCGTCGCCGTCCCGGCGACGGCGCCGCACGGCAGCGCGGTGAAGTTCACGGTCACTCCGGCGGCTGGAAAGGCGATCCGGTCGGCCTGGTGGAGCTTCGACGCGCCGGCGCACCTGAACACCTGGAACTCCCGCGCGGTCAACCCGACGTTCTACTACCCGGCGAGAGGCACCTTCTCGCCGCTCGTGAAGCTGACGTACACGGACGGCTCGAGCGAGACGGTCCAGCGGGCGGGCTACGTCACGGCGACGTGAGACCCCGCCCCCTCCCTTCTTTTCAGAACGGCCCCGGCGGGTCCGGCCGTGGTGGGGCCGAGCGGCGTCCCTATCCCACGAGCGAGAGCCAGCCCCAGTAGCAGAACCCCTGGACAACGACGAGGACGAGCCCGATCGCGGTGAAGGCCCGTGCCCGGACCGTCTCGCCCATCCGCCCGGCCGACTCGACCACGATCAGGTTCGAGGCCGCGCCGAGGAGCGTGACGTGACCGGCGATGGTCGAGCCGGCCGCGAGGGCCATCAGGGCCGTCGTCCCGCCCGGCTCGACGAACGGGAGCGCGATCGCCACGAGAGGGACGTTCGAGACGACCTGGCTCCCGGCGACGGCGACGGCCATCAGGATGGCCACCGAGCCGCCCGCCTCCCCGAACGAGGCCTCTGCCAGTCCCGAGCTGCGGACGCCGGCCGTCATCACGAAGAGCCCGACGAAGAGAACGAGGGTGCGCCAGTCGACCCCCGCGAGCAGTTCCCGGCGGTCCGGGCCGAGCAGGAGGAGCGGCGCGGCCGCGGCAAGGGCGATCGCGATGGGCGGGAGCGCCGGGAGGTCGGTGGAGAGACCGGTCACGACACCGGCGACCACCAGGACGCCCAGGACGCCGAGCGAGAGAACAACGGGGAGATCGCGCCGCAGGTCCCGGGTCTCCACCCGGTCCGCTCCCCTCTCTCCCGGGGGTGCGGCGCCGAAGAGCCCGGGGTAGGCCAGGCGGACGAGGACGAGCACGGCCAGGAGCGCGGCGAGGGTCGGCGGGCCGAGGTGCACGAGAAAGCCCGCGAACGGGGCGTCGAGGACCGGGCTCGCCGCGATCAGCAGGTTCTGGGGGTTGCCGATCGGGCTCGCCACGCTCCCCGTGGTGACGCCCGCCATCAGGAGCACGAGGAGCGGCTCGGGCGGCAGGTCCCTGTGCCGGGCGAGCCGGACCAGGAACGGGGCCCCGACCACGGCCACCGCGTCGTTGGTGACGAGCGCAGAGAGGAGCGCGATGGCCGCGAGGAGCCCCGCGATGACCGGGCCCGAGAGCGGGAGGGCGTCGAGCCGGGCCAGGGCAGCGTCCGCGAGCCGGCTCCGGCCGAGCCCGGCGCCGACCACGAAGAGGCCCCCGAGCGTCGCGAGCACGCCCCAGTCGATCGCGGCCGCCGCTTCCTGCGGCGAGATGCCGCCGGTGGCGAGTACGAGGAGCCCGCCGGCGACGGCCGCGGCCCAGGCCGGCACCGCCCGTCCTCCGACCCGGCGGACCATGAGGAGAGCGGCGAATGCGCCGAGGATCACCAGCGGATGGACGAGCGGCATAACGGTCAAATAGCAGCGACAGTGATTGATACCCTATGAAGTCCAGCTACCTGCTGATACTCCTCGTCGCCGGGATCGCGGTCCTCGCCGCGGGGTGTACCGGGACCGACTCGGGCGGCACGACGACCACGGTTCCCACGACGGGCGCTCCGTCCACGGGCGCGGCCACCGTTGCCACGACGGGCGTCGAGACCGGGGAGCCGGCCGTCACCGGTACCGCTGCTGCCACCGGAACCCTCGAGACCCTCCCGTCCTACCTGGCGCTCTCCATCCAGGTGAACCGGCACCCGATCAACCGCGACATCGAGGTTCTCTTCAACGGCGGACCGGGGCAGGGGTCCGCCCGGAGCATGGAGGTCACCATGATTCGCTCGGACGGGACGACCGAGACCCGGCCTCTCGAGCTGAGCCAGGGTTCGACCGTCACCTTCCGGGGGTCCCCGGGGACGGACACGGTCTCGGTAAAGGCCTCGTTCACGAACGGCAGGACCTACCGGTTCTTCGAGCAGGCCGTGAAGTGAGATCCATCACCCCTCTTTTTTCACCCGCCAGTGGATGAGGACGCCCTCGTCGCAGGGCGAGACCTTCTCGAGGTCCAGGCCGACGAACGGCCCGCTCGACGAGAGCCCGGGGCCGTCCGCGAGCGTCGGGGCCGTGGCCCCGCCGATCACCATGTTCCCGACGAAGACCATCAGCTCGTCCGCGAGCCGCTCCGTCAGGAAGGACGCGATCAGGGTCCCGCCGCCCTCGACCATCAGGCGCCGGACCCCCAGGTCGTGCAGCCCCTCCAGGAGCAGCCGCAGGTCGACCCGCTCCCTGCCCGCGACGATCACCGTCGCGTGCTCTCCGAGCGCCCGCCGCCTTTCGGCCGGGGCCGCCTCCGAGACGCCCACAACCCGGAGCCCCGGGCCCCGGTGGAGAACGGCGGCCCCGGTCGATAGGGTCCCGCGCGAGTCGACCACGACCCGTACCGGGTGCGGGTCGCGCCCTTCCGCTTCCCGGGCGGCGACGAGGGCGGGGTCCTTGACCGTGAGAGAAGGGTCGTCGGCGAGCACGGTCCCGATCCCGACCATCACGGCGTCCGCGCCGGCCCTCAGCCGGTCGACCCGCCTGAAGTCGCCGGGCCCCGAGATCTTCACCTGGCGCCGCTCGTAGGTCGAGAGCTTCCCGTCGGCCGAGATCGCGGCGTTCACGAAGACATGCGGTCGCATGAGAAACCGTTGGGCGGCCCGGGATATGGCTCCTCCTGCCGGGCATACCCTTAATGGCCTGCCCGGCCCTCATTCTCTCATGTACGACTTGCTCCTCGCCCCGCGGTGGTCGCCGTACCTCGTCGGAGCCGGCATCGGATTGCTCATCATCGTCTCTTTCGTGCTCTCGAACCGGCCGCTCGGCGCCTCGACCGCCTACGCCAAGGCGGGGGGGATCATCTCCCGCCTCGCATACCCGCAGACGGACGCCATGGACTACTACCGCAAGGTGACGCCGACCGTGGACTGGCAGCTGATGATCCTGCCCGGGATCGTGATCGGCGCCCTTCTCTCGGCCCACCTCTCCGGCACCCTGGCGCTCGAGGTGGTTCCCCCGTTCTGGGAGGCACGGATCGGGGGCGGAGTCGTGCTCCGCTGGGTCGTGGGCGTCGTGGGCGGCATCCTGCTCGGGTTCGGGGCGCGCTGGGCCGGCGGGTGCACGAGCGGTCACGGGATCAGCGGGAACCTCCAGCTCTCGCTCGCCTCGATGCTCGCCTCGGCGGGGTTCTTCATCGGCGGGATCCTGGTCTCGCTGGCGCTCTTCGGGGTCCCTTCCGACCTGGGGCTCTGGGGGTTCCTGTGAGGTGTTGCGATGACACTCGACGCCATCCGTGAGAACCGGCCCCTCCAGACCGCCCTCGGGCTCGTCTTCGGCGTTCTCTTCGGCTTCCTGCTCGAGCGCGGGGGCGCCACGGATCACGCGGTGATCTGGGGCCAGCTCCTGCTCTACGATTTCACGGTCGTGAAGATCATGCTCTCCGCCGTGATCGTCGGGACGCTCGGCTTCCACCTCCTCCACGCGTACGGGATCGCCGAGCGGCGGGTCGCGGCCCCGTCGATCGGGACCCACCTGGTGGGCGGGCTGATCTTCGGGCTCGGTTTCGGGCTGCTCGGCCTCTGCCCGGGCACGGTGGCCGGCGCGGTCGGCCGGGGGTCGCTGGACGCGCTGCTCGCCGGCGTGGTCGGGCTGCTGATCGGGACCCGGCTCTTCGCCTCGTACTATCCCCAGATCCATCCCCGGGCCGCGCGGGCGGGGCCGCTTCCCTGGAAGACCCTGCCCGAGATGCTCGGCGGCATCAGCCCCTGGCCCGTCATCGGGGTCCTCGTGGTGGTGGTCCTGGCGCTCTTCTGGGTGCTCGAGGTCCTGGGGATCTGACTCACCAGCGGTGCTCGTATCCCCGCCGCTCGATCGCCGCGCCGTCGATCGTGACGCGGCCGGGTTCGGCCGTGACCGTCCCGATCACGGTGCAGGCGACCCCGGGGACCGGGTAAACGGAGGGGGGGCAGCAGAAGAGGAGCTCGAAGTCGCCGCCGCCGTAGAGCGCGAGCGCGGTGGCCCCGGGCTCGGGCACCCCCCCTGGGCGCGGGAGGGCGTCGCCCGAGATCGCGAATCCCACCCCGTTGACGGCCGCGAGGTCGTAGAGCGAGAGCGCGAGGCCGTCGGAGAGGTCCATCATCGCCGAGATCCCGGCGAGGCCGAGCCGCCGGCCCTCAGCGACCCTGGGCTGGGGCTCGAGGAGCGCGAGCCGGTGGCACCCGTGCCCGAGCAGGCCCGCCTCGGCCCGCCCGGGCACGCCCGTCACGCAGACCAGGTCGCCGGGGCGCGCGCCCCGTCGCCGCACCAGGTGCCGGGGGTCGCACCAGCCGAGCGCGGTCGAGACCAGGGTCAGTTCGTCGTGCCGGTCGATGTCCCCGCCGGCGAGCCGCCCGCCGTGCCGGGCGCAGCAGTCGGCGGCGCCGCGAGTGATCCCCGCGAGCCGTGCCGGGTCGTCGAGCCCCGCCGCCAGGAGAAGCACGACAGGCTCGGCTCCCATCGACGCGATGTCCGAGAGCGAGACCGCGGCCGCCATCCAGCCCCGCTGCCAGTCGGTCATGTCCCGGGGGAAGTCGGTCGTCTCGTGGAGCATGTCGGTCGTCAGGACGAGACACCGGTCCCCGCAGGAGACCACGGCGCAGTCGTCCTCGACCGCGCCGTCTCCGATCACCGACCGGACTGTTGCGAGCAGCGCCCGGTCATCCACCGCGCCGCACCTCCTTCTCCCGCTCGGTCTGGTACTCCCGGAGCACGCCCCTGATCATCGCCTCCTGCTGCTCTTTATGGAGGGCCTCCTGGCCCCGGGCCCACGCCTCCTCGGCCCTCGCCAGGCGTTCGGCGTCGACCCGTCCGATCAGCCCGCTGACCTCGACCCCGACCTCTCCTCCCGCGACGAGGGGCAGGTCGAGCTCGCGGCAGAGCTGGACGAGTGCGGGGTCGACGCCCTCGAGCGAGCGGGCGTTCAGGACGAGCCCTCGCACCCGGAGGTCGGCGAGGTCCCTGACCGTGGTCCGGCCCCACCCGTCGTACCCCGCGACGTAGACGAGGTCCCGCGGATGGATGCCGAGCGTCTCGAAGAGCCGGCGGACGGCCTCCCGCGTGAACGCGGCGAGCACCTTCACCGGGACGCCGGTGGGGTCGAGCCGGGTCTCCTCGTGGCGGCGGAGGAGCGAGACCCGTCGCTTCAGGCGTTTCGCGTGCTTCTCTTCCCGCCGCAGGCGCCCGCGGAGGCTCTGGATCTCGGCCTCCCTGGCCGCGACCTCGGCCGACTCGCGGACCGACGCGGCGGCGCGGGACCGGGCCTTCCGCAGCCTGGCCTCGAGCCGGGCGATCTCCCCGTCCTTGGCGGCACTCTCGTCCTGAAGTTCCCGGACGAGCGTCCGGAGCCGCTTGTTCTGTCCCTCGAGCAGCCGGACGCGCTCCTCGTCCTCTCCGATCGCCTCGGCCGGCGAGGGCGGCGCGGGCGGGGGCCGGGATGCCGGGCGGTCGCGGAGGGCTTCGAGGACCTGCTCGAGCGACTGGCCCCTGACGACACCCGCCCGCACCTCGTCCAGGTCGTACCCCGGCGGGACCCGGCGGAGCAGGTTCGAGAACCGGTTCCGGTAGTGGCGGGCGGCCTCGAGAGCGGCAGCGAGGGCGTCGCGCTCGTGGTCGTTGGAGCACGGGTGGGGCCGTGCCGCCTCGATCTTCGCCTCGACGCTGATGTCGGCTTTCGGCGTGAACGGGACGGCCGAGAAGGCCCTCCGCACCTTCTCGACCGAGAACGGCATCGCGTGGACATCGGTGGCCACCACGAGCGGGCGACCGATCCGGGTCAGCTCCTCGACCAGGTCGGCCAGGGTGATCTGGCGGCTCGAGCGGAGCGCGAGCAGGTTCCCGTCCAGGTCGAGGGCCGCGTACGCGGTCGTCGTCCCCGGGTCGATCCCGACGATCAGGTACCGGGGACGACCGGTCGCGGGTCGGTACCGGATCCGCTCGAGCCGCTTCCCGTTCACCCGCACCTGGACGTCGGCCCCGCGGTACGTGGAGACCGGGAGGTCGCCCGGGGGCACCGGGAGGTCGAACACGACCCGGCTCAGCCCGCCAAAGGCCCGGGTCTCCTGCTTGACGTACCGGAGCCCCGCGGCCGCCAGCCCGGCCTCGACCTCGCGCGCCTTCCGGCGGACCGCCCCGTGGATCTTCCGGGCGTAGCGGTTCTGCGACCAGCCCCCGCGACCGGGGGAGCGGTGCCGGGTCACCGTGACCCGGGAGGTGTTCTCGAACGCGATCACCTCGGCGCCGGCACCGAGCTCGGCGACGCGGGCGATCGTCCGGGCCTCGTCGTGGGGGGAGAGCCGGTTGAACCGGAGGTTGTACCTGCCTGCGACCTGCGCCAGGCTCTCCGTCCGCTCCCCGCCGGTCACCTGGACGAGGCGGGTCCCGGGGGGCATCCCCTGGAGGAGGTCCCAGAGCTCCCGCTGGTCGGCCGCCAGCTCCTGGACCGAGTCGACCGCCAGGACGTCCGGGCGCTCTTCCGCCAGGCGGCGGAGCAGCCGGAACTGCGTCACCTCGGTCTCCTCGAGCACCTCGCCGTCGACCAGGAGGACGAAGGCGTAGGAGGGGCGGCGCGAGCGCGAGCGGACTGAGCCCCGGATCACGTCGACGCCGATCACCTTCATCCGACCACCGAGTCCACGACCCCGTCGAGGTCCCGGTTGAGGCGGTATTTCCGGGTGAAGTGGGCCAGGACGTTCCCGAGGTCGTTCTCGAGGATGGCCCGCGCGTTCGGGTGCTCCGGCGTTACCCACTGGGGCCAGTCGATCAGCACCACGCGCTCCCCGTCCATCATCACGTTGAACTCGGAGAGGTCGTTGTGGATAGCGCCCAGGCGGTACGCGGTCCGGACGCCGGCGACGATCTCGTCGAGGATCGTCCCCGGGTCGTCGAGCCGGCACCGGTTCAGGGTCGCCCCGCCGACGAGGTCCATCACGACCGCGTTGCGGTCGATCGCGACGGGGGCCGGCACCGGGACGCGGGGGTGGAGGAGGGTCAGGGCCCCGAACTCGCGTTCGGCCGAGAGGCGGGAGGCCTGGAGCCAGGAGGAGTTCGTATGGTCGGGCAGGTAGTCCCGGTTCCGCCGGACCGACTGGAACGAGCGCTGACCCACGTGGTGGAGCTTGATCGCGACCGGGGCCAGCCCGAGACCCTCGTAGACCACCGACTCCTTCCCCTCTCCGGTCAGCGTTCCGAGCGCCCGGAGCGTGCCCCGGGAGGTGAGCGCTCGCAGGGCCAGCGTGTCGAGCCCGGCGTAGACGAGCGTGTACCCCTCGTACGGCACCTTCTCGTAGCGCACGAGCCCGCGCCCGATCAGCCGGCCGAGCCGGTACGCCAGCTCGGACCCGGAGAAGCGGGTGGCCGTCTTCAGGTCGTCGAGGGGAACCCACTCGAACCGGTGCATGAGCCGCTCGAGCGTCCGCATCACCCGGAGGTCGTACGGCTGGAGTGACCGGATCACCTCGGCCGAGAGGGGCATCTCTCCAACAATGGTACGCCGACGGTTAAAAGGAGCGCGGACCCGGCAGGCAGGGTCTTTTCCCGGGAGGTTTTAATGAATGGGTGATGGAGTTCGCACGGTGCAGCCGGTGCCGGCGCGAGGCGGTCGCGTTCCAGGCGTACTCGGGCCGCGCGCTCTGCGCGGAGCACCTGCTCCGCGATATCGAGGCGCGTGGAAAGCGGGCGATCCGGCAGCAGGGCGGTCTCGGGACGCGGGAGCGGGTCGGCGTGTTCGTTGAAGAGGGGGGCGCGGGAGCGGCCCTCCTCTGGTTCGCGGTGCGGCAGTTCGGCCGGCGCCGGGACACGGTTCTCGTCGCCCTCCTCCCCGGGGAGTCGGCCCCGCCGGGCCTCCCGGAGGGGGTGGAGGTGGCCGCGATCGGCGACCGTGGCCCGGAGAGTGCGGCCGCCGGCCTGGGGTGCAACGTGCTCGCCCTCCCCACCACGCTCGAGGAGATGGCGTCCTCCGTGCTCGGGGCGGTGCTCGCGGGCCGGCAGGCGACACTCGCCGACGGTAGGGTGCAGGACGGTCTCCGGGTCGTCCGCCCGTTTCAGCACGTCCCCGCGACCGAGGTGGGCCTCTACCTCGCCCTCGTCTCGGGAGAGGCGGTCCCTCCGGCCGGCGGGCCGAGGGGGGCTCCCGACCCCGTCCTGGCGTTCGCGGCGGAGGAGCTCGCGAGGCACGCCGCGGCCCACCCCTCCGCGCCGTTCGCGCTGGTCAGGGTCGCGGGCGCGATAACCGAACTCGGGTCCGGGGACCGCGGAGTCCGGGGGACGGCCGGTGACGCCCGTCCCGGACCCCGGCCCCCCGGCCCTGCCCGGGACGCTCCGCGCCGCGCCTGCCGGAGGTAACGAGTTAAGGTTTCAACCCCGATCACTCTGTGTGGAACCGATGACCGGGGGTGGGTGCGGCTGCGAGCTGAACCGGATCGAACAGATGATCCGGCACATCTACTGGGAGAGCGAAACACGGGGCGTCGTGATCGGGGTCTCGGGGGGGATCGATTCGTCCGTGGCCGCTGCAGTCTGCGCCCGGGCGCTCGGGCCCGGGAGCGTGCTCGCCCTCTCGCTCCCGACCGGTGTGAGCGACCCCGCCGACCTCGAGGACGCGGCCGAACTCTGCCGCCTTCTCGGGTGCGAACACCGGGTGGTCTCGATCGAGCCCGTGCTCGACAGCTACCGGCGACTGCCCGGGTTCGACCCGGGTCCGGTCCTGCTCGGGAACGTGATGGCCCGGACGCGGATGACCGTGCTCTACCACGTCGCGAACCGCGACGGCCGGCTCGTCTGCGGCACCTCGAACCGGACCGAGTACCTGCTCGGCTACTCGACGAAGTGGGGCGACAGCGCTGCCGACGTCCAGCCGCTCCTCCACCTCTACAAGCGGGATGTCTGCCGGCTCGGCCGCGAGCTCGGGCTCCCCCAACGGATCATCGAGAAGCCGCCGACGGCCGGCCTCTGGCCGGGACAGCGGGACGAGGACGAGCTCGGCCTCACCTACGCCGAGATCGACGGCGCGCTCGAGGAGCTCGAGTCGGGCGGGTGGACTGCCCGGACGCCGGTCGAGGAGCAGGTGCTCGCCCGGGTGCGGGCCGCCGGCCACAAGCGGAGAGCGCCGATCTCCCTTTTCGGGGACTCCCCGGGCTTCTAGGATCCCGCGGAGGGCCCTTCCCGGGCTCACGGGGAGACGGGCGGCCCTCGTTTACATTCCGAGTCCGGGGATAACCCTCCGATCGGCCCGGATACCCGACAAAAAGAGGAGGGCGCGAACCGGGAGGCGGTACCCCGTCCCCCTCACGGGAATTGGAGGATGCCGGCGAACGCCCCGGGGTTGTCGAGCCAGTCGAGCGGGAGACGCTGCTCGACCAGGTCGTAGAGGGTGCTCCCCGGGGTGACCCCGAGCTGCCGGAGGTCCGGGGGCGGGCACCGGCGGAGCGGCGGCACCTCGGCGTAGGCAGGGTTCGGAACGAAGCCGCCGTCGGCGAGCTCGTAGTAGGCCGCCCCCCGTGAGACCTCGTACGGCCGGTAATCGCTCGAGAACGAGCGCGAGACCAGGTTCGCCATCACGAGGTCGTCTCCGGCGGGGTTGATCGTGACGTGCCCGTACCCGGGCGGCATCAGCACGACCGTCCCCGCGTCCGCCTCGACCAGGACAACGTCCGAGAGGTCGGGCCGCTGGAGGAGGTAGTGCGCCCGGCCGGCCATCACCTCGTAGACCTCGGGGTAGGGGATCCCGGACGGGGCCGGGGGGTGGTAGTGCCCCTTGGTCTTGACGTACTCGTTGCAGAAGGTACCCGGGGGTATCCGCGTGATGTCGTACCGGATGTGCCGGGACTCCAGCCACCGCCGGTCTTCATCGGTGCGGGCGAGGTCGCGGTACATGAAGTAGATCGGGCCGGGGATCAGGCAGTCCGGGTCGGCGGTCATCCCGTCGAGTTCGGACCCGTCCCTCGCCACCGGCACGGGGAGGTCGGCCTCTGGCCAGCCTGGTATCATGACGACCTCTTTCGCGCGCGGCTCAGATAAACCCCGCACCCGCGCCGGCAGGGTGCCGGGTCCTTCGAGGCGTCGCGAAGAGGGGGCGTTCACACCTGGAGGATCTCTGTCCGGGCACGGGCGCCGGGCCCGCCTGCCCGTCAACCTGCCGTCCCGGGTTCGAGGACGGCGACCTGCTGCTCGATGGCGATCATCTCCTCGACCTCCATCACACCCCTCATGGCGAGGAACGAGACCGGGTATCCGGCCTCGCGGACCGCCGCGATGAGATTGGTGCCCCCGAGCGCGATCACCCCCATGTACTGCGGGCTGACCGGGACTCCGAGTATCGGGCTGTTCGGAAGCCCGACCTCGAGCACACCCATGAACCGGCTCCCCGCCAGGTCGTCGAGCAGCTCGGCGACCGCCGATTCCGCCTCCATGTGGCACTCGCGGATGTTGGCGAGGACCGTGCCGTTCCCGGTCCGGATCACCTCGCCGACCGAGGAGATCTCGTCGGCGATCAGGACCTGGGTCGGGTCGATCGTCGTCTCGTCGAAGTGGATGAGGTGCGTGAACCGGCGCGGGATACGGTCGACGATCTCGACGACACCGCCGCCGATCGGGTGGAACGGGATGCCGCGCTGCAGGAGGATCCCGTCGAGCGTGACCGAACAGACCGTGCAGATCCCGGCCTGGCCCTCGGGAACCGTGTAGCCGTCTATCGACTCCCCGCCGCGGACGACCCGGACCAGGTCGGAGGAGCTCACCCCCGAGAGGCAGGTGACCCGGATCACCTCGAGGACGGCAGGCAGGTCGCCCGCGCGAACGAGCGAGAGGTTGTAGACCACCCGTCCCTTTCCACTGACCGGGTCGTACGTGACCTGCATCGCGTAATTCTCGATCTGGTGGTTGACGAACATGAGGAACGGGGTCATCATCTCTAATCCTCCTGGCGATAGAAAAATTGTTCTATAGCTGGCCGTCAAAGTTAGATCGATGGACAAGCTGGTCCGCGAGCGTGCACGTGAGGAGATCGGCCGGATCCTGGAATCCGCCTCGTTCGACGTGGCGCCGATGGACCCGCCACTCGACCTCTCGGCGATACGCGGGGGCGAGTGCGTGCTCGTGCTCTGCAGCGATGACGAGGCCGATTGGAGCGCGTTCGACCAGACCGTCTACCGCGTCAGGGCGGGTGGGAGCGAGGTCGTCTGCCGAAAGATCCTCTTCTCGACCTCCGACCGGGTAAGGGCGGAGCACTGTGTCGCCTGGGGGCTCCCGGCCCTGGTCGATTACGCGGGGAGGTCGGCCTGCGCCCGGGTGACCGGCCGGGAGCTCGCGCTCGACCTCTCGCTCCCCCTGCCCCCGGTAGTGCTCCGCGAGCCGGAGAGAGATGCCGGGGCCGGCGGCATCCCCCACCTCCCGGTCCGGATCTCCGGGAGCGAGGCCTCCATGCTCGCCCGGAGCGACGGGGCGGTCCGGCTCCGCCTGATCCCGTTCTGGTGCGCGCGCTACTCCTCGTCCGGGGGGACGACCTACAAGAACCATACGATCCTCTTCGACGACGAGGGACTGCTCGCGCTGAACGCGATCAACGGCGAGATCGAGGCGGTCGAGGAGCTCCCCGTCGTGCGGGGGGGGCTGCCGGACGGGACGGAGGTGATGGAAGCCCTGATCCCGCGCGAGGACGCGGGGGAGAGGGTCGTCGAGCACGTCGTCCGGAGCCTGACCAAGAAGGTCAGGATCCGCCAGGAGCGGCGCGACGCGATCTTCTACGAGGAGAAGGTCTTCCGCCCCGACCCCCGCTCGATCCGCACGGACCTCTCCCGGGTCTTCGTGCCGGTCTGGCAGGTCACGGGGGGGTCGATCGTCGAGATAAACGCCTACTCGGGCGAGACGCTCTCTTCCCCGATGGACGAGGGCGTGGAGATCCTCTGATGGACCCGGTCACCGTGATCGGCGGCGGGCCCGCGGGTCGCTTCGCCGCGATGCACCTCGCGAACGCCGGCCGGCAGGTCAGGCTGGTCGAGAGGCGGAATCTCGGGGGGCAGTGCCTGCTCTACGGGTGCATGCTCGTGAACGCGATGAACGATGCCGCCCGGGCTGTCGTGGATGCACGGCGGCTCGCCTCCCTCGGCGTGCTCGCCGGCCAGCCGTCGGTCCACCTGGAAGGCCTCTTCCGGTCGATGGCCGGGATCCAGTCGACGATCACCGGGGTCCTCTCCGACGAGACGGAGGGGACCGGGGTGGAGGTCGTCTCCGGTGTCTCGGCCGGTTTCGACGGGACGCGCGCCGTGATCGACGGTCGGCCGGTCGAGTCCGGGGCCGTCATCATCGCCACCGGCTCCCGCCCTGCCCTCCCCGCGGTCCCCGGGATCTCGCGCGAGGGGGTCTACACGGCCGCCACGATCGCCACGATGAGGGAGGTGCCCGGGCGGGTCGCGATCGTCGGGGGCGGGATCCAGGCCGTCGAGTTCGCCTGGATCTTCGCCGCGTTCGGCGCCGAGGTCGACCTGCTCGTCAGGAGCAGGCTACTCCGGGGGCTCGACCCCCACCTCGACCGGTGCGCGCGCAGGGAGCTCGAGAACGTCAGGATCCGGGAGGAGACCGGCCTGGTCTCGGTCGACGGCGGGCGCCGGGTGAACGGCGTGACGGTCTCGTCGGGCGGAGAGGAGGAGGGGTTCCCCGTCGACGCGGTAATCGCAGCGATCGGCCTCGAACCGAACAGCGAGGTCTGCGCGGGGGTCGAGAAGAGAAGCGACGGGACGATCGTCGTGGACGACCGGCAGCGGACCTCGGTGCCCGGCGTCTACGCCTGCGGGGATGTCACCGGCCCGCCCTATCTCACCCCGGTCTCGCGGCAGGAGGGGCGGGTCGCGGCAGAGAACATCCTCGGGCGGGAGGCCCGGACCGACCGACGGCTGGTCCCCCGGGGTTTCCGGCTCGGGAACCAGTACGCCTGGGCCATCGACGAGAGCGCGACCACCGGGTCGTACGCGGTCCCGGCCCCTGCCGGGCCGGGCTCGTTCTTCGCCGTCCCGGACCGTGGAACCGGGGTCGCGAAGGTCTTCGTCGACGAGAGCGGGGCCCGGGTCACCGGGATCGCGGCCTCCGCCCCGGAGGCGGCCCTCCCCGTCATGTACATCGCGGAGATGATCCGCCACGGGCTCCGGGTCGACGGTCTCTCGGACTTCTACGAGATCCACCCGGTGGCCGACGGGCTCCACGGCCTGATCCGGTACCTCGGGGAACGGCTCACGGACACCGCCCGGGACTAGTCTTAAATACCAGATCGGTGCATGCACCGGCATGAAGGGCGAACGGATCGTCGCGGTCCTCGTCCTCCTCCTCGTGATAGCGGACGGTGCGGGAGCGATCCGTGTCCTCGGCGGCGAGGAAGGGGGCATGACCGTGATCGCGGAGCCGGTCGACGACGACGTCGTCGCGGCAAGCGGCCAGGTCTCTGTCGAAGCGCCCATCGGGTCGCTGATCGCGGTCGGCGGAGAGATTGGGGTCCATGCCCCCGTCGCCGGAGACGTGATCGCGGCCGGCGGCACCGTCCGGATCGACGGCCCGGTCGGCGGCAAGGTCGTCCTGGTTGGGGGACGGGTCGACCTGAACGGCACGGTGGAGCGGAACGCCCTGGTGAGCGGGGGCGAGGTTCTCTTCGGGCCCGGAGCGCGGATCGGGCGCGACGCCCGGGTCTCGGCGGGCACCTTCACCCACCGCGGCGACGTGAACGGGACGCTCTGGATCGAATCCGCGTCCGTCGTCGACGAGGGGTCGGAGGGAGCGCTCCGCTACTCGTCCAGCGGGGAGAGGCAACCAGTGAACTGGACGGCCTCAGGCGGTACGGGAGGCATCGGGACCCTGGTCTCCTGGCTCTCGGCCGTGCTCTTCCTCCTCTGGACGATCGGCTTCCTGCTCCTCGGGCTCCTGCTGGTCGCCCTCTTCCCCGGGTGGGCGGGTGCGGTCGAGTCCCGCGTCCGCGAGCAGCCGCTCCCCTCGTTCGCCATCGGCCTGATCGCCCTGGTGGCGGCAGGGATCGTCGGCCTCATCCTGGTCTTCACCGTGATCGGGGCCCCCATCGCGGTGTTCGGGTGGCTCTTCGTCGCGGCGGGCATCATGCTCGCGGGCCTCGTCGTCTCGCTGGCGCTCGGGCGCCTGATCGCCGGGAGGACGGGGCTCGGCGAGAGGACCCTGGTCATCTTCGCCATCGGTTTCGCGCTGCTCAACCTGGTCTACCTGGTCCCGGTCCTGGGGTGGCTCGTCAAGTTCGTGGTCGTCTGCCTCGGGTTCGGCGCCCTCCTCTCGACCGGGCTGGACGCGGTCTCGGGTGCGAGGCGGCACGAGGTCCTGTGACCCCCCCTCTTCCCGGGATCGGAGTCAGGAGATCTGAAATAGAACCTGGAACGATAGTAACCCCATGATGAGCAAATCAATCCGAATCGGTGACCGGGGTGATTCCGGATGAACGGGTCTTCGGGCGAGCCCGTCTCCGAGGCCCGTGCGTCGTTCGTTGACCTCGTGGTGAACCCGCGCGCCTTCTTCGAGGCCCTCGACCCAAAGCCGGTGAACCTCCTATTCCCCGGGCTGATCGTCCTTGTGACCGGGGTGATAGGGGCGGTCACCGCCTACCAGATGTCCGCCGTATTAATGGACGCCATGGCGCTCCCCGGCATCGAGGGGCTCGGCGGCGTCGTGGGCGCGGTGGGCGCGATCGGCGCCCTGATCACGACCCTGCTCGCCTGGGTGATCTACACCGCGGTCTTCTTCGTCGTCTCGATGGCGTTCCGCGGAAGCGGCGAGTTCAACCGCCTCCTCTCCTACGTCGGGTACGGCCACGTCCCGCAGGTGATCGGCGGGATCGTCAGCACCGTGCTCACCTGGAATTTCGTCTCGAACCTCCGCATACCGACACTCACCGACCCCGAGGCGGTCCAGGAATGGAGCGCCACCCTCACGCAGGACCCCACCATGCAGGCCGCGACTATCATCAGTCTCCTGTTCATGCTCTGGTCCGCCAACATCTGGATCTTCGGGGTGCGGCAGGCTCGAAACCTCTCGACCCGCGACGCCGCGATCACGGTCCTCGTCCCCGTCCTGATCTACCTCCTCGCCTCGGTCGTCCCGATGCTGGTGACCTGAATGATCCGACGCTTCCTGCTCGTGGCCCTCGCCCTCCTGGCCTGCGCCGCCTGCGTGTCCGCGAGCCTGCCGACCGGTCTGCCGTACCCGGTCACCACCGTCACCCTCCCGGCGCCCGGGGACGAGACGCCCCCCGCGACCGGCGTACCGGTCGCCACGTCGGCGGGCAACCGGCTCCAGGTCGTCTCGACGACGCTCGACCCGCCCGTCCTCGCCCGGGGGGACGTCGGAACCCTCACGGTCGAGGTCGCGAACGCCGGCCTCTCCCCGCTCAGACCGTCCAGGGCCACGCTCCTCTCGAGCGGACCGGTCACGGTCGAGGACGACCCGTACCCGACCGTCGGGGAGATCGGCGCCGGCAACCGGATGGCTTTCACCTTCACAGTAAAGGCGGGCGGTCCCGACGGGGTCGCGTTCCCCGTCTTCAGCCTCCCGGTCCCGGGGGAGCATGGGCTTCGCGTCCCGGTCCCGGTCCGGGTCGACAGCACGGCGCCCGCCGTCTCCTATGTCGAGAGGCCCGACGTCTTCTCGCCGGGGCTCGCCGAGACCGTCGTGCTGGCGATCGGCAACCCGCGGCAGACCGCGATCGACGGCGTCATGGTCACCCCCCGGGGGACCGGGTTCTCGGCCACCCCGTCGTCCTCGTTCATCGGGGGGCTCCCGGCGAACGCCCGTGCGACGGCCCCCTTCAACCTGACCATCGAGCAGAACGCGACCGTCGCGTTCGAGCTTGTCTGGTTCAACGGGCACAACCGGCATGTCTCCACCGTCGACCTCCCGTTCGTTCTCGGCACGTCGCTCCGCGAGCCCGACCTCATCCTCTCGAACTTCGAGGTCGAGCGTCAACCCGGCGGCGTCTTCCTGCTGACCGGGGACATCACCAACGCCGGCCTGACCCCGGCCCGTTCGGTCGTTATCGCGCCGGGCGGGGCCTCCACCCCGGCGGACCCGTTCCCGCAGTACGTGGTCGGTTCTCTCGAGCCCGACGACTTCGCCTCGTTCGAGGTGAACTTCCTGGCCGAGAACCAGTCCTCGGTCCCGCTCGTCATCAGTTACCGGGACGCGAACGGCAACCCGTTCGAGAGCGAGTCGCGGGTCGCGCTCTCCCAGGACCAGCAGAAGGATACCGGGAGTGACAGCAACAACCTCCCCGTGATCGCCCTGGCCCTCGTGCTCGCCGCGGTCATCGGCTACCTGATCTACCGCTCATGGAAACGGTGACGGCGGACGGGGCAGATAGCCCCGCGCTGATCCGGTTCGAGGAAGTCTCCAAGGTCTACCCGCTCCCCGCGGGCAACGTGGTCGCGCTCGACACCGTCTCGCTCGCGATCCGTCGGGGCGAGTTCATCGCGATCATGGGCCCCTCGGGCTCGGGCAAGACCACCCTGCTGAACCTGATCGGGTGTCTCGACGTCCCGACCTCGGGCCGCCTCGTGATCGGGGGACGGGACGTCGGCGAGCTCTCGGACGACGAACTGACCTACCTGCGGCGGGACACGATCGGCTTCATCTTCCAGCAGTTCAACCTCATCCCGCTCCTCTCGGTGCTCGAGAACGTCGAGTACCCGCGCGTCCTGAAGTGCGGTAGCAGGGGCGCGTGCGGCAGGAAGCCCGAGGAGGTGCTCCGTGCGGCAGGGCTCGCGGAGGAACGGCTCCACAGGAGCCTGCCGAGCGAGCTCTCGGGAGGCCAGCAGCAGCGCGTCGCCATCGCACGGGCGCTCGTGAACGACCCCGACCTCCTCCTCTGCGACGAGCCCACGGGCAACCTGGACCAGAAGACCGGGCAGGGGATCATGGAACTCCTGGTTGCGATGAACCGGGAGGGGAAGACGGTCATCATGGTGACGCACGACCCGGGGATCGCGTCCTACGCCAGGCGGCAGCTCCGCATCGTCGACGGCCAAATCAGCGAGGACTCGGGATGAGCAGGACCTTCTTCGAGATCGCGCAGCGGAACCTGAGGCGGAACCTCCTGCGGTCGATGCTCGCGATCATCGGGATCGTGATCGGGGTGCTCGCGATCTCGTCGCTCGGCATCCTTGGCAACAGCCTGACGCTCTCGGTCAAGGACCAGCTCTCGACCGTCGGCGACTCGCTGATCGTGACCCCTCACATCAGCATGGGCGCGGCGTTCGGCGGGGGTCTCGCGGAAGAAAAGATCTCCGAGCGGCAGGTGCAGGACCTGCGGCGGATCGCCGGGACGGACCCGGTGATCCCCATCTACTCGACGGCCGACCGGATCGAGGTGGGGACCACGAAGGGGCCGGTCTCGATCTACGCGATCGACCCCGATGATATCGGGTACATGGTCGAGGTCGACCAGGGGGTCCTGCTCCGGGGGACCAGCGGGGTCCTCGCCGGCCCGACGATCGCCGACCAGTTCGACCTCCGGATCGGGTCGCAGGTCCGGTTCTCGGACGGGAGCACGCAGCGCGTCGTCGGGATCCTCAAGGAGCGCGGGCTCGGGTTCGACATCCAGCCCGACCTCGCCCTGATCGTCTCTCCGAAATGGTACGAGGACCGGAACAGCGACCGCGGCTACGACCAGGTGACCATCAAGGTGAGCGATATCGAACGGATCGACGCCATCGAGGAGGCGATCGACCAGCGCTTCAACCGGCGCGAGACGGTCCTCGACTCCTACTCGTCCAAGATGATCCTGGAAAGCCTCGACACGGTCTTCTCCCAGATCTCGACGTTCACGACCGCGATCGGAGGGATCTCCCTCATTGTCGCGGGGATCTCGATCCTGAACGTGATGCTGATGTCCGTGACCGAGCGGATCCGCGAGATCGGGATCCTCCGTTCCATCGGGACGTTGCGGCGCGAGATCCGGCAGATGTTCCTTTACGAAGCCCTGATACTCGGGGCGATCGGGTCCTCGATCGGCGGGCTCCTCTCGTTGGGAGCGGGCTACCTGGTCTCGCTCCTGGTGCTCCAGTCGACCGACTATCTCTTCCACCCGTCCAACCTCGGGTCGATCGCGCTCGGCATGGGCTTCGGGCTCGTGACCGCCCTGCTCTCGGGGCTCTACCCGGCCTGGAAGGCGGCGAACCTCAACCCGATCGAGGCGCTCCGGCACGAGTGACCCCCCGTCTCATTCCGGCGGGGCGCCGGAGCGGAGCGCCCGCCCGATCCGCGCGCTCGCGATCAGCCACATGCCCGGAACCAGCACCAGGAGGAGCACGACGATCCCGGCCAGGTCGGCGCTCGCCAGGAGGTTGAACGCGGCGTGGAGGAGGATCGCGAGGAGGAGCCCCTCGTAGACGAGCCGCCGGGCGGTCGGGTGGGGGGTCACGAGCGCCTGGCCGAGAGCATAGCCCCACATCGCGGACATCAGGGCGTGCCCGGGAACCGAGAGGACGCCGCGGAGCAACGAGAGCTCGAGGGGGAGGGTCAGGGTCTCGGAGTAGGCGGCGAAGAGGTAGAGGACGTTCTCGAGCGCCGCGAACCCGAGAGCGGCGGAGACGGCGTACACGATCCCGTCGATCGGCTCGTCGAAGACCGGGTGGCGGAAGACGTAGCGGTAGACGACCAGGAACTTTCCGATCTCCTCGACGATCGGGGCCACGACGACGGCGAGCAGGAGGTCGGAGGGCAGGGCCAGTGCGACGATCGACTCGACGATCGCGATCGGGACGGTCGAGACCATGCCGAGCACGAAGATGCGGAGGATCCAGCTCCGGGGCTCGGGAGCGTACCGGTCCTTGACGTAGAAGTACCAGAGCCAGAAGACGGCCGGCGCGAGTCCCAGAACCGGCACCCACCACACGTCCGGGACCATCCAGCTCAGTTTCATGGAGGAGTATTTCAACATTACGCGGGATCCGCTCCGAACCTTGATTCTCTCAGCCGCCGACCGGATCACGGATGGAGGTCGCCTACGCCCTGACCTGTGCCGGCTCCGATCCCTCAGGAGGGGCCGGGATCCAGGTCGACCTTCGGACCTTTGCCGCGCTCGGCACCTGGGGGCTCTCGGCAGTCACGGCCCTGACCGCCCAGTCGCCTTCCCGGGTCAGAACCGTGGTTCCGGTCGACCCGGCCCTGCTCGCGTCCCAAGTCGAGGTCCTGCTGGAGGCCTTCCCGGTCGGCGCGGTCAAGACGGGCATGCTCGGTTCCGCCGCTGTCGCCGGGGCAATCGCGGACTCCCTGCCTCCGGGCATCCCGCTCGTGGTCGACCCGGTGATGACGGCGACGAGCGGGGGCCGGCTCACGGACCCGCAGGCCGTCGCGGTCATGCTCGACCGGCTCGTGCCGCGGGCGGCGCTCCTGACGCCGAACCTGCCCGAGGCCGCGATCCTCTTGGGCCGCCCGGTCCGGACCCTCGACGAGATGCGGGAGGCCGCAGAGGCCCTGATGGCGCTCGGGGCCCGGGCGGTGCTGGTCAAGGGAGGACACGCCCGGGGAGACGAGGTGGTCGACCTGCTCGTCGACGAACGGGGGGCGCTCCCGCTCTCCGCGCCGCGTTTCCCGTACGACGTCCACGGCTCGGGCTGCTGCCTCTCGGCCGCTGTCGCCGCAGGCCTCGCCCGGGGGTGGTCGCTCCGCCAGGCCGTCCAGAACGGCAAGGCCGTCGTCACGGTCGCCATCGCCGGGGCGATCGTCGCCCCGGACGGGAGGCGGATGGCGAACCCGCAGCCCCCGAACCGGGCCCCTGCGGGGTGTTCCCGCCTCCCGGCGCCCCGTGAAGCCTCCCTGGGTCGTCGCGGGGATAAGACGGTCCGGTGAAGCCAGTGTCTCTCCGTCCCTGTGACTGCGCCCGGCAATCGCCGGCGCCCGGGAAGTCCGCGGTGAGAGAGAGGCACCTCCCGGGTATTGGCGGGTCCAGGTGCACTGGACGACCGGCCCGATCCTCACCGTGAACAGGCGATCCTCCGGCCCGCAGAGGGAACTCTTATCTGTATTACTCATGATTGATAATGTAGAATACCGATGGCAGAGGAGCAGCATCTCATCACTGACCAGCGCCGGTACTACCCGGATGCTGAGGCCGCCAGGGACACCTGGATCGGTGACTACGCCACGGCCTACGAGGAGTATCGAAACTCCCCCGATAAGTTCTGGGAGGGGATCGCGAACGACCTCCACTGGACCCGGAAGTGGGATCGGGTTCTCGAGTGGAACAACCCTGACGCCCGGTGGTTCATCGGGGCGAAGGGCAACATCACCTACAACTGCCTCGACCGGAACGTCTTCAACGGGCGACGGAACAAGGTCGCCCTGATCTGGAAGGGCGAGGGAGAGGAGAACGAGCGGATCTACACCTACCGCCAGCTTCACGCCGCGGTCTGCAAGTTCGCCAACGGCCTCAAAAGCCTGGGGGTCGGGAAGGGCGACCGGGTCTGCATCTACCTGCCGATGGTCCCCGAGCAGGTGATCGCGATGCTCGCCTGCGCCCGGATCGGCGCGGTGCACACGGTCGTCTTCGGAGGGTTCGGGTCCGCCGCGATCCACGCCCGTATCGTCGGCTCCGGGGCCAAGGTCGTCGTAACGGCAGACCACTCGGTCCGGCGGGGCAAGACGATCCCCCTGAAACACCTGGTGGAGGAGGCGATAATCGACGCCCCGACGGTCGAGTACGTGGTCGTGCTGAGGCGCGAGACCGAGCATCCGATCGAGCTCCACCGCGAGATGGAGGTGGACTTCGACGAGCTGATGGCGTCGGGTTCCCGCCGCTGCCCCTGCGAGGAGATGGACGCCGAGGACCCGCTCTTCATCCTGTACACCTCCGGCTCGACCGGGGCTCCGAAGGGGATCGTCCACACCTTCGGCGGCTACATGGTCGGGGCGTACTACACCACGAAGTACGTCTTCGACGTCAAGGAGCAGGACACCTACTGGTGCTCGGCCGATCCCGGCTGGATCACCGGCCACACCTACGTCGTGTACGGCCCGCTCATGCTCGGCACGACGGTGCTGGTCTCGGAGACCACCCCCGACTACCCGGACGCGGGCAACTACTGGGATATGATCGAGGAGTACGGGGTGAACATCTTCTACACCGCCCCGACCGCGATCCGGATGTTCATCAAGATGGGTGACGAGTGGCCGGACAGGTACGATCTCTCGTCGCTCCGCGTGCTCGGCTCGGTGGGAGAGCCGCTCAATCCCGAGGCCTGGGAGTGGTTCTACCGGGTGATCGGCAACTCGAAGCTCCCGATCGTCGATACCTGGTGGCAGACCGAGACCGGGATGCACATGGTGACCACGATGATCGGCGAACCGATGAAGCCGGGATTCGCCGGCAAGTCGATCCCGGGGGTCGTCGTCGATGTCGTGAACGGCGAGGGCGAACCGGCCCCGCCGGGCACCGTCGGCTTCCTCGCGGTCAGGGAGCCCTGGCCGGCGATGATGCGGACCGTGCTCGACAACCGGGAGCTCTACGAGAAATACTGGAACACCATCGGGAACATCTACAAGGCGGGCGACCTGGCGATCAAAGACGAGGACGGCTACATCATGGTCATCGGCCGTTCCGACGACCTGATCATCGTCTCGGGTCACAACATCGGTACGGCCGAGGTCGAGAGCGCCCTCGTCTCGCACAAGGCGGTGGCGGAGGCGGCGGTGATCGGCAAGCCCGACCCGCTGAAGGGGAACATTATCAAGGCGTTCGTCACCCTCAAGGTCGGGCATGAGCCGAGCGAGAGGCTCAAGAAGGAGCTGATCTACCACGTCCGGATCACGCTTGGCCCGATCGCGATGCCGTCCGAGATCGAGTTCGCGGACACCCTCCCGAAGACCCGCTCCGGCAAGATCATGCGCCGGGTCCTGAAGGCCCGGGAGCTCGGGATGGACCCCGGCGACCTCTCGACGCTCGAAGAGTAATCCTCCACCCAAATATATTTAAACTCAATTTTGCATTTTATATATTGACATGAAGCCGGAGGAGTCCCTGCGTATCGAGAACATCGTCGCCTCGGCAAAAGTGGCGGATGCGCTTGACCTGCCGAGCATCGCCTCTCACATCGAGGGGGCGGAGTACGACAAGAAGCGCTTTCCTGGCGTCGTCATCCGGATGAAGGACCCCAAGATCGCGGCCCTGATCTTCAACTCCGGCAAGGTCGTGCTGACCGGCGCCAAGTCCGTCGAGAGCCTCGACCGGGGCCTCTCGATCCTCGGGGACCTGCTCCGGGAGCTCGAGATCGAGATCCCGAACGAGCTCAGCTACAAGATCCAGAACATCGTCACCTCCGCCGACCTCGGGTCGACCATCAACCTGAACAAGATCGCGGTGGGCTTCAACCTCGACAAGATCGAGTACGAGCCCGAGCAGTTCCCCGGGCTCGTCTACCGGCTCGACGACCCGAAGGTGGTCCTGCTCCTCTTCGGCTCGGGCAAGCTGATCATCACGGGCGGCAAGACCACCGGGGACGCGAACCGCGCCGTCGCCCGGATCATCAGCGACCTCAAGAAACTCGGGCTGCTCTAGCGCCCGTACACGGCCTGGGCGTCCCCGTACTGGAGGACGTGTCCCTGCATTGCAGCGTTCAGATCGGGAAGGCGCGCGCCCGGCGCGAGGTCCAGGAGCGTGTCGAGCGCGTAGACCTTGAAGTCGTAGCGGTGTTCATGGCCGTGCGGGGGACACGGGCCTCCGTAGCCGATCCGGTCGAAGTCGTTGGTCCCCTGGCGCGCAGCGACGGGGAAAGTCGTCTCGGGCTCCTTCGGGATGTTCTCCGGCACGGTCGTGACCACCTCCATGTTCCAGCAGAGCCAGTGGACGAAGTTGCCCCCGGGGGCGTCGGGGTCCAGGAGGATAAGCGCGAGGGATCTCGTCCCGTGCTCGAGGTCGCGGATCTCGATCGCGGGCGAGATGTCGGTGCCGTCGCAGGTGTAGTTCGGGGGGAAGTGCGTGATGGGGAGACGTACAGCGAGTGGTTTCATGGTGATGCCTCGCTCCAGGGGTTCACCCCGGAGCGGATAAACGTGCTGGTCTCCCTAGCGCACGAGCGCGATCGTCGTCCCGAACTGGAGTATGTGCCCGCGCAGCGCCTCGTTGAGTTCGGCCCGGGAAAACCCGGGGGAGAGGAGAGGGACGTGGTCGAGCGCGTAGACCTTGAATGTCAGCTGGTGGGGGGGGTCTCCGGGCTTCGGGCACGGTGGCTGCCACCCGGACGTCCCCCCGTCGTTCGTGCCGTGGACCACCGGGACGGGGCTCTCCCTGCCCGGTTCCAGGCCCGCGGGGATCACCGGCACGGGCGGGATCCCGGCCGCGAGCCAGAGCGCGAACGAGCACCCGGGTTCGAACGGGTCGATCACGACCACGGCGAGCGAGCGCACCCGGGGGTCGAGGGGGCCGAGACGGATCCGGGGAGTAATGCCCTGGCCCCGGCAGGTATGCTGGTCCCCGAGCTCGGGACCGTCGAGCTGGACGGCGATCTTGTCCATGTCTGCTCCACCTTCTCCATGCTCCCTCTCGGCATATATACCCGGATCCCCGTCCTCGGAGGGAGCCCGTGCGCGTGAACTGGCGGCACACACGCGGAACCACGAACACCTTCTCGGTGCTCTCCGCGGCCCTCGAGCAGGCGGGCTGGCGGCTCCACGAGACGGACCGGCCGGCCGGCGAGGTCACCTGTTACAGCCTGAACGTGGCGAACGAAGGGGAGCTCCTCGCCGAGATCGAAAGCGCTGATTGCACCACGATCGCGGGCGGGCCGTCGGCGACGGGACGCTGGCGCGATGTCGCGCGGACCGCGGATTACGTCGTCGTCGGCGAGGGGGAGAGGACCCTCCCCCTCCTCCTCGACGCGATCGAGGCCGGCTCCTTGAAGCCGATCCCGGGAACCGCGACGGCCCGTGACGGCCTCGTGCTCCCGGGTCACGCCGTCCTGCTCGACGCCTTCCCCCCGTTCGGCCCACGGCGGGGATATATCGAGTGCTCGCGCGGATGCCCCCACGACTGCGCCTACTGCCAGACCCCGCGCCTCTTTCCCGGCGGGATGCGGCACCGCTCGATCGACGCCTGCGCCGAGGCGGCCCGGGCGCTCACCGACGTTCGCTTCGTCACCCCCAACGCCCTGGCCTACGGCTCGGGCGGTCGCACCCCGCGGCTCGAGAAGGTCCGCCGGCTGCTCACCGCGGTGACGCGGAAGGGGGCCCGCGTCTGGTTCGGGACGTTTCCGAGCGAGGTGCGGCCCGAGTTCGTGACGGACGAGGCGCTCGACCTCGTCCGGGAGTTCTGCGCGAACAGCAGGGTCCACCTCGGGATCCAGTCCGGGAGCGACCGCGTCCTCGGTTTCATCGGGCGCGGGCACACTCTCGACGACGGGCTCACAGCCGTGGACCGGATCCGGGACCACGGGCTCGAACCGGCGGTCGACGTGATCCTGGGGTTCCCGTTCGAGACCGATCAGGAACAGGAGGCCACCCTCGACCTCGTCCGCCACCTCGCAGCCCGGGGGTGCCGGATCCACGCCCACCGGTTCACCCCCCTCCCCGGGACACCGCTCGCCGGACACCCCTCGCGCCCGATCCTGCCGGCGGTCTACCGGGTCTTCGGGCGGCTCGCGCTCGAGGGAAGACTGACCGGATCGGTCCTGGAACGCGGTTAAGGTTTAGTAGGTGCCCCCCGAATACTAGAGGAGTATGATGGATGTCCTCCTGATCGCGGATCTCCACGGAAACTACGGCAAGCTCGAGTCGTTTCTCGACGTGCGTGCCGATGCGATGATCATCGCCGGAGATATCACCAACTTCGGCCCGATCGACGCCGTGGGCGGTCTCTTTTCCCGGATCGATATTCCCTGCCTGGCGGTGCCGGGGAACTGCGACCCCCGCGACATCCTGGACGCGCTCGAGCGGTCGGACGCGGTCTCGCTCCACGGCTCGCACATCTCGCTGGGCCCTGTCACGTTCGCCGGCCTGGGAGGTTCGAACCCGACCCCGTTCCAGACCCCGTGCGAGCTCTCGGAGGAGGAGATCGATAGCGTGCTCTCCGGGGTCGTCGAGACGATGGACCGGACGGTCCACAACGTCCTCCTGAGCCACTGCCCGCCCCAGGGAGCCCTGGACGAGATCGACGGCGTGCACGTCGGTTCGACGGCGGTCCGGCGCCACCTGAAGGCGTTCGACCTCGTCTGCTGTGCCCACATTCACGAACATCGCGGCGTGACCGAGCTGGACGGGGTCAAGGTGGTGAACCCGGGGATGGCCTCCGAGGGGCAGTACGCCCTGATCCACTTCGGCATCGAGCCGAAGGACATCCAGATCGAGCTGAGCGCGGTCTGACAAGGGTCGTCAGCCCGCCCCCGGCGCGGTTCGAGCCGGGGGGCGTCTCTCGCACCCGAAACCCTTCTTTGCCGGCGACGGCCCTCTCAGCTCTCCCGTTGCCCGAGCACGAGCTCGAGGTACGAGGACGTGATCGGCTCGCCCGTGATCCCGAGCGATTCGGCGAGGTCGCCGACCCGCTCCTCGACAGAGGTGTCGCCGGGCTCCCCGAGGATCTCGACCTCGGCAAAGGTCCCGAGCGACTCCACCCGGTCCAGGGCTATCGAGGCGCCGTCGAACGTCCAGAGCTCGCGCCGTTTCCTGACCACCGCCGTGACGCGAAAGCCGAGCCGGACCAGGACGGTCTCCAGGACACGCCCGTCCTCGACGGCGAGGTTCAGCTCCTCGCGCGCCTTGAGACGGGTCCCGGTCATCTTCGCTCCCTTGTAGGTCATCACGACCTCCCCGTCCGCGTACCGGACGCGGAGGGCCTCGTCGGTCTCGGCGAAGTCTCTACCCGGGTGGTTGTAGTAGACGTCGTGCTCGTCGCGATCCCCGTCACGGGCCGCCCCCCTGGCCTGGAGGGCTGCGCGGATCGGGTCGAGGTCGTCGACCCTGGCCTTCAGCTCGTACTCGATCATCCTCAGCCAGAACTATGTGGGAGGAGAGGGATGTTTCTTTTCCCCCGATCTTCCCGCGCCCCCGGGTCCCTCGTCAAAGCTTATCTGCGATGCTCGCGATTTGATATAGAAAGGTGACATGGTGGCTGTTATCGAGAAAGACTACATCCGGGTCGAGTACACGGGCTCGGTGGACGGAATCGTCTTCGACACGACCAGCGCCGAGGAGGCGAAGAACGCCGGGATCGAGAACCCGTCCGCGACATACGGCCCGATCCTGGTCCGGGTCGGCAGCGGGCACGTGATCCCGGGCCTGGACGATGCGCTCGTCGGGCGCGAGGTCGACGAGGAGGCCGAGATCGACGTTCCACCCGAGAAGGGGTTCGGCGTCTACGACCGCGAGCTGGTGGAGGGTGTGCCGCTGAAGCAGTTCCCCGAGAAGATCCAGGTCGGCTCCCGGGTGAGGGGCGAGAACCGCGAGGGGATCGTGCGCGACATCATCGGCTCCCGGGCCATCGTCGACTACAACAACGAGTTCGCCGGCAAGACCCTCCACTACCGGTTCCGGGTCGTCGAGGTGGTCGAGGACGAGCTCAAGCGGGCGAAGGGCCTGATCCGGCTCTACGGGGGGCGCGACCTCGAGCCCAGCATCGAGGAGGGAACGATGAACATCGAGCTCCCGCCCGGGATCGGGTACGACCGGCGCTGGATGCTCTGGAAGCCGACGATCGTGCGCGACATCTTCGAGGCCGCCCCGTCGATCGGGGAGATCCGGCTCTTCGAGGTCATGAAGCGACCCGAGCCGCAGCCCGAGCTCGAGCTGGTCGAGGAAGAGGCGGCCGGAGCGTCCTCAGCGGAGTGACGCTCACCGGGGAGAGAGCCTCCCGTCGCCCGCGAGTCCCGGATGCGCTGCCCGGGAACGATCGCCCCCGTCCCCCTCTTTCTTCCTGTCGCGGGGCGGGGCGCCGGCTCCGGGCGGCCCTGCCCCGCGAACAGGGATTCGGGCACGGAACAGAAGAACTATGCCCGGGCCGCCCGAGATAGAGAGAGCCGGAGCAGATCGACCGTGGACTACGCGACGGAGTACGACAACCTGCCGGCCGAGTGGGCCCCGGAGGGCGTCGAGTTCGAGAAGACGCCGACCATCCCGACCGCCGACGAGATCCTGGACGTCTCGTTCAGGCGGGCGGCCGCAAAAAGGAAAGAGAAGCACAACAAGGACAGGGCCAACGAGGAGTTCGTCCGGGCCGTAACGGCCTCGGTTCACGACCGGCTGGTCTCCATCCTGCAGCGGTTCCCCGATATCGAGTCCCTCCCGCCGTTCTACCGTCACATCGTCGAGATCCTCTACGGCACCGCCCGGATGAAGAAGGCCCTGGGGGCCGTCGGGTGGGCTGCCTGGCACGTCCGCGAGAAGGGCTTCTCGATCGCCTCGCGGATGCGGCGCGCCGAGGATCCCGCGGTGGAGCGGCGGAGGGCGGTCGCCCGGATCGCCTCGATCGTCCACCAGATCGACC
The DNA here is from genome assembly GCA_012728895.1 of Methanospirillum sp. Lineage (GTDB taxonomy): Archaea > Halobacteriota > Methanomicrobia > Methanomicrobiales > Methanospirillaceae > UBA288. Next base: position 44,084 of record JAAYEG010000056.1, on the reverse strand, counting down.
CGGAGCTCCGGTTCCTCAACGACGCGCGGAACGTGCTCCGGAAGCTCCCGCACGTCTCGGACGAGTTCACGGTGGTCGTCGCCGGGTACCCGAACGTCGGAAAGTCCTCGTTCATCCGGGCGGTCTCGTCGGCTGCCCCCGAGGTTGCCGGGTACCCCTTCACGACGAAGGGGGTGATTGTCGGCCACCGCGAGACGCCGCTGGGCCGGATCCAGCTCGTGGACACCCCCGGGATCCTGGACCGGCCGGCCGAGGATCGGAACCCGATCGAACGCCAGGCCCTCGCGGCCCTGATGGACGTGGCCGACGTCTGCCTCTTCGTGCTCGACCCGAGCGAGCACTGCGGCTACTCCCTCGCGGAGCAGCACAGGCTCCTCGAGGAGGTCCGGTCGCTCGTCGTGGTGCCGGTGATCGTCGCGTCGAACAAGGCCGATCTCGCCCGTTCCGAGGACGGGATCGGGATGTCGACCGCGACGGGCGAGGGGGTCGCGTCCGTCCTCGACGCCCTGATGGAGCACTACCGGCCCCCTTCCGGGGCCGACGAGACGGGTCCCTGACAGGACCCCGGTCTTCCAGGCTCGAGACGGTCCCGGGACGGAGCGGGGCCCGGCTTCGAACCAGCGGCGAGCGAGAGCCGGGTGCATCGTTTTTGACGATCGTTCACGACGGCCAGGTATACGGTTCGCCTGGACCCGGTCCATGACAGTTGGTCCGGGGACGCAGACGGCGGGGCCGCACCTCCACCGGGGCACGGGGACGATCACGCCGGCATGCGGAGGACCGTCCGGTTCGGCGTCGCCCTGTTCTGGGGGAGAAGCCCCGTGGGCGTTACGGGTCCCGTCGATCGGTTCCCCGAACCCGTCCAGGGGGTCACCACGGGTTACAGGGGCGCCCTCCTGCCGGTCGAAACGATGGCCGTCGATACCGGGTAACGGGCCCATCTGCCGGGTCGTCCTCTTTCCGGATCGGGGACAGAGAACTATGGGACGTGTCGAACGCCGGCAGCTCACAGAATCCGTCCGGAGTCGTGCTCGAGGAAGCCGGGCGATATCGCTCGCGCGACGAAACCCAGGGGTCCCGCAGCGAACCCGGAACGCCGATGGATGAGTTCACGAGAGATGACGGGCGGGTCCCCGGTCCTCGAAAAACCGGGGTGCACGGGCTCGTGCCGCGTGGATGCTGTTGCCGGGCGAGCGGTCTGCACCGGGTTCTCAGCGGGGGTCCCCCGTCGCCGGCAGGAGGGAGGTCCCGAGGAGCCGCCCCGCTTCCCTTACCCGATCGATGACCTCGGGGTGGCGTCTGACGACCCCCCGGTCGAACATCCCGGGGACGGCGAGCGCGTCGATGACCTCGTACCCGAGCGCCTCGAGCGGGAGTCGCATCGCCTCGAGGGTCACCCCCATCCCCTCCTCTCCCGGCTGCTCGGCGACGGCAGCGACCACCGCCTTCCTCTCCTGGCCTGCGAGCCGGCTCGACCATGGCCCCGGGCGCGGGTCTTCGAAGTCATAGAAGCAGTAGCAGCGGTCGATGAAGGCCTTCGCGAGGGCCGAGACGTTGTAGTTGTGAACCGGCGTGACGAGCACGAGCCCCCTCGACGCGACGATGGAGGGATAGAGAAGGGTCATCCCGTCACGCAGCCCGGTGCAGGCCCGGTCGACCCTGCACCGTTCGCACCCGGTGCACGACTCGAACCTGTAGTCGCGGAGGCGGACCGCTTCGACCTCCCCGACGACCGTCCGGACGCCACCGAGGATCGCATCCAGGAGGTGGTCCGAGTTCCCGCCCCTCCGCGGGCTGCCGGCGATCCCGAGGACCCCCGGGCGGAGTTCGCCCCGGGCCCCGAACGCGTCACCCGTCATCTCACTCTTCCCAGAATTCTCGGTCTTTGCTTCCTTAACGTTTCCGGGGGCATGCCGGGCACCCGCCCCCGAAAAAAAGGGAAGACCGCACTGGTGAGAGGCACCCCCGGAGTGACTCGCGGAGGTCGTCACCCGTGAATCCGGTCGGCGAGACCGAAGGTCGACGGGGACCGCCACCCATAACCCCGGTAAGGCCGGACAGGACGGGGGGTGAAAGCTCCCTTCGCAGACCATGTCCCGTGGAGGTATACCTCTCCAGGAGCCCGGGCACCGTCCCGGTCCATCTGCCGCTCCGGCTCGCCGCCAGGGGGCCATGCACGCCCCCCAAACTCGAACCCCCGGTCGAACGCCGGTCCTGGGGGGGAGTGCGTCCTGGCCGGCGGACCCGGCACACGCCGATCGAACCGGACCACCGAGACCCCCGGCCCTGACGGAGAGCTCGCCCTTTGCCCCGAGTCGTGGACGGGGTTTCCTCCAGGAGTTCAGACCGGCCGAAAGACCCCCCGGGTGGAGAGGAGCGCGGCAGAGGAGGCCGGGAATGAACGGTGGCAGTTCCAGTGCCGCGTCACCGCGCGGCAGCCCGCCCGAGGGCCCACGGAGAGGCGTCGGCCCAGAGACCGCGAGGATGCAGCCATGGAACCATTTTTTAATAATTCCGTATAAATGGGTATTGAAAAGGGCTGTCGGAGCCCTTGTCGAACGATCCCAGGAACAGTTTTCGTAGATACCGTGATATCAGGGGCCGCAGGGCGCCGGCAGACACGGACTCTCGGGAGGTGAGATGTGGATTTTGAGGAAGAACCTGAAGTGATCATCAAGGTCAACCAACTATTCAAAATTTTTGGAAACGACCCGAAGCGCGGCGTCGAACACCTCAGGGCTGGCAGGACCAAGCAGGAGATATTCGAGAAGACCTCCCTGATCGTCGGTCTCGACGACGTCTCGTTCGAGGTGATGAAGGGAGAGACGTTCGTGTTGATGGGGCTGTCCGGGTGCGGGAAATCCACGCTCCTGCGGAGCCTCAACCGCCTGATCCATCCCACCGCCGGCGAGATCATCATCGGCGGCAGGGACATCGTGGGCATGAACGACGACGAGATCCGGGAGTTCCGGCGGGACAACATCGGCATGGTCTTCCAGAACTTCGCGCTCCTTCCACACCGGTCCATCCTCGACAACGTCGCCTTCGGCCTGGAGATCCAGGGGATGCCCCTCGCCGAGCGCCACGAGAAGTCACGGGCGGCCCTGGAACTGGTCGGGCTCTCGGGCTACGAGACGAGCATGCCGGACCAGCTCTCCGGGGGGATGAAGCAGCGGGTTGGCCTCGCACGGGCTCTGGCCGGCGACGCGGAGATCCTGCTGATGGACGAGGCCTTCAGCGCCCTCGACCCCCTGATCCGCCGGGACATGCAGGACGAGCTGATCGACCTCCAGGAGAGGCTGAACAAGACGGTCATCTTCGTCACCCACGACCTGGACGAGGCCCTCAAGATCGGGAACCGCATCGCGCTCATGATGGATGGGAAGATCATCCAGGTCGGCACCGCGGAGGAGATCCTGATGAACCCCGAGAACGAGTACGTGGAGCGGTTCGTCGCGGACGTGGACATGACCAAGGTGCTGACGGCGAAGGACATCATGATGAAGGCCGACCCGGTCATCTACTGCAAGAGCGGCCCGCACCATGCGGCACGCCTCATGAAAGAGTTCGGCATCTCGAGCCTCTTCGTGGTCAGTCAGCACCGTATCCTGAGAGGGATCGTCATGCTCGAAGATGTGGTCGAGGCGGTGAAACACGACAAGAAGACCCTGGAGGAGACCACCATCCAGGACATCCCCTTCGTCCAGCTCGACACCCCGATCTCCGAGATCATCCCGGTGATCGCGGACAGCAGGTACCCGCTCCCCGTGCTCGACGAGGACGCGAGGCTTAAAGGTATGATCATGCGGAGCTCCGTGCTCCTCGCGCTGGCACGGAAGGAGCCTGAAACCAATGATTCCTAAGCTGCCGATCGGAGATCTCGTCGCGGACCTGGTGGACTGGATCGAGTTCAATCTCGGCTGGCTCCTCGATATCATCACCGCCGGCTTCAAGACCGTCCTGAACGGGTTCGCGGATATCCTGATGATCATCCCTCCGCTGATCTTCATCCCCATCCTCGCGATCCTCGTCTACCTCGTCTCCCACCGCAACCTGCGCCTGGCACTTCTCTCGATCGCGGGTCTCCTCCTGATCTGGAACCTGCAGCTCTGGGACCTCTCGATGATGACGCTCGCCCTCGTGATCGCGTCGACGTTCATCGCGCTCCTGATCGGCGTGCCACTCGGGATCCTCGCGTCGGGCAACGACACGTTCGACGCGGTCATCCGGGTGCTCCTCGATTTCATGCAGACGATGCCCCCGTTCGTCTACCTGATCCCCGCGGTGATCTTCTTCAGCCTCGGGAATGTCCCGGGCATGATCGCGACGGTCATCTTCGCGATGCCGCCGGCCATCCGGCTGACGAACCTCGGGATCCGGCAAATCCCGACCGAACTGATCGAGGTGGCCGACGCGTTCGGCGCCACGCCGCGGCAGAAACTGCTCAAGGTCCAGCTCCCCGGAGCGCTCCCGACGATCATGACCGGGGTGAACCAGTGCATCATGCTCGCCCTCTCGATGGCGGTGATCGCCTCGATGATCGGTGCGGCGGGACTCGGGTACCAGGTCCTGGTCGGCATCCAGCGGGTCAACATCGCCATGGGCTTCGAAGCGGGGCTCGCCATCGTCATCCTCGCGATCATCCTCGACCGGGTGACGCAGAGCGTGGTCAGGTAACCCCCCTTTTCCCCATCCGACTGCCACACGATTCCGATCACGGGACGGGGTGGCCAGCGCGCGGATCACACGACCGTGATCTCCCCGCGCCGGGGCACACCGGGCCAGAGACGGGTAACCTCCTTCTCCGGCGGGCTGTCACGGGCGAGCAGACCCCCACCTTACAACCCGGCGCGCGAAGACCGGGAGAAAGACCGGGAAACGTTCTCTCCCGGGACCGCCGAGCATCGCCACGAGCTCACGCCGGGTCCGCGACGGTTTTCCGGCGAACAGAACGGAGCGGAGAACCAGGGGACCCGGGGAGGACGGACTTCGGCGGAACGTGTCCGGTTCAAGAACCTCGTCCCCCTCCGGCCGGACGGGGTGTCATCCGGAGATCTGAATGGAGTCACGGGATAGGCGGTAGGGGGGTGGATGGGAATCGATCCCGCGGGAAGCCGGGGTCCGGGGTGTGTGCGTGCTGAACCGGCGACACCGACCGCGTCCCGACGGCCCAAATGGTCGAGGTCGTGACGGGACGCGGGAGGGATCGGCGAGACGAGGCCAGATCCCGGCCCGCCGTTCGAGGTCGTCGCTGGAGGGCCGGTGCTGCGCGACGGCACGGGAGGGCTCGCGGGCAGGTGGGCACCACGGCATGAAGATCTGTCCCCGGTTCGAAACGGTGGGGACGCGGATACCGGGACGGGACAGGACGGGAACCTCTCGACGGCGATCCGATCTCGCCGGGACGGTCATCGCGGCCGGTCGGGGCCGGCGAACCCGGTGGCGGATGGTCGTGCGCGAGGACGCCCGTCGAGATATGTATTTGGATGAGACGATAGAACCTAAAGGGCTCCATTTGCCTTTTCGAGGTATTTCTCGGGTCCTTTTTCATACCCCGTGAAGCGTGGCCGGGACCGGGTTGTCACAATCCCTAAAATATATATGAACCGGGTTCCAAGTGGTATCCTGATCTGTTCAGATCGTTTTGGACCCGCCCACCAGAGACGGGTCCGGGAGAAACATGTATGAATTCGAAAAATTTGCTGCTATTCCTTGTCGTGGGGATGACAGTCCTCTCCACTGTCCTGGTATCGGGATGTGTCGGGGAGAACGGTCAGCCTGCTGACAACACAACCACTACCGATACGGGAGGAGAGATCACCATCGGGTACGTCACCTGGGACTGTGCCATCTCGAGTTCGAACGTAATCAAACAGGTGCTCGATGATGCCGGGTACGATGCCACCCTGCTCGCCGTGGACGCCGGGCCGCTCTTCGCCGGGCTCGCCAACGGCGACATCGATGTCACGACGACCGCATGGCTCCCCCACACGCACAAGGCCTACTGGGACCAGTACGGAGACAAACTCGACTACGTGGCTGATAACATCCCGGGATCGGCGAAAATCGGACTCGTGGTTCCGTCGTACGTGACCATCGATTCGATCGAGGAGCTGAACGACGTGCGCGACAAATTCGATGGCAAGATCATCGGTATCGATCCCGGTGCAGGGATCATGCAGTCGACCGAGAAGGCCATCGAAGAGTACGGCCTCGATTACGAACTCGTCGCGAGCAGCAGTGCCGGTATGGCGGCGGAGCTCAGGTCGGCCATCAACGGCGAGGAGTGGATCGTGGTGACGGGCTGGTCCCCGCACTGGAAGTTCGGTCGCTGGGACCTGAAGTTCCTCGAGGACCCCAAGGGGACCTATGGCGGCGCCGAGGACATCGTCACCGTTGCCCGGCAGGGCCTGAAGGAAGATAACCCCGGCGCGTACGCGATCCTGAGCCGGTTCAACTGGACGATGGAAGACATTCATTCCGTCATGACGGCCATCGAGGACGGCACGCCCGAGGAAGAGGCCGCACGTTCCTGGATCGTCGCGAACCCCGAGACGGTCAAGTACTGGATCGAGGGCTGATCCCTCCCCGAGAGGGGGGTCGGCGGATCCGGAGAATCACCTCCCTGGGTGTCCATCCCACGTCCGCTTTTTTCATATCAGGGCAAGGACCCGGTGCCGCGGCATCCGCTGGACGATGGAACGGCGTGACGTGATGCGGTATCGATCGTCCCAAAGAACGCTCGCCGCCCTTGCCCCTCGCAATTCGCCGGTGTCGTCGAACTCTATCCTCCCCCGCTCGTATCCCGTTCTGGGCCAGGAACCCGACTTCCGGCAGATGGGGCCGACTCACGTCACCGCCCGAGTGATCCGCACGTTCAGAGACAGTGCAGCCGGTGCCTCCTGTGGTTTCACTCCGTCCGTCGGGTTGATCGGTCCTGCCGGGAGTCGTCCCTCTCTTCCCTGGACCGGGGTCGTGGGCGAACACGCAAGGATTCGGACCGCGAAGGTACCCCGGCCCCCGCGGCGCCCGCGGGTTTTGGGGGGGGGCACGGTATCGGTGCACAGGTGTGCGGGGGTTCAACACCACGCCCCGGTACCCGGAAGGCTGGAAGACCCCGCGACAACCGCGATATCCCGGGGTTTCTGAAGGGAGGAACCGGCTGCCGGAAGCCCCGTGCGGGCCGGCGAGGACGCCGCGAACGATCGGGACCGTCCTCGAACCCCGTGTCCTTTCGGTCGCAGGCCCTCGGGAAACGGAGGCCGATACCGGGAGTCCCGGGTGAATGTCTCCTGCCTTTCGGCGCGAGGCCAGTTGGAGGGCCTGGCTGGTGCTGCCCCCTGCGGGGAGGGGTTTCCGGGGTGCCCGGTGCATCCCCCCGCCCGGAGCGTCCTCCTGCACCCCGGGTGGGGCGATCGACGGAACGCCGGACAGGAGAGAGTACGCTGCCCCGGATCCATGCCCGCGACCGTTCGCACCCCGGTGCGGACACGATGATCCAGGCCCCGGAGGATTGTTCGAAAGGGGCCGTCCCGGACTCCGTGCCCATCGGCCGGCACGGCGCGGGAGTCCGGTCCTGCCGTCCGACGGGATGGTACCCCGGCAGGGTCTTCCTGTTCCGGGCGGACTGTCTCCCCGGGCACGCGCCCGTTCAACCCGTTTGTCGGCGAGCGGTGCCGCCCGGTGAATGAGGACGGAATACCTCTCTTCCGACCGCCACTGCCGGCCCGACAGAGATGGAGGGAGTGGGCGGTCACCCGTCCCGACAGTGGTCTCTCTTCCCGTAATGGCGACCCCGTCCTCACCCGTCCCCGTCCCCTCCCCTCGTCCTGGGTGTCCTCACCGGGGAGGGCGGCGTTGCCGCCGCTTCGACGTCCCATGGCTGCCAGGGAGAGGGTACGTTCGGACAGGGAACGTCGTCGAACGTGCACGCGGTCCGTCGTCGACCGTCCTGCCCCCCCCGGCTCTTCGAACTGCACACGCCGGTCCGGGAAGAGGCCCGGCAACCGGATCCTGGCGCGAGACCGCCCATCGTCCCTGTCATCCCCCTCGACCGGCGAACGTGCGAACCCCCGGGGTTGGCGCCCCGCAGGACGGCGGGGGAGGTCGCGACGAACCGTGTCGGAGAGGGTGGAGAACCGGGCAGGCACCGGTCCCCGGACATTCCGGAAGGGGAGGACGGGCACGTAACGGGGGCGTGAAGGAGCTGAAGGCGGGGGACGGCTCGATCTCGCCGGCAGGGAAGTGCCGGGCACCGGCAGGGCCGTGAAACCCGGGCCCGGTCACCTGCAGCGCCCTGTGAATGCGGATCGACCAACGAGGCGCGGTGCGCCGAGGGCAAGGTCTACACTGGTCGTCGTGAGGGGTCCGATCCACCCGCGCGGGGACGGTTGCCGGGAGAGGGTGGGGTCGACCCTCCCGGGTACACCAGAAGTCCAGGTCCACCCGCAGGGGGACCGGTCGAGCCGATCGGCCCTCCGGGACGCGCGGGGGATGCGCCGGGGCGGGCACGACCGGGCTTCCCGTTATCTCCCGGGAGGGGCTTCCTGGAGGGTGATCACCCTCTGCGGGAAAGGAATGACGGTCCCCGCATCCTCTATCGCGGTCTTTATCTCCTGCAGCAGCTCGGTCCTGACGGACCACCAGACCCGGGAGGGGCACCAGATGAGGACCTTGAGCACGACGCTCGAGTCCCCGAGCTCGTCCAGAAAGACGGACGGCGACGGGTGTTTCAGGACGAAGGGGTGAGCCTCGAGCAGGTCCTGGATCACCCGGATGGCGCGTCCTGCGTCGTCCTGGTAGCTGATCCCGACCACGTACTCGAACCGCCGGGCCACATTGGCGACGTAGTTGACGATCTCCGAGGTGAACACCGTCTCGTTGGGAATCCTGACGTAAATACCCTCGAAGGTCTTGATGATCGTCGAGAGGATGTGTATCTTCTGGACGACCCCCGTCACGCTCTCGACCTGGACGGTATCGCCGGGCTTGATCGGCCTCTCGATGAGAAGGAAGAGACCGGAGACGAAATTCGAGCCCATCTTCTGGGTGGCCAGACCGATCACGATGGTGAGCGTCCCGCCGACGAGGATGAGATCGGCGAGGTTGAACTCGAAACGGGGAAGACCGATGTAGAAACCGATCAGGATGACGACGACCTGGAGGATCCTGATGATGATGTCCAGTTCCGCTTTCTCTATCCTGTCACTCAGGTACTTCTTGAGATAGACCGAGATTGCCTTGGCCACGACGACTGCAACGATGACGTCGATGACGAAGATCAGCAGGTGATAGTAGGTCACCTCGCCGTACACGACCGTATCAAGCCATTCCATCTCATCCACCGACCCCGTGCTCCATCAGATATTTCAGCCCTTCGGCCAGGGCGATCTGGCGGGATGCGAAGAGCGGCACGGCCGCCCTCATCCCCTCCCTGAAGGGTGTGAGGAGCGTGGTTGTCTCGGCGATAGCCTTCGAATAGACCTCCATCCGGCCCTTCATGGCCACGAAATCCCCGTAGTAGACGTTCAGGGAGGCATTCTCAAAGACCGCCCGTGTCACCTCGACCTGTGTCCTGGAAGCGTTGAATATGGTGAGCTCCATCACGCCGGTGGCCAGCGGATCGACCAGGTACGGCACCGAGTCGAAGACATCCGAGTCCACGTGCCGGGTGATCACCCCATCGTCGGGGGTTCCGTACAGAGAATACTTCTGGGGGGCGAAACTGAAGATATCGATAACGGTGAAACCCCTCTTGTCCTGCAGGAAAACACCGATCTCGACCGGGAACGTGAGGAAGATCCTCTGCTCCGATTCAGACGGTACGACGATGGGAGTGAAGTGGAACTCCAGGTACCTGGTGACCTCCTGCGGCAGGTTGAGGGGTTCGACGGGGTTGACGATGATTCTACCCCCCCTGCTCCCGAGGATCTTCTCGATGGACCTGGACGCCGTGGTCCTGTAATACACATACAGCGACCCTCTTCTTTCTACTCCGAGGGAGCCCCGGTCATCCTCCCACTGAAACGAGTAATCATATACCCCGAACACTGGAATGACGTGGAGCGATGAATCAGATATATTTTCCCCCGCTTCATGGGCGTTTTCGTTATTCCCTGCCCGGTGAGGGACGATCTGCCGTCTCGCCGAGGACCTGGGAGCGGTGGGGCTCGTTCCGTCCCCCGGTTGCCTGTCACCGGAAGGCGCACCGCGGTGTCACGCGAAGGGCGGTTTGCGGATGAACCTGCAGAAAAGAAGAATCGAGACCGGGCCCGTGCCAAGCCGGGAACCCGGGGTGAGGGGAGGGGAGTCCCCCACTCACGACCTCATGCCCTCGAGAAGGTCCCCGATGAAGACCCCGATGATGAAGAGGATCGTGAGGATGATGACATCCCAGATGATACCCAGCCAGGAGGACGTCCCGAAGAAGGATATGTTCAGGAACCAGCCGATCAGCCCGAGGACGACCCCCAGGACGATCCCGATGATGACCCCGTTCTTGAGCAGCCCCATCTTACTCTCCTTGCCCGGGCGCATGAATCCGAAGGCCAGCCCGAGGAGGATCACGAGGATGTAAAACCACATAATTTCCGTCTCCACGTGATCTCCGTTAATCCGATATAAAAACGTATGCCCCTGGTGCGGAGCGTGGCGACCCCCGGATGGTCCCGGCAGACCAACCCTCCTCCGTGCGTTCACGAAACGACAGGGATTCGTCCGGCGAGGGCTGTCCCGGGCCCGGTATCCTGAAGGGCAGCGGTTAGTCCCTCGATGGTTCAACGGTCGGGGGTACCATCGAAGGCGATGCAGACCGCTGTCGACCGGTCGCCGTCCAGGAACACGCGTTCGGCCGTCCCGTTCTTTTGCCCCCGGTCCCGGGCAGGCGCGATGGACCGGGAATGCCGGTTCCGGGGGGCCACGTCCGTGAGCAGAACGAGGAATCCCGGCTGGCCAGGCCGCGATAGACCGGTCCCCTTTACCAGTGAGTATATCCCCGGGAGGGGTCGAGGACCGTCCCCGCGCAGCACGGGGGCCGACCCGGTCACCGCACCCCGGGCCCGTCCGGGGAGTCGTGGCCCGGGGGGCCATCTCCCGGGTCGCCACCCCCCTCGAGCGGCTGGACGAAACCTCGGGGGCTGAGCAGTTCGGAGATCCACCGGGTCTCCTCGAAGCACTGCAGCACCGTGAGGAGCGAGAGGGTCAGGGGAACGGCGAGCAGCGCCCCGACCCCCCCCAGGACGTAGCTCCAGAGCATGAGCGAGACAAAAACGACGGCCGGAGACTGGTCGAGCCCCTTTCCGGCCACCTGGGGGAAGAGGATGTTCTCGGCGACCCAGTCGACGATGGCGGCCCCGACCAGGATGATCAGCGCGGGGATCGGCCCGAGCTCGGCCCAGGCGATCAGGATCGGCGGGATCACCGCGAGCCAGAACCCCAGGTAGGGGATGTAACTGAGCGAGAACGCGAGGAAGCCCCAGAAGACCGCGTACGCTCCTCCAACCCCGGCGATGAGGAGTCCGGTGCCGACCCCGGTCATCAGGTTGACCTCGGTCCTGAGGACCATGTACTCGATGACCATCCGCGCGAGCGAGGAGAGCCGTTCCAGCACGTCGGGGTCGCCACGGAGCATACCGCCTATCCTCGCCACGAAACTGTCCGCCTCGACCAGGAAGAAGAGGGTGGTGATGATGATGAGCCCCAGGGTCGTGATGCCGGTGATCAGTCCCGAGAGGAGCCGGATCGAATAGTCCGAGAACGCCGACAGGAGATCGGAGAGAGAGGGGAGGGGGACGCCGATTCCCAGGAAGGTGGTCTCCAGGGTCTCCTCGACACTCTCCTGGTAGGCGGGAATCTGGGCCACGAGCTCTATGAAGGAGGCGGCGATCAGAAGGATGAAACCGGCGATCACGGCGAAAAAGACGCCGATGGCGATCGTGACCGCCAGCCAGTGAGGGACCCCCCTCGTCTCGAGCCACCGCATCAGCATCCCGAGCAGGACCGAGATGAAGAGAGCGACCAGCAGGGGTCCGACGACAGGGGCCGCCCCCTTCACTCCCGCGAGGATCACCACGCCCCCCGCGATGATGACGATGGTTCTCAGGATCTTCCGCTGAGCACCGCCAGTATCAGATGAGGCCATTCCGCAGGGAGCTATTTGGGAGAGATGAAGTATTAATCCTCAACCTATCGACCCCGCCGCGGAGCGACGGGGGGCCGGGCCTCACCCCGCACACCCGGCCGAACTGCGACGCGGGCGAGCCGGCCCGGAGCGCTCGCGAAAAGCCTACGGGGGAATTCCCGGTGAAGGATGAACAACGGAACCCGATCGCCTCGTGGCACGGTCGCGGCGCACCGCGGTTGCGGGTGAGGCCACGACCTCTCTGCCGGGAGGAGCCATGACGGTGCGTCCCGGATCGATCGCCGAGGTCTCCCTCAACCCGGGGAGTCCCGGATGATCCCTGTCCCGGGGGACTCCGGGCGTCCTCGTCGACCCCTCCTTGGCGATCCCCGAACGCCGCGCGGGAGCCCCCGGGGCCCCGTTGACAGGGCGCCGGTTCCGCCGCCGGCAGGGGAGGTGCGGCGAACGGGTTCCTCCGTCGCCGCTCCCGGCTCCGCCATTCAGCCGGCCAGGATCCGGGCCGGCACCCCTTCCCGGGGACATGCGCGCATGGCCAGCTCCGGTCAGGGGACGCTGCCCGGCGCACGTGTAATCCATCTCGCGGTCTCCGGGCTCTTGATCCCCGGGTGATCCGTGGCCCGATCTGCCAACCCGCCGCTCCGCGTGTAGGGGGACGGGCATCGTCGCGGTCGCAGGATATTTCGGCCGTCGAGGTCAAAAACACAGGGATCCCGGTGAACCGGACATTCGCGGGGACGCCCCGGGCCGGGCGTCCAACAGAGACGGATCCGACGGGCGGTTCAGTCCGCCGAAAATTCCCCGATGAACCTGACGGGCGGGCAGACCGGTCGAGGGGGGCTGCCGGGAGCAGTTCGGACCGGGAGCGCATGATTCCCCGGGCAGTGCGCCGCGCCCCGGGGAAGCGACCGGAAGGGCGAAGATGCGGTACCTGCGGGACGCCCTCCTCTCTTTCCGATGAGCCGGATCGGACCCCGCGGTCGATCGACACCCCCCCACCCCCGGTTGTCCGGGACTCGTCTCCGGGCGAGGCGCCCGGGCGGACCGGGGACCCGAACCGCGGAGGATAACGGCGGTGGACACGAACTCTCTGCTGCTGGTGGCGATCGGACTGTCGATGGACGCGTTCGCGGTCGCGATCGGTCGGGGGACCGTGATCTCGCGCGGGAACCGGGTCCGGGGAGCGCTCGCGATGGCCCTCGCCTTCGGAGCCTTCCAGGCCCTGATGCCCCTCGCCGGCTGGTATGTGGGATCGGGGGTCGCCCGGATCTTCGGGGAGATCGGCCACTGGATCGCGTTCCTGCTCCTCGCCGGGATCGGTGGTCGGATGGTCCACGACTCGTTCTCCGCGGATCGCGGGAGCACGGAACCGGTGCTCTCCGCGAGGTTGCTGCTGCTTCTCGCCCTCGCGACGAGTATCGACGCGCTCGTTGCCGGCGTCGGGCTGAGGCTCGCGGATCCCGCGACATCGATCGTGCGGGCTGCCCTGATGATCGGGTTCGTCACCTTCGCCCTCTCGCTCGCGGGAGGTCTCGCCGGGAGCCGGCTCGGCGAACGGTTCGGCCGGTCGATGGAGGCGCTCGGCGGGATCGTGCTGGTCGCCATCGGCCTCCGGATCCTCGTCTCGAACCTGAACGGCTGACGCCGCTCGCCTCCCGGATGATACGGTCCCGACCGGGAAAGTCCCCGCCGATGCGCCGGCACGGGAACGTTCACGCCGGGGACGCGGAACAGCGGTGGTGCCAGGGTCGCTGCGCCCGGCAACAGGGAGACGGGCGGGGCCCGGTGCCGGGTGCCCCGTCCCCGTCCCGTGGTACCACCCGGCGGTCCCTGGCGAGAGCGCCGACGATTATCACGGTGCCACGCGCCCGGTCCAGCGTCGGGACCGGGAGGTGCCTGTCCCCCTTCCCCGCGCCGGGAAGGGCGGGGTGGCTCTGGACCGTGCCGCCCGCGGCGAGGAGGGGGGGAAATGGGGCGGGGTGACGGGAGGTCGTTTCCGGGCGGTGATTCCAGGATGTCAACGGCACCCGGGGGCGTGAGGACAGCCACTCCAGCGACACAGGACCGGTTCGGTGCACGACGGCTGCCGTACACCCCACCCGAGCTGTGACCGTTGCGGGGAGAGCCGGGCGACTCCGCCCCTGTCACGCTCCGTGGACGGGGGCCCTGCGGCGCGGGCCCGCATCGTGCGGTGACGGAGAGGGCCAGATGCGCGCGGCAGGCGGTCCGCGCGGGAAACGGCCTGCCAGACCCGCCGGGGGCGCCCGCTGTCGAAAGGGAGCCATCGTCGGGCCGTCCGGAATCAAACCCAACCGGACCTGGAGAATTCCACGTCTCCGGACCCCAGTCGGTCCCCACGGGGCGTGCAGCGGCCGGGAGCGAGACGGTCATCTGCCCGACCGCACCGTCCCGCTGCGAGCGGGAGGGTTCGGGGGGGTGTCCTAGGTTCCCTGGTCATCCCCGGCAGTGTGGTAATAGTACTCCCCGCTCGCCTTCTGCTCGCGGTCGAGGAACGACCCGGGTTTGTTGATCCGCGGCCGCCCCGTCTGGTCGCGGCGGAACGTGACTCCGAGGTTCCTGAGGAACCGGTTCATGCCCTCGCGCATCCCGAAAGGCCCGGCGGCCGTCCCGGAGACGCCGGGCTCCCCCTCGAAGACGAGTATCCGTTCCGAGGCCATGTCGACCAGGTAGATATCGTGGTCGATAACCATCACGCCGGCCTCGCGCCCCTCGGCGTGGCGCTTGATCAACCGGGTCACGCGGACACGCTGCTCCACGTCCAGGTGGGCCGAGGGCTCGTCCAGGATGTAGAGGTCGGCGTCCCGGGCCAGGCAGGCCGCGATCGCGACCCGCTGGAGCTCGCCCCCGGAGAGGGTGTCCACGGGGGACTGGAGGATGGGCCTGAGAGCGAGCGGCTCCAGGATATCGTGCTGGAACTGCGAGGAATCGAACCGGTTCGTGACACCCCGGAGCAGGAACTCCACCGGGACGGACGTGTCCCCCTTGAGGTACTGCGGCTTGAACGAGATCCTGATCGACGCGTCGAGCGGCCCGCCGTCGGGAGGTTCGACCCCGGCCAGGAGCTGGGCGAAGGTCGATTTCCCGATCCCGTTCGCGCCGACCACCCCCAGCACCTCCCCCCGCCGGATATCGCCGCCGCCGACCACGAGCCGGAAGGCCGGGTACGACTTCGTCATCCCGGGAATCGCGAACAGGACCTCTCGCTCGCTCCCCTTGGTGTGCGCCCGCTTCTCGAAGATCACTGAGTGATCGCGGAAGCGGACGTTCTCCTCGGCGAGGTACCCTTCGAGGTACTGGTTGATCCCGACCCGGACTCCCTTCGGCCTGGTCACGACCCCGAAGACGGCGGGCGTCCCGTACCCGACGTGGACCGTGTCGGCGAGCATGTCCAGGATCGCGAGGTCGTGCTCCACGATCACGACCGGGCGCGAGGCAGCGAGGTCGCGGACGAGGCGCGCCGTCACCATCCGCTGGTAGACGTCCAGGAACGGCGTGCACTCGTCCAGGAAGTAGAAGTCGGCCTCCCGGGCCAGGCAGGCCGCGATCGCGACCCGCTGGAGCTCGCCACCGGAGAGGGTGCCGATCGTCCTGTCCTCGATCGGGCCGAGCCCGAGCGCCTCCATGTACCCCGCCAGGGCCCCACGCTCGTCGGTCGTCCGCAGCAGTTCGCCGACCGTGCCCGAGAAGACCCTGGGGATCTGGTCGATGTACTGGGGCTTGACAGCGACTTTCATCCGCTGCGACGTGATCCGCGAGAGGTACTCGAAGAGCTCGGTTCCGGCGAAACCCCGCAGGACCTCGTCCCAGCCAACCTCGCGGTCGAAGACCCCGAGGTTCGGCCTGAGCGTGCCGG
The DNA here is from genome assembly GCA_012728895.1 of Methanospirillum sp. Classification (GTDB taxonomy): domain Archaea; phylum Halobacteriota; class Methanomicrobia; order Methanomicrobiales; family Methanospirillaceae; genus UBA288. The sequence goes on along the minus strand of JAAYEG010000056.1, from coordinate 28,074 downwards.
AGAGGATCTTGACCGATGTCGATTTCCCGATCCCGTTCGGGCCGAGCAGTCCGGTCACCTTGCCTTCCACCGGCGTGGGCAGCCCGTAGAGGACGAAACCGTTCTGCCCGTAGCGGTGGGTCGGCTGGTCGAGTTCCTCGGGGGTGGAGACGATCTCTATCGCGTCGAACGGGCACTTCTTGACGCAGATCCCGCACCCGACGCAGAGCTCCTCGGAGATGACGATCTTCCCGTCCTCGCCGAGAACGACGGTCTCGTCCCCCGTCCGGACGCGGGGACAGTAGGCGATGCACTCGGTGCCGCATTTCCTGGAGTGACACCGCTCCTGGTGAACGACAGCGATCCGCATGGCGGACTACACCGAGGTCGTGAGAAGGATCGTGAGCGTGATGAACCAGAGCGCGAAGGTCATGAAGCCCTGGTAAAACCAGTCCTTGCCGCCGAGCGGCGGTCTGTCGAGACCGAGCAGGATGAAGAGGTGCCTCTGCACGACGATCGCGGCCCCGAGGATGACGAGTCCGAGCAGGGCGAGCGGCTGGATACCGTTGGCGTCGGGCGTGCCGCCGAGGATGAACGAGACCCAGCCGGCGATCAGGCCCAGGAAGCATGCGGCGAGCGTCCGGAGGAGCTTTACCAGGTGGGCCCGCTGCTTCTCGGAGCGGACGAGTTCCGCCTTGGCGGTGGGTCCGGATCTCGGCGTATCGAGAGTGGTTTTAGTCATGAATCCAGTGAACCTATTTTTTGCCGTCAGGGCATATGTACCTTGGTATTTAATGGCGACTGCACAGGGCATGAGCGGGATCGACCTCCTCGCGGTGGTCGCGGGCCTTAAAGATGCTCTCCCGCTCTGGATCGGAAAGGTCTACCAGTACGACCAGAAACTGCTCGGAATCCGGTTGAACGGCCAGGAGCACGCGCGCCATCACCTGCTGGTCGAGTCGGGCCGGCGGCTTCACCGCGTCGCTGCGCTCCCGGAGCCCCCGAAGCTGCCCTCGTCGTTCGCGATGCTCCTCAGGAAGCACCTCGAGAACGGGCGCGTCCTCGCCATCGAGCAGCACGGGCTCGAGCGGATCGTCTCGCTCGAGGTCGGGCGGAGGGAGACGAGTTATCACCTCGTCTTCGAGGTCTTCGACGAGGGGAACGTGGTCCTCTGCGACGAGGACTGGCGGATCATAAAACCACTCTGGCACCACCGGTTCAGAGACCGGGAGGTCGTGCCGGGCGCGGAGTACACCCTCCGGGACCGTCCCGGACCGCTCCCCTGCCCCGACGCGTTCGCAGGCCTCCTGGCCGGCTCGGACCGGGACCTGGTCAGGACCCTCGCGGTCGGCCTCCGGCTCGGCGGGCCCTTCGCCGAGGAGATCTGCGTCCGCGCCGGCGTCGAACGTGCCGCGATGGCGAATGCCGCGGACCCGGCACCCATCTACGCGGCCCTCCAGTCCCTCGTCGGTGAGGTGGCTGGGTCTCCCAGGCCGGTCCTCGGCGGGAGGGGTGCCTGGCCGATACCCCTCGCGGGGATGGAGGTCGAGACCGGGTGTCCCACGTTCGATGCGTGCCTCGAATCGATCTATCCCCTCGCCCCCCTGCCGAAGGTCGTAAAGAAGCAGGAGACGCTCTCGCGCGAAGAACGGATAAGGCGGCAGCAATCCGCGGCGCTGGCCGGATTCGAGCAGAAGATCGCCCGTTACGAGCGGCTGGCCGAGCTCGTCTACGAGCAGTACCCGCTCGCGTCCGAGGTTATCACGACCCTCGCGTCCGCTGCCGAGACGCGCTCCTGGCAGGAGATCGCGCGGGTGCTCAAGGCCTCCGACAACCCGGTGGCACGGCGGATCATCCGTGTCGACCCGTCCACGGCCTCGGTCGAGGTCGACCTCGGGGGCGAGCGGGTCACGCTCTTTATCCACGAGACGGTTGAGCAGAACGTCGACCGGCTGTACTCCCAGGCCCGGAAGTTCAAGAAGAAGCGGGCGGGCGCCCTCGCCGCGATGGCAGCGCCGCCCCCGAAGGAGGCTCCGAAAACCGCGGCGGGGACGAAGCGGGTAAAACCGCGCTGGTACCACCGCTTCCGCTGGTTCGAGACATCGGACAGGACGCTCGTCCTCGGGGGGCGCGACGCGGGCCAGAACGAGGAGCTGGTCAAGCGCTACATGGAGGGGAATGACACCTTCGTCCACGCGGACGTCCACGGCGCCTCGGTCGTGATCGTGAAGGGTTCGACCGAGCGCTGGGACGAGGTCGCGCAGTTCGCGGCCTCGTTCTCGGGGGCATGGCGGGCGGGCCACCTCGAGGCCGACGTCTACGCGGCCAGGCCGGACCAGGTCTCGAAGACCCCCGCTGCCGGCGAGTACGTGGGGCGCGGCTCGTTCATCGTCCGCGGCGAGCGGACCTGGTTCCGGTCCACCCCCGTGGGGGTCGCGATCGGTTACGGCCCGTCCGGCGTGATCGGCGGGCCGCCGGCGGCGGTGATGCCCCGTTCGGAGGTCGCCGTCCTCCTCCGGCCCGGCCCGTTCGAGCCGAACGACACGGCGCGGCGGGTGCTCCGCGCGCTGCGGGAGCACCTCGGCGGCGACGGGGGGCGGTCCGCGAGGAGCATGCTGAACACCGAGGCCGTGGCCCGGTTCGTGCCGCCGGGCGGTTCCGAGATCGCCGGGGTCCATGCGGGCTGAGTGCGCCGAGCTCCGGCGCGGCTTCGGCGAGTGCCGGTTCACCCCCCAGACGCTCGACGACCTCTGGCACCTCTCGCACCTCATCGTTCCCGGCGCGCTCGTCTACGCGACCACGTTCCGCGCGGTCGAGGTCCCGACCGACAAGCTCAGGCCCGAGAAGCCCGAGAAGAAGCCTGTCCGGATCGGCCTACGGGCCGAGCGGGTGGAGTTCCACGAGAGCACGGTCCGCCTCCGGGTCGCCGGGCCGATCGTGTACGGCCCCGAGCCCGGGGCCTACCACACCTTCAACCTGGAGCCCGACACCGAGGTCTCAGTCCTGCGCACCTGGCGCGCCCCGGACTTCGAGCGGATCGAGCGGGCCGTGCGGGCCTCGACCGCGTCCCTGGTCCACGTCCTGGCGCTCGAGGAGGGAGAGGCCGAGCTCTACCGGGTGCGGCAGTACGGTCCCGAGTTCGTGACCGGGGTCACGACCGGGTCCGGCAAGGGCGACGGGGGCGGGGGCCGGGAGGGTTTCTACGACCTGCTGATCGAGCTCCTGGGCCAGGTCGACGGGCCGCTGGTCGTGGCCGGGCCGGGGTTCGTGAAAGAGGAGTTCGCGGCCCGGCTCCGGTCGGCAGTGCCGGCGCTCGGGCTCCGCACGACCCTCGCCGAGACCCGGCGAGTCGGGAAGGGCGCGGTCCAGGAGGCGATCGGCCAGGGCGTGCTCGAGCGGCTCGCCGGCGACGCCGAGCTCGCCCGCGAGGTGACCCTGATGGAGGAGGTGATGCGCCGGATCGCGACCGACGGCGCGGTCGCGTACGGCATGGCCGAGACCCGGCGGGCCGTCGAGTACGGTGCGGCCGAGCAGGTGCTCGTGGTGGACCGGCTCCTCCGGGACCACGCGGCCCAGGCCCTCATGGAGGGGGCCGAGCAGCTCGGCGCGAGCGTGGCCGTCCTCTCGTCCACGTTCGAGCCGGGCGAGCGGCTCGACGCCCTGGGCGGCGTGGCCGCCCTCCTCCGGTACCGCCTCGGGTGACTACCGCGGCGCCGCGAGCCGGGCGCCCAGGTCGAACGCGTTCTCGCAGTCCTGGGGAAAGACGGTCCTCCGCCGCTCCCTTCGCACCTCCGGGTCGGAGTAGTCGAAGACGACCTTCGAGTAGTCCGCGAACTGGAGCGTCTCGAACGAGCAGAGGGACTCGCTCGGCTGCCGGAAGATCAGGCCCAGGGCCTGCTCGTTGGCACGGAACAACTGCCCGTAGCCGATCGCCTCCACGTACTCCTCCGGGGCGTTCATCGTGTAGATGAAGGCCGTCCTCAGCGGGCGCCCGAAGAGGGATGACGTGGGGTTCGTGTACACCAGGTACGGGAAGAGGAGCCGCTCCAGGAACGACCGCATCTCCCCGGTGACGCACCCGAAGTAGATCGGCGAGCCCAGGACAAGGGCGTCCGCGCCGGCGATCGCGTCGAGGACCGGGGCCAGGTCGTCCCGGACGGCGCACCGCCCGTAGCTCTTCCCATCCCGGAGCTTGCAGGCGAAGCAGCTGATGCAGCCCTGGAAGTCCAGGTCGTACAGGTGGACGAGTTCGGTCTCCGCGCCCTGAGACGCCGCCCCCTCGAGCGCTTTCCCGAGCAGCGTCGCGGTGTTCCAGGCCTTTCGCGGGCTCCCGTTGATGCCGATGACCCTCATGTGCCCCTACTTTCGCCGCTCACGTCTTCCCTGTTTCGCCGGTCCGTGCCGGCGGGGGTCACGTCGTCGTCGGCCCGGCGCCGTTTTTCGCCGCGTGCTCCCGGAGCACCATACCCTTCGTCACCCACTCGACGTAGCCGTCCATCCACCTCTGCAGGAACGGCCGGCTCGCCTCGCCGATCTGTCCGTCCTCGTCGAACATGCCCTCCCGCAGCTGGAGATACGCCTCGGGCTGGCCCTGCACGTGCACGTCCAGGACCGCGAGGATGCTCCGCAGGTGCCCCTGGGCCACGGCCGTTCCGACGGCCCCGGGCGAGACGCCCAGCACACCGGCCGGCTTGCCGGCCCAGACGTTCTGGCCGTGGGGCCGCGAGGCGTGGTCGATGGCGTTCTTGAGCACGCCCGGGACCGAGCGGTTGTACTCGGGGGTCACGAACAGGAGCGCGTCGGCCTCCGCGATCTCACGCTTCATGCGCCTGACGGGTTCGGCCTGGTGCTCGTCGTCGTCCTGGTTGTACAGCGGCAGGTCCCCGATCTCGACCCGATGGAACGAGAAGTCCGGCGGCGCCAGTGCCGGCAGCGCGTCCGCGAGCTGCCGGTTGAACGACCCCCTGCGCAGGCTGCCGACGAGCACCGCGACGTCGATTCGGCTCATAGGCCGTGGTTCGGGTCCGCCGGAAAAAAAGGTTTCGGGGGGCGGCGACCGGGGAGCGCACGGAGCCCGGTCAGGCGGAGCCGCGGTTCGCGCCCCCGGGCGAGCCCGCCGGCGGGTCCCGGAGGGACCCAGCGAACGTCCGGCCGATCTCGAAGAGCTCGTCGAGCTCCTCCTCGGTCGGCACGAAGTAGACCTCTTTCTGCGCGGCGACGTCAAACCCGGCCTCGACGAGCTCGTCCGCGATCTTCCTGACCGCCCCGCCCCGTCCGCCCATGGACCCGAACGTGACCGCGCCCCGCTTCCTCCCCGTGCGGTCGAAACGGAGCCCCTTCAGGTAATAGATGAGGTCCCCGACGCTCGGGAAGGGGGCATCGTTGATCGTCGGGATGCCGACGCAGATGCCCTTGCTGGTCAATATCTCCTTCGCGATCTCGCTCCGCTCGTCCTCGTGGAGATAGAACATCTTGACGTCCGTGCCGCCGGCCATCAGGCCCTCGGCGATCGCGTGCGCCATCATCTGGGTGGAGTGGTGCATGGTGTCGTAGACGATGGTCACCTTCTCCTGGCAGACCCCCGTGGCCCAGTCGGTGTAGGCAGCGAGGATCGGCGCGGGGTCCGTCCAGATCTGGCCGTGGCCAGGCGCGATCATCCTGGTCTTCTCGAGCACGCCCAGGCTTTCGAGCTCGCCGACCTTCTTGACGAGCATCTTCGACGGGAGCACGAGGAGGTTCGCGTAGAACTTCGCGGCCGCGTCCATCAGCACGGCCTTCGGGATGTCCGTGTCGTACCGCCCGGTGTAACAGAGGTGCTGGCTGAAGGCGTCGTTTGAGAAGAGTATCCCGTCCGGCGAGAGGAGGGTCTCCATGCTGTCCGGCCAGTGGAGGAGGGGGGTCTCGACGAACTCGAGGGTCCGGCCTCCGAGGTCGACCACCGTGCCGGTCTTCGAGACGACGAACTCGGCTTCGGCGAGCGATGGATAGTGTTTCAGGAGGCCTTTCTTCCCGATCTCGGTGCAGTAAATGGGCGCGTTCGGGTACTTCCGCTGGACCTCCACCAGCGCCCCGGAGTGGTCGCGCTCGATATGGTTCTGGACGACGACGTCGATGGCGGGATCGCGCCCCTCGCAGGCGAACGCGTGGGCGATCCGGCCCCACATCTGGGCCGACGTCCCGGGGTAGGTGTTGTCGATCAGGGCGACCCGGTCCGCGCCGAAGACGAGGTAGGCGTTGTAGGTCGTCCCCGTCAGCGTGTAGCCGTGGTAGCTCCGGAGATCCCAGTCGAGGGTCCCGACCCAGTAGACGCCGTCGCCGAGCTTGACTGATTCTGCTTTCATCGTTCAATGTTTATCGTTCTTATATTTACGAAATTCTCACGGCGCGGGCGGAGCGGAAGTCCACGGGGAGGAGTCCACGGGCTCGACCTGACGGGAGGGAACGTGAGGCTTGCCGGCGCAGTGGAGGAACACGGCGTCAGAGAACCGGCCGAGTCGTGTCGCTCTTCATCAAAAGAGGAGGGACGCCGGCACCACCTACCCGGGGCGGGTCTGAGAGCCCTCGCACGGTATGGAGTCTCGGGGGGCTGAGGGCATGAGACGGGTGACGGTACCCGGGCGTCCCCGGTGTATCAGGGCCGGCAGCGTGGCTCTTCGAGCGGGGGGCTTGGCCCTGTCTCTCGCGAAAAAATCCCCGGCGGAACCGGAAAGACAAGAGCTCTCGACCGCGATGACCGGGCCGGAAACGGGACGGGGGGGCCGACCGAGACCACCAGGCCCCGGTCCGGGCGGCACAGCCCGAGACGGACGGCGGCCATTCCCCCCGTGACGGCACGCCCGTCCCGGTGGTGATGAAGTCCGGGGGGCGCGAACCGGGGAAGGAAGCGGGACGCCGGCCCAATCACCCTCTGCAGGGGCCGCCAGGATGATAAGGACCGCACTCCCACGCACTCCATGACGGCTCGGGCCCCGTCCCGGCCCGGGACCGTCGGGAACCGGGCCGATGGATCTTCGGGGGATACCGCTGGAAGCCGTCAGGGACCGCCTGCTCGACCTGGTGCCGGTCCTGCGGTGGCTCCCCGCCTACGACCGGAGCTGGCTGAAGTTCGACCTGGTCGCCGGGCTGACCCTGGCCGCGTTCGCGATCCCGGACAACATGGCCTACGCCACCCTGGCAGGGCTCCCCCCCCAGTACGGGCTCTACGCGGGAATCATGGCCCCGCTCGCGTACTTCGTCTTCGCCAGCTCGCGCCACGCCTCCGTCGGCCCCAGCTCCTCCGAGGCCATCATGGTCGCGTCGTTCCTGGGCGGACTGGCCATCGCGAGCCCCGAGGAATACGCCGGGGTCGTCGCCCTGACGGCCCTGCTGGTCGGGGTGATCGCGCTGGTGGCCTGGGTGTTTCGGCTCGGCTTTCTGGTCAACCTGATCTCGGGACCGGTGATGAAGGGGTTCCTGGTCGGGACCGGGATCGTGGTCATCGTGAGCCAGGTCCCCTCCCTCCTGGGTATATCGGGGGCTCCACCGTCGTTCTTCGGAAAGATCATCTTCATCCTGCAGCACCTCGCCGAGACGAACCTGTACGCCCTCGCCCTCGGGCTCGGGTCTCTCCTCCTCTTCTTCGTCCTCGAACGACGGGTGCCGCGGTTGCCGGGATCCCTCGTCGTTGTCGCCCTCTCGATCGCCCTGGTCTGGATGGCCGACCTCGCGGATCGAGGGGTGGAGATCGTCGGGACCATCCCCGCGGGCCTCCCCGCGCCGGGCCTGCCCGCCTTCACCCTCGGTGATCCGAGCCTGGTCTTCCCGCTCGCGATCGGCCTCTTCATGCTCTCCTTCGTCGAGATCAGCTCCATCGCCCGGACGTACGCGAAGGCGCACGACTACGAGGTCGACGTCGACCGGGAACTGCTGGCGCTCGGGGCGAGCAGCATCTCCGTCGGGTTGACCCAGGGGTTTCCGATCGGCGGAAGCTTCTCGAAGACCGCGGTCACCGACCGGAGCGGGGCGAAGACGCAGCTGGCCGGTGCCGTCGCGGCGGGAGTGACCGTCCTCGTGGTGCTGTTGTTGACGGGCGCCTTCTACTATCTCGCCGAGCCGGTCATCGGCTCGCTGATCATCGTCGCGGTCTTCCACATGGTCGATCTGTCCGGACTCGCCCGCATCGGGCACGTCAACAGGTCGGAGGTCTACATCGCGCTCGTCACGCTCGGGGGGGTGCTCCTCTTCGGCATCCTCTCGGGAGTCCTGATCGGCGCCGGCCTCTCGCTCCTCGAGATCCTGTACCGCTTCACCTTCCCGAACATGGTCACCGTCGGCAGGATTCCCGGCACGAAGCTCTTCGGAGACCTCGAGCGGCATCCCGAGAACATACGGATCCCCGGGACCTTCATCTTCCGGATCGAGGCCCCGCTGATCTTTGCCAACGCGGAGAGCTTCAGGGAGAGTTTCACACGGGCACTCGGACGGGAAGAGCGGCCGATCCGCCTGGCCATCATCGACCTCCAGCGTTCCCCGATCATCGACGTGACGGCCGCCGAGATGATCCGGGGACTCTCGACCGACCTCGGGCGAAGGGGGATCGAGCTCCGCCTTGCGCACGCATCGGGGCGGGTGCGGGATCTCCTGAGGGCGGCGGGCATCGAGGAACTGGTGGGACGGCTCGACCGAACGACCACCACCGAGGCCATCTGCGAGCAGTGCAGTGTCGATCTCCCCGAAGACACCCTCCCGGGTGACCCCGGCGGGGGACCCGGGGGCGATTCCCGGGAGAGGTAGATGCAGGAGAAGCCGCCCCGGAGACGCCGCTCGATGGAGCCGCCTGTACCGGGCGAACGGACCGGGAGACGGAGGCAGCACCAGCCCACGACCGGGCGGCAGGGCCCGGGCGGAGCGCACGGGAGGGAGCACGTCGCGGGGTCCGGGTGTGCCGGTGGGTGCGGTGTTCTCTCCCCCCCCCTCTCCTCACTCCCTGTGCCGGTTCAACCGGTCGAACAGGAAGGGAAAGAGGAGGACGATGGCTACCACGGCCCAGGTCGAGGCGAAGAACCAGAGCATGGCCTCGCGCGCGGCGTCGTAGAACCGGACCCTGACCTCACCGGTCGAGTCCCATGAGAGGCGGGTCGTCCCGTCCGGTTTAACGGTGAGGTCCGCGCCAGGCGAGTAGCCGCCGAGGAACGGGTTCGTGACGTTCAGCCCGGCCGGAACGGTGACGTTCGCGCGGTGGGCCGCGTCGAAGAAGTGCTGGAGGTGGGGCGTGCCGAGCTCGCCCTCGAACGAGAGGGTGTAGTTCCCCTCGGGAAACGTGATCACCCCGGAGCCCTGTTCCCTGATCGGCACGACGGTCCCGTTCGGCGCCTCGAGCCGGATCCCGGAGACGCGGGAGGGGACCGGTTCGCCCAGGATGCCGGGCTCGCTGAAGATGTACGCGTCGGTCTCCTCGATCTCGATCCGGGCCGAGTAGGCCGTGCCGTTCGCTGCGATCTCGAACTCCGCCCCCGGCAGGGCCCCGGCGAGCGCCGGGATCACGAGGAGAGCGCAGAGAGCAGCGACGAGATAGCCGCGTCGATCTCGATTGGAGGCTCGCACTGTCCGATCACCGTCTCGGGGTCCTTCAGCAGGTGCCCGGTCACCACGCAGACGATCCGCTCGTCGCGGTCGATGGCGCCCTCCTCGGAGAGGCGCCGGATCCCCGCCACCGAAGCGGCGGAGGCCGGCTCGACACCGATCCCCTCCTTCCGGGCGAGATCGCGCTGCATCGCGAGGATCTCGGCATCGGTCACGGTCGTGGCCGTCCCGCCGGTCTGCCGGATCGCGGTGAGCGCTTTCTCGGCGTTGACCGGCGCCCCGATCCGGATCGCGGTCGCGACCGTCTCGGGGCGGAGCTCGGGGACGACCTCGGGCAGGCCCTCGGCGATGGCCCGGGCCACCGGGGCCGAGCCCTCGGCCTGCACCCCGGTCATCATCGGCAGGCGGTCGATGAACCCGAGCGCCAGGAGCTCGTTGAGACCCTTGTGCACCGCCGAGATGTTGCCGGCGTTCCCGACGGGGAGAACGAACCGGTCGGGGACGCCCTCGAGCTGGTCGACTGCCTCGAACCCGATCGTCTTCTGCCCCTCGAGCCGGAACGGGTTGACCGAGTTGAGGAGGTAGAGCCCTTTCGAGAGGCAGAGCTCGTGGACCATCTCGAGGGCGCGGTCGAAGTTGCCCCGGATCGAGATGACCCGCGCGCCGTGCATCAGGGCCTGCGCGACCTTCCCGAGGGCGACCTTGCCCGCGGGAAGGAGGACGACGGCCGGGATGCCGGCCCTGGCCGCGTACTGCGCGAGGCTGGCGGAGGTGTTCCCCGTCGAAGCGCAGGCGACCGAGGTCATGCCGAGCTCGAGCGCCATCGAGACCCCGACCGTCATCCCGCGGTCCTTGAACGAGCCCGAGGGGTTCATCCCCTCGTGCTTGGCGTAGAGGTGGGGAAGCCCGAGGTCTGCCCCGATCCGCTCGAGCCGGTAGAGCGGCGTGCCACCCTCCTGGAGCGTCACCGGCTGGCCCGAGACGGGGAGGAGCTCCCTGTAGCGCCAGACCGAGAGGGGGCGGCGATGCCATAGGGACCGGTCGATCGAGACCTCGTCGAGGGGGTACTCGACGGCGAGCAGGTGCCCGCACCGGCTGCAGGTGTAGATGACCTGGTCGGCCGGGTATTCGGCAGCGCAGTGGACGCAGACGAGGCGGTGCATGCAGATAGATATGTGCGCCCGGGAGGCATGAGTCCTTGCCCGCCTAGGAGCGGACGGAGAGCCGGAAGGTGGTCCAGAGCCCGACGAAGAGGAAGACCGAGAGGTGCTGGATCGTGGCAACAGGGGTGCCGAGCAGGAACTCGAGGACCAGGCAGACCCCCGTGGCGCAGCCGAGCGCGCCCGCGAAGAGACCGGGGCGCGGGTCGCGGCGGGAACCCGACCGGACCCGCCCCCTCACCCGCCGGTGCGAGAGGGGGTAGAGCCACGCGATCCCGCGGGGGGTGCAGGAGTCCTCGGCCAGGTGCAGGAACGTCCCCGCCCCGAACCCGGCGACGCCGAAGACGAGCAGCCCGGGCGCCGACCACCCGAGAAGGTGGAGCCCCAGGAGGAGGTACAGCCCGGTCATCGCGGTGCAGAGCCCGATCCCGAGGAGCGAGTGGAGGATCCCCCGGTGCCCGGCCCGGAGCTTCCCGGCTGAGAGGAGCCAGAAGACGCCGGCGGCAGGGTAGTACTCGCAGTAGCGGATCACGTAGCCGAAGACGGGGAGCACGCGGGAGAACCCGTCGACGAGCCGCCGGACGGGAGCCGGCAGGCCCGGCACCCGCGTGTGAAAGATGGCCGCGTCGGTCGCGTCGGCGTCGGGAGCGAGAGACCCGACGAAGAGCCCGAAGGTGAGCGCCCCGAGTTCCCAGGGGGCGAGGAGGGCGAGGTGCGGGACGAAGAGCAAACCCCCCGAGAAGAGCGTGATCAGCACGTGCTGGTCGCCGCGCACCGGGTCAGCCCCCTGCCGGGTCCACCCCGGCGCGCGCGGACGCGATCACCCCGGGATCGACCTCGACGACGACGACCTCCGGCCCGCTCCCGGCCTCGACCACCACCTCTCCCTCGGGATCGGCCCCCATCGAGCCCCCGCAGTACGACCCGGCGGGGGTGGTGCCGGCGGCGTAGGAGGCGCCCGCCAGGTAGAGACGGTTGTCGAGCGCGCGGGCCCGGAGAAAGAGCCGCCAGTGGCGGATGCGGGCGCAGGGCCAGGCCGCCGAGACCAGGACCGCGTCGGCGCCGAGGGCCCGGTACCGGGCGAAGACCCCGGGGAAACGGAGGTCGTAACAGATCGCGAGACCGAGCCGGTAGTCGCCGCACGGGAACGTGGCCGGGCCCGGGCCGGCCACGAAGGAGGACTCCTCTCCCCCCGGGGTGAAGAGGTGCTGCTTCGCGTAGACCGCCGCGATCCCGCCCCGGCGGTCGATCGCGACCGCGGTGTTCCGGATCCCGCCCGCCGTCGTTTCCCGGATCGACCCGACCAGGCCGATAGAGCGGTCCCGCGCGACCCCCTGCAGTGCCCCCGTCAGCGGGCCGCCGAGCGGCTCCGCGGCACGGGTCGAGCGGGGGTCCCACCCGAGGAGCACCTGCTCGGGGTAGACGACGAGCGAGGCGTTCTGGTCGGAGGCCATTCGTGCGAAACGGTCGACCATCGCAAGGTTCGCGCCGGGGTCCTCGGGGACAGGGAGGACCTGAGCGAGGGCGATGCGGAGCGGGCCGGTCATACGGCCGCCGCCAGAACCGGGAACGCGGTCTTCAGCCCGTTGATCACGAACTCGACCGCGATCGCGACCATCAGGATCCCCATGATCCGGTTGACCGCCCGAAACTCGCGCTGGCCGATCCTCGAGACGACCCGGTCGGCGTTCAGCATGACCAGGCAGGTGATCCCCACCGTGAACGCGATCGCGGCGACGACGACCGCGTACGACCCGAGGCCGAGTTCCGATTCGCCCCTGGCGATCAGCACGATCACGGTGGTGATCGTCCCCGGGCCGGCGATCATCGGGATCGCGAGCGGCATGACCGCGACGTCTTCCGGCTCCCCCTCGTAGCGCTCGGTCGCGGTCATCTTCGCGCGGGAGACCTTGGCGAAGACCATGTCCAGGCCGATCAGGAAGAGCAGGATCCCGCCGCCGATCCGGAAGGCGGCGAGCGTGATCCCGAAGAGCTGGAGTATCAGCCCCCCGAGGAGAGCGAAGACGACCAGGACGATGAAAGCGGTCCAGCAGGCCTCGAGCGCAATCCGTCGCCGGATCTCCCGGTCGAACGCGTCGGTCATCGAGACGTAGATGATCCCCGCGCCCAGGGGGTTGATGATCACGAAGACCGAGGTGAACGAGAGCAGGACGAAGCTGAACGGGTCCACCGCCATCACGGAGAGGTGGGCGCGCCCCGTATTAAACGATTGAGGTTAAAAGGAGGGTTATCCGGGTGCTGCCTCGTCGAGCGGCCCGACGCGCGTGAAGACGTCCAGGTTCATCGACCCCAGATTCCCGTCCCGGGCGAAGTACCACGCGGGGATACGGTCCTGGTTGTCGTACCAGCTGAACCAGTAGTTGAGCCGGACGGTCCGCCGGTCGTACCCGGGCAGGTAGTCGTAGGTCTGGCCCGAATCGGTCAGCACAACGTCCGGGTCCTGCACGATAACGGCGTCCAGGTCGATCCGGGACCCGTAGAACTGGATGGTGTTCCACCGGTCCCCGCGGTAATACCACGGCAGCGGCCAGTAGTTCTGGCTCGCGATCACGACCTTGTCGGCCCCGTCCATGTCGGCGAAGACGTGGCGCATCTCCTCCGAGTTCTGGACCTGGACGATCGGGTCCGAGATGTCTTCCCTCACGAACTGGACGTGGTGGGTCGTGTAAAGCATCCCGAACCCGTATATCGGGACGAACAGACTGAAGAGGATGAAGGCGACCGTCACGTAGCGCCAGGCATCGTGGCGGATCAGCCGGTCCTCCGGGGGCTTCTCGCGCAGGCACCAGGTGGCCGCCAGACACATGGGCAGGAGTTGCTGGATGATCAGCCAGGGCACCTTCTCGCCGATGTAGCCGTACATCACCATGGTCCCCGCCATCCAGACCAGGCAGAATTTCAGGAACTCGTTTCGCCGATCGATGGCCGGGCGCGGGGGCACCGCGGGAACGACGCCGGCCAGGGCGTCAATCTCGGTCGAGACCTCGGCCACCCGGTCGCGGCGGCGTCCGCGGAGCCGGAGAGCCGCGTACGAGACGACCGAGGCGCCGGCCAGGATCACGATCGGCACCTCGTAGCACCCGAAGAGGAGGACGTAGAAGTACGGCGGCCCGCCGAGCCGCTGCTGGTTGTGCATGGAGAGCCAGTGCTCGATCGCCTCGAACGGGCCGGTCCAGATGGTGTCGAGCTGGAACCCGAAGAACGAGTAAAGGACCGCCATCACCCCGGCACCGATCACCACCGCGACCGCGAGGTCGCGGAGAAAGGTCCGTCGGGGCGGCAACCTGACGGTCTTTTTCGCCACCAGGAAGAGGAAGTACGCGCCGAACAGGATGATGATGAGCGGCATCTCCTCCTTGCACGATAGCGCGAGTCCGGCCCCCAGGCCCGCGAGCGCGGCGAACCGGAGCTGCTTGCCCTCGATGTAGTAGAGGACCGCGACCACGAGCAGGAACGTGAAGAAGAGCATGAAGATGTCGTGGCGCAGGAAGCGGGAGAAGTAGACGAGATCGGGCGAGAGCATGATCAGCACCCCGGCGAGGAGGGACTGGCGCTGGTCGAGGTAGCCGAGCCGGTAGACGAAGTAGACGAGCACGACGATCAGAACGCCGAGCAGGGCAGGCACCAGGCGGCCCACCAGGTCCGAGTCCCCGAAGAGCCGGAACATCCCCGCCGTGACGTAGTAGAGGATCGGCCCGTGGTACATCGGGTCGTAGGAGTACGTCCCCTTGGTCAGCAGCTCCCAGCTGAACCAGGCGTGGATCGCCTCGTCGTGGTGGTAGAGTTTCAGGTTCAGCAGGAAGAACCGGGTGATGGCGGTCCCCAGCACGATTAGTGCGAAGAGGGCTTCAAAAGAGAGATAACGCCGGATGGTCGAGACGACCGCATCGGCAGGCACGCCGACCCTCTCAGCTCTCCAGGACGATCTCGATGCCGATATCCTTCGGCACCTGGATGCGCATCAGCTGGCGGAGCGCTCGCTCGTCGGCATCCATGTCGATCAGGCGCTTGTGGACACGCATCTGCCAGCGGTCCCAGGTGGCTGTCCCCTCGCCGTCGGGGCTCTTGCGGATCGGGACCACGAGCCTCTTCGTGGGGAGCGGGATGGGGCCGGCCAGGTTCACGCCCGTGCGCTCCGCGATCTCGCGGATCCGGTCGCAGACCATCTCTACCTTCGCGTAATCGGTCCCTGTGAGACGAATGCGTGCCTTCTGCATCAACGTTCACCAAAAAAGGGATCAGCGGATGATCTGCTTGGGCTCGATCGCGATGCACATGCCGGCGGCGATCGTCGAGCCCATGTCACGGATCGCGAAACGCCCGAGCTGCGGGAGCTCTTTCACGTTCTCGATCACCATGGGCCTGGACGGCTGCACCTTGACGATGGCCGCGTCCCCGCTCTTCAGGAACGTCGGGTTCTCCTCCTTGGTCTGGCCGGTGCGCGAGTCGAGCTTCTTCTGGAGCTCGATGAACGTGCAGGCGATCTGCGCCGTGTGGCAGTGGAAGACCGGGGTGTAGCCGACCGTGATCGCGGACGGGTGCTGGAGCACGACGATCTGGGCCGTGAACGTGTTCGCGACCGTGGGCGGGGCGTCGGCGGGGCCACAGACATCGCCGCGGCGGATGTCGTTCTTTCCGACGCCGCGGACGTTGAAGCCGATGTTGTCGCCGGGGAGCGCCTGGGGCTGCTCCTCGTGGTGCATCTCGATGGACTTGACCTCGCCGTCCTTGTTGGCGGGCATGAACGAGACCTTCATCCCCTTCTTCATGACGCCCGTCTCGACGCGGCCGACCGGCACGGTACCGATCCCGGAGATCGAGTAGACGTCCTGGATCGGGACGCGGAGCGGCTTGTCGGTGGGCTTCTCGGGCTCCTTGAGCGTGTCGAGCGCCTCGAGGAGGGTCGGGCCCGTGTACCAGGGGGTCTCCTCGGACTTCTTCGAGATGTTGGTCCCCTTGAAGGCGGACATCGGGATGAAGAGCGTTTCGGCGGGCTTGTACCCGACCATCTGCATCAGCTGGCCGAGGTCCTTCTTGACCTCCTCGAATCGCTTCTCGTCGTAGTTGATCATGTCCATCTTGTTGACGGCCACGATCAGCTGCTGGATCCCGAGCGTGCGCGAGAGGAAGACGTGCTCCTTGGTCTGCTCCATCACGCCGTCAGGGGCGGCGACGACGAGGACTGCAGCGTCGGCCTGCGAGGCCCCGGTGATCATGTTCTTGACGAAATCCCGGTGCCCGGGACAGTCCACGACCGTGAAGTAGTACTTCGGCGTGTCGAACCGCTTGTGCGCGATATCGATGGTGATGCCGCGCTCGCGCTCCTCCTTGAGGTTGTCCATCACCCAGGCGAACTCGAACGAGCCCTTGCCCTTCGACTCTGCCTCCTTGCGGTAGTTCTCGATGATGTGGGGCGGAACCGCACCGGTCTCGAACATCAGGCGTCCGACCGTGGTCGACTTACCGTGGTCGATGTGGCCGATGACGGCCAGGTTCAGATGAGGCTTGTCAGCTGCCATTATATTTCCTCCATTCGTGAACGGTGCAGCATCCTGCCCGGTCTACGCGAGTATACCATATTCGAGAACAACCTATATAAAATCTGTCCAATGCGCTCGTTTTTCGATTCTGCCGCGTCTATAGTAACCGACGGCAGGATATTATCGGCCCGGGTCACAATATCCCCATTCATGAAGACGCTCGTGATGAACAAGGAATCCGGGGTCGACCGGGCCACCGTCGACTGCGCGGGAACCGTGCGCTCGGTCCACCGCTACTGCGGCTACTGCCGCCACTGCACGGGGATCCGGGTCGGCCGGCGGACGATCCCCAACCCCCACGGACGGGCGGCCGACGAGATCCGGCGCGGTACTGCCCCCGACGAGAACCTGATGCAGGCCGCGATGATGTTCAACACCTACGTGCGCGACGGCACCGCGATCGAGTGCGACGACGACGAGGGCGAGGGATACAGCCCGCGTTACGGGGCCTGAGCGGGCCCGAACTCCCCGGCGAGCCTCTGCTTCAGGTCGTCGAAACCCATCTCGTCGAGCTGCTGCCCGAGGAGACGTCTCGCGCGAGCACGCCGGTAGATCCAGTAGATCACCTTCTCGACCACGCCGATCACCTTCTCGGGGGTGTCGACGAGTATCAGCTCCCGCCCCACCGTCGGGTGGCGGCCGCTCATGCCCCCGACCAGGATCTGGTAGTGCCGGTCGGCGGACTGGATCAGGCGGTACGGGCAGGACTTGATGCAGAGCCCACAGAGATCGCACCGGCTCTCGTCGAGGACGGACACCCCGTTCCGTATCGTGACGGCCTGCTCGGGACAGTACTCGACACAGGTGCCGCAGCCCGTGCAGAGCCCCGGCGTCCTGACGGGCCTGATCCGCCCGATGATCCCGATCTCGTTCAGGAGCGCGTTGTTGCAGCCGTTCGGGCAGCCGGCGATCGAGATCCGGACCTTGACCGGCATGTCCCTACCGAAGAACCGCCCGTCGATCTCACGGGCGAGGTCGATCGTCTCGATGTTGGCCAGCTTGCACCGGTCCGTGCCGGGGCAGGCCACGACGTTCACGACCTCGTGCTTCTCGGCGCCCACCGGGGTGCCGTTCGCCTCGAGATCGCGCGCGATCTCCACGATCCGCGCCGCCTCCAGGTGGGGGAGCTCGATCGCCTGGCGGGTCGTCAGGTGGAGGTGGGGGGCGCCGTAGCGCTCGGCGATATCGCCGAGCCCCCTCAGCTGCGCGACGTCCAGCACGCCGGCGGGGAGGCGGGTCCGGATCGTGACCCGGTCGGGGTCCTCCTGGGTGATCACCCCCCCGCGGTCCTGCACGCTCGCCTGCATCAGTTCCATCGTGCCGGTATGGTTAGCCGCCCCCCCGGATAACGGTTCGCGTCGGCTCGAACGTCAGGCGAGCAGGGAGAGGGTGCAGAGGACTGCGGCACGGCAGACCTCGTGGGACGCCCCGACCAGGTCGCCGTTGAGCCCGCCGAAGAGCCTTTGGCCGAGCGCGAGCACGCCGAGGGGGACGAGGAGCGCGACCCCCGCGGCCCCCGCGAGGGCCGGGAGCGGGAGCGGGAGTAGAACGAGCGGCGTGCAGAGGAGGGCCGCGGGGATCCAGAACCACCTCTTCGCCCGCCCGTAGAGATAGCCGTGGATCCCCTCCCTGAACGGTTGGCCGACCGCGGTCAGGAGGGCCATCCCGAAACGGCCCAGGACCTCGGCCGCCACCAGGGCCCAGAGGAGGGACGGGACCGACGAGAGACCGGCGAACGCGGAGAGCAGGACGGTCGTGCCGATGGCGAAGCCCCCCGCGCCGACCTGCCGGTCGAGGAGCGCGCGGACCCGGACTCCGCGGCCCCCGTGGGCCATCAGCCCGTCCCCCAGGTCGAGGAGGCCGTCCAGGTGGTGGGCGCCGGTCACCAGCAGGACGGCGCCCAGGCCTACCGCGGCCCCGATGGCCGGGTCCGGGACGGCGGCGGCCGCGAGCCCGGCGAGGCCCCCGGTGACGTAGCCCGAGAGCGGGTAGAGGTAGGAGTGGTCCGCGAACTCGTCGAAGTCGACGGGCCGGCCGAGCGGAAGGACCGTCGTGAACTGGAGGAGGGCCAGGACTGGCCGGATCATCCCTCGACCTGCTCGGAGTAGAGGCGCGAGGTGCAGCCCGCGACCAGGCCTGCGGCCGCGTCGTCGAGGAACGGGCCGAGCGTCCCCAGGATGCCGGGCTTCGCCCTGTCGTAGCGCGAGAACTCGAAACGCGCGTAGGTCCCGGCGATCACCTCGGCCACGGCCATCCCCAAGATCTCGTCCGCGACGAGGAAGACGGGGTCGCTCCCGAGCTCCGACGCGCGCCGCCGCTCCACCAGTTCCTCCTCGAGGAGGAGCGCCCCGACCAGGAGGGCCGCGACGTTCGGGTCGCGAAGGTGGCGGGCGATCAGTGCGTCGAGCCGGGCACGGGCCGCTCCCGCCTCCAGGCCGTGCGGGACGTAGAGCGCCATCCCGGCCTCGACGAGCGCCTCCCGCGTGATCCCACGAGCGGCGAGCCGCTCCTCGATCTCGAACATGGTACCGGATCGTTTATCGCGGCAGAAAGAAAAGTGAGATCCCATGCCGTTCCTCTCGGAGAGGCCCGGGATCCGGTCCGAGCGACCCCTTTTCGCCGTGGTGCTCGCAAACACCCTGCTCTCGACCGTCCCCGGGCTCTCGGGCGCAGGCCCCTCCCCGGAGGGCTCGCTCCTGGTGCCGGCCCTCGACGCCGAGCTCGTGCTCACCGGCGCGATCACGAGCCGCGATGCGACGCCGAACACCCCGACGGGATGCCCGACGCCGGCCGTGATCACCCGGGCGGCCACCGCGCTCGCCGGGCTCGTCCCGCTCTTCGTGAACGCGGGCCTCGCCGAGCCCCCGGCCGTCCCGTGCATGGATGTCCACGGCGCCCCCGGAGGCGATCCCCGGTTCGGCACGGCCGTACCCGACGCGGAACGGCTCTTCGGGGCGGGGCGTGAGATCGGCCGGCTCCTCTCCCCTCTCTCGGACCTGCTCGTGCTCGGCGAGTGCGTCCCCGGCGGGACGTCGACCGCGCTCTGCGTGCTCAGGGCGCTGGGTTACCCGGCCCACACCTCGTCGGCCTCCGTCGAGAACCCGACCGCGCAGAAAGAGCGGGTCGTCCGCGACGTGCTCGCCCGGCTCGAACGGTCGCCCCCGGGCGGGCCGCTCGGCGTGCTGCGCGAGGCCGGCGACCCGATGCTCGCGGTGACGGCCGGGATCGCGGCGTCCTACGCCGGCACGCTGCTCCTGGCCGGGGGGACGCAGCAGCTCGCGGTCGCCGCGCTGCTCCGGGCGCTCGGCCTCCCCGTCCCCCGGGTCGTCACGACCGTCTACGTCAGGGACGACCCGTCGGCGAACTTTTCCGGGATCGCGGAGGCCGTCGGGGCCGGACCCCTCTACGTCGACCCGGGCTTCGGCGACCTCGGGCACGAAGGGCTCGCCCGGTACTGCGCGGGCGAGGTGAAGGAGGGGACGGGCGCGGGCGGCGCGATGGTCCTGGCCGCGCTCCTCGGGTACTCCCCCGACGCCGTCCGACGGGCCGTCCTCGAGACGGCCCGGAGGTTCGGCTAAAAGGCTATCCCCTCGCGGGGCGCACCTGATCCCGGATGCCCCCCGTCTTCGTGGTCAACAATCACGGGCAGTTCAACCACCTGATCCTCAGGATGTTCCGCGACCTCGGGATCGAGGCGCGGATGGTGCCGAACACGACCCCCCCGGACGAGGTGGCGGCGGGCTGCCGGGGCATCGTGCTCGGCGGTGGCCCCTCCCTCGACCGTGCCGGGCGATGCGCGGAGTACTGCGGCCTGGACCTGCCGGTCCTGGGCGTCTGCCTCGGGCTGCACGTCATCGCCCGGGCGTTCGGGGGCGAGGTCGAGCCGGGAAGGCTCGGCGGCTACGGGGCGGTCGAGGTCGAGGTCCTCGACCCCGGCCGCATCCTCGCCGGGTATCCCTCCCGGATCCCGGCCTGGGCCTCGCACCAGGACGAGGTCTCGGTCGTCCCCGAAGAGTTCACGCTCCTGGCGAGATCCTCGGTCTGCCCGGCCGAGGCGATCGCCCACCGCAACCGCCCGATCTTCGGCGTCCAGTGGCACCCCGAGGTCAGCCACTCCCTCGACGGGCGGCGGGTCTACGAGAACTTCGATGCGGTCTGCCGGGGAGAGGCCTGAGACGGCGCCATGCCACCTGTCGAAGACCTGGCCCGGGAGATCACGGAGATCGGCTTCTCGTGCATCGACTGCGGGGAGTGCTGCGCGGGCACGGGCGAGGACGGGTCGCTCGTGATGGTCGGGCGGGACGAGGCGCGAAGGATCGCCCTGGCCGCCCGGGTCGCGTTCCCGGAGGCCGTCGAGCCGTACCCCGGGGATGTGCGGGTCCGCGGCGTTTCCTGCCGGCTCGGGTGGGCCGTCGCCCGCACCGGGGCCGGCGCCTGCCGGTTCCACGAGCGGGGGCGGTGCGCGGTCTACGCGGCCCGTCCCTGGATCTGCCGGACGTACCCGTTCATGCTCGACGGCGAGAGGCTGGTCGTCTCGAGGTGCCGGGGGCTCGGCGGCCCCATATCCATGGACACCGCCCGGTCGATCGCGACCGACCTCGTCCGGCGCCGGGCGTTCGAGGACGACGAGGCGGAGCGGGTCCGGGCGGTCCTGGAGACCGCGGACCTGCCGGAGGGGGAGGGCACGGTCGTCATCGACGCCGAGGGGGTGACCCGGGCGTGAGCGAGGTCCGCATCGTCGGGACGGCCCACGTCTCGGCCGAGTCGGTCGACGAGGTCCGGCGCGAGATCGAGGGCTTCGAGCCCACCATCGTCGCGGTCGAACTCGACCAGAACCGTTACCACGTCCTGAAGTACGGGGCCGAGGAACCGGAGATCGCCGACATCCTCAGGAGCGGGAACCTCTCGATGTTCCTGCTCCAGTGGGGCCTCGCCTACGTCCAGAAGAAGATCGGGATGGACGTCGGGGTCGAGCCCGGGGCCGAGATGAAGGCCGCGTGCGAGGCGGCCGAGGAGCGCGGGATCCGGGTCGGGCTGATCGACCGCGACATCAGGGTCACGCTCCAGCGGTTCCTGGGCCTGATGACCCTGCGCGAGAAGCTCCGGATGGCCTGGGCTCTGCTCCTCTCGGTCTTTCACCTGGGCGGCGGGGACGAGGAGATCGACGTCGAGGCCCTCAAGCGGCAGGACGTGATCGACATGGCGCTCGAGGAGTTCCGGCGGTTCAGCCCGAACGGGGCGCGGGCGCTGATCGACGAGCGGGACGCGTACCTCGCGCACCAGATCCTCGGGCTCTCGATGGTGCACGAGCGCGTGCTGGCCGTCGTCGGCGCCGGCCACGTCGCGGGGATCCGGCGGTACCTCGACGACCCGGCGTCGCTCCCTCCGCTCGCCGGGCTGAACGAGACGGCGAAGCCGTTTCCCTGGCTCAAGGTGATCGAGGTGGGGGTGGGGGCACTCTTCGTCAGCATCCTGGTCCTGATCGCGTTCTCGGGCGTCGGCGTGGGCGTGCTGGCCTGGGCCCTGGTCTACTGGGTCCTCCTCCACGGGGTCCTGACGGCGGTCTTCACCCTGCTCGCCGGCGGGCACCCGCTCTCGGCCCTCACGGGCTTCGCCGTCTCCTGGCTCACCGCGATTCACCCGCTCATTGCCGCCGGCTGGTTCTCGGCGATCGTCGAGGCGAAGCTCCGCCGGCCCCGGAAGGGGGACGTGAAGCGGATGCTCGAGGCCGACTCCTTTTCCGAGCTCCGGCAGAACCCGCTCTTCATGGTCGTGCTCGTCGCGGCGCTCGCGAACGTCGGCTCGACGCTCGGCACGGTCGCGTACTTCCTGCTGCTCTTCCCCGCCCTGGGGGTCGACCCCTCGGTCCTGCTCGGGCAGGGCGCGGAGAACCTCTGGCGGCTCCTGGTCGGCGCCGGCTGACGGTCCCCGCGCTCCGTCTGCCTTCGTACCCGCGGCACTCCTCCGGGAGTTCCGTCCGAAAAATCAAGGGGACGAGGCCTCAGAGGCTGTTGAAGAGCCAGACGACGTCGGCGAAGTCGATCCGCCCGTTCCCGTTGTAGTCGAACGCCGCGGTTGGCTCGTTCGAAGCAATCCAGCTCATCTGGTTGAAGTAGAGGACGACGTCCGCGAAGTCCGGCCGCCCGTTACCGTTGACGTCGTCGTAGAACCCGTCGCCGTTGATATCCGTCGGCGGGTCAGGGTTGTCCGCGACGGGCGGCAGGGCGGCGGTCACCGTGATGTTCCGCGTCGCCGCGCTCGAGCCGTCCGGATTCGTCGCGGTGAGGTTCACGGTGTAGGTGCCGGCGGACGTAAAGACGTGCACCGGGTCCTGCTCCGCCGACGTCCCGCCGTCGCCGAACTCCCACGCCCACGAAGTCGGCGCGTTCGTCGACTCGTCGGTGAAAAGGACGGCGAGCGGTGCCGTGCCGGAAGTCACGTTCGCCGAGAAGGCGGCGACGGGGGGCTTCGGGGTCACCGGGGCGAACTTCTGGACACGGTGGTTGCCCGTATCGACGACATAGATGTCTCCCGCGCTGTCGGCGGCGATGCCACCAGGGTACGAGAACTGCCCGTCGCCGGCGCCCGCGGAGCCCCACTTCGCCAGAAATGTCCCGTGCGCATCGAACTTCTGGATCCGGGAGTTCCGTTTGTCGACGACATATATGTCTCCCGCGCTGTCGGCGGCGATGCCATGAGGGTACGAGAACTGCCCGTCGCCGGACCCCCGCTCCCCCCACGTCTCTATGAGGGCGCCGCCCGGTCCGAACCGCCAGACCCCGATGGTGTTCGCCTCGCTGTCGCCCCTGTCGGTGGCGTAGACGTTGCCCGAGGGGTCCACGGCGATCCAGGCGTGCGTGGGGACGTCGAGCCTCTCGAGGAAGGTGCCGTCCGTCATGAACTTCTGGATGCGCGGGTATTCGCCGTCCGAGTCATCGATGTAGACATGGCCGGAGGTGTCAAAGGCGATCGCTCCCGGACCGGCAAGCTGTCCGGCGCCGGTGCCAGGCGTCCCCCACGTCGAGATGAAGGTTCCATTCGACGTAAACGTCTGGACCCGCCAGTTGACCATGTCGGTGACCCAGACGATGCCCTCGCTATCGACGGCGATACCTTCCGGGTGCCGGAACTGGCCGTCGCCGGTGCCCTCGGACCCCCACATTGTCAGGAAGTTGCCGTCCGCGTCGAACTTCTGGACCCTGTGGTTGCTCCCGTCGGCGACGTAGACGTTGCCGGCGGCGTCGACGGCGATACCCGCCGGGTTGTTAAAACGCCCTCCCGGGAGGGGTGACCAGTCCCTGGACGACCCGGTGAAGGCACCGCCCGACGTGAATATCTGAATCCGCTGGTTGGACGCGTCAGCAACATACACGTTCCCGTTACCATCAACGGCGATTCCCTCCGGGCTGCTGAATTGACCGTCATCGGTGCCTTCGGATCCCCATTTGGTGACAAATGTCCCGGTGGAGGTAAACTTCTGGATCCGATTGTTTCCATTATCGGTGATATACACATTATCGGAACCGTCGATGGCGATACCCCTAGGATTGATAAACTGGTCATCACCGGTGCCCTCGGACCCCCATTTCCCAACGAAGGACCCATCTCCGTCGAATTTCTGGATTCGGCAATTATAGTCGTCGGCAACGTAGACATAGCCCGAGCTGTCGACAGCGATACCCCTGGGATTGGAGAACTGCACTTCGAGGAGCGGCCAGGTATCGGACGACCCGGTGAAAGCTCCGCCCGACGTGTATTTCTGGATCCGGTCGTTGAACGTGTCAGTAACGTAGACTGTGCCGGCACTGTCGACGACGATACCATTTGGCGAATTGAACTGCTCCGGCCCGGCCCCACGACTGCCCCACTTCGCGAGAAGTATCCCCGAGGATGTGAACTTCTGGATCCGGTTGTTACCCGTATCAGCGACGTAGACGTTCCCCTCGCCGTCAACGGTGATTCCTATCGGATCTCTGAACTGGCCGTCGCCTGTCCCGTACTTGCCCCACTTCGCGAGGAACGTTCCATTCGCGTCTAACTTCTGGACCCGGTTTGCATCGACGACGTAGACGTGTCCCGCGCCGTCCACAGCGACCCCGTCGGGATTGTTGTACTGGCCGTCGCCAGGCCCGTAACTTCCCCACCTCGCGAGGAACGTTCCATTCGTGTCGAACTTCTGGACCGAATGGTAACTATTGTCGGTAACGTAGGCATTGCCCTCGGCATCAACGGATATGTAGCGCAAACCATCGAACTGCCCGTCGACAACACTCTCTTCGTCCCATTTCGCCAGGAACGTGCCATTCGCATCGAATACCTGGATCCGGTTGTTGCCTGAGTCGACGACATAGACCTTTCCTGTCTCGTCCAGCGCGATTCCATAGGGTCCATCGAAATGACCGTCATCGGATCCATAGCCGCCCCACTTCGCAACAAGTGAGCCGTTCGTGTCGAATTTTTTAATCCAGTCACTGTCTATTTCAGTGACGTAGATGTTGCCCGCGCTGTCAGTTGCGGCGATGCGAGGCTCTTCAACGACGCGATCGGAGCCGGGGCTGCCCCACTTCGCCAGGAATGTCCCGTGCGCATCGAACTTCTGGATCCGGGAGTTCCCGATGTCGACGACATAGATGTCTCCCGCGCTGTCGGCGGCGATGCCACCAGGGTACGAGAACTGCCCGTCGCCGGAACCAAGTTCTCCCCATGCCGCGATGAACCCCCCAGTTATGTCAAACTTCTGGACCCGGTGGTTGCCCGCATCGGCGACGAAGACGTTGCCGGCACTATCGAAGGCTATCCCACTCGGATCGTTGAACTGACCGTCACCGGTGCCGGTGGACCCCCATGTTGCGACGAGGGTGCCGTTCGCGGCGAATTTTTTAATCTGGTCAGTCGTCACATCAGGGACGTAGATGTTGCCCATGGCATCGACGGCGACATCGTGCGGAGACTCGACCACGCGCACCGACCCGTAACTGCCCCACTTCGTGACGAACCCGTACTCCTCGACCGCCGCCCCGCCCTGGACGGCGCACCCGAAGAGCAAGATGAGTGCGAGCGCGCCCACCCAGACACGCATATGCCTACCAGTCATGATAATGCGCCCTTTCGTATACGATACGTTATAGCTTCGCATTCGCACACCCGCGAACAGCGCGCACGCGTTGCCCGGGCAGCGGTCCGCGGCTCATCGGGGGGCGAAAAAGAACGAAATCGGCGGAGCGCGCAACGACACCGGCGGTATGGCCGGCCGAGCTCCCCTCCGAGGACCCTGGCGCGTCCCGCGGATTCAACCGCGCGCGGTCACCGGCGCGGGATCCACGAAGGATACGAGTACGCCGGCAGAGTCGAACCGACGAAAGCTCCGCGCGCCCGAACGGCGTATCGTTCCAGGGATCTGAATGGGCGTTGTCCCCGGGACGACGACGCCCGCCCGGGCGGCGCCCGTTTAATCTCACGGTGAAGGGTCGCCGCGGGGCTCCGTCCCTTCGCGCTCCCACCTGCGACTGGCCCGCGCCCGTTCAGACGGCCGGCCGGCGTACCCGTCGCCGGGCGGTGGCACGCCGGCACATGGGCGTGATCCGCGCCGCTCCCCGGTCGTTCACGGTCCAGTCGTACCGGGCACGGATCGTCGGCGGGAGCTCGTCCGCGGAGATCGGGGCGAAGCCGAAGCCGGCGTAGAACGGTTCGAGCCCCGCGATCGCGTACATGAAGAGGTCCTCGCCGTCGCAGGCGTCCACGAGCCCGGCCACCACCCGGCGGGCGTAGCCCCGTCCCCGGAACGCGGCCGGCGTGAAGAGCGCGTCGACCTCGCACCCGTCCGGGTGGCGCCGGCACATGGCGAGCGAGCGAAGGGCCGGGCCCGCGAAGAGGGCGAAGACCCGGTCGATGGCCGGGTCGCCCCAGGTCTGGTGGTAGTCGCGCCAGACCGCGGTGGCGAGCGGGAACTCCCCCGACTCGAGCTCGCGGACGGCGAGCCGTGTCCCCCGGGCCGTCAGAGGCGCGTAACCTCGTAGACGTTGTTCTCCCCGGCCTCGTTGATCGCCGGCAACGTCCCGTCCGCCGCGATCACGAACCGGGAGTTGGTGACCGGCTTCTCGAACTTATCGTTCCCGTAGTACCAGCCCAGGATAGACTGGTACCCGTCCTTCCCGGTCACGTTCCGCTGCACGAACGACTCGAGGACGAGCCCGTCCGTCCAGGCCCCCCAGAGCCCCCACTCCAGGTTGTTTTTCGTCTCGCAGTCGCGGAGCGTCACGTCGCGCGAGTTCTTGACCACCTTCCAGCCGTAGGTCGAGCCGTCGTCCGTGCAGCCCGAGAACGTGACGTTCGACCCCTCGTGGACGAAGAACCCGGCGTTCCTGTTGTCGGCCGAGCTGCAGTTCACCAGGACGGCGTCGCGGTGGACGTAGTAGCCGGACTGGAAGGTGTCGGTGTACGGGTATCCCTTCGTGTTCCGCCGGCCGTTCTCGACGCTCACGCAGTCCTCCATCCGGATGTCGGAGGACTCCGTCCGCGGCGTCACGTGCGTGCCCGGCTCGAAATGGAAGCCCGACTCCCAGTTGTCCTCGGCCCTGCAGCGCAGGACCGTCAGGCCGCGGAGGTCGTTGGTCTCGTGGAAGTCGAACCCGGTCGTCCAGACCGCGTTCGAGTCCGCGTTCCCGCACCGGATGGCCGCGCAGTCGATGTACCTGAGGTCGCGCGTCTCTTTCGGCGAGCCCTCGCCGTTCACGTTGAACCCGTGGATCCCGCAGTCGACCGCGGTGCAGTTCCGGAACTCGATCTCGCGGAGCGCCGAGTCCTTGGCGTAGACGAAGAAGGCTCCGTTCGCCTCGACCTTCCCGGACTGCATGGTGGTGATCGTGACGTTTTCGACCAGGACGCGGCTGGCGCGCACCAGGATGAAACCCCGCCCGGTTATGCTGAACTCCCGGAGCGTAACCTGGTCCTGGAGGAGTTCTATCGGGCGGTAATATCCCTGGATGTCGAGGACCGTCCGGCCTGCTCCGAGGCCGTGGAGAGTCGTGCCCATGGGGGGCATGAGCTTCTCGGTGCAGTCGAAGGTCCCGTCGAGCATCAGCACGGTCCCGCCGGTCACGGCGGCCTCCTCGAGGGCGCGCTGGATCTCGACGTGGTCATCGGCGCCGTCACACCGGTACGCGGCACCCGAGGCGGCCGGGTCCCGGCTGTCCGCCGCGGCCACCAGGACCGCGTTATCGGGCCTCGCCGTCGGTCCCGGACCAGGCGTCCCGCCCCCGTCGCCCGGGTCTCCTGCGAGCAGGAGAAAGAACCCCGCTCCCGCCAGGAGAAGGGCTGTGACCGCGATCGCCGCGAGCACCCGCCGGTCGAATCGGAACCCGCCGACCTCGCCCGCGCCGGGCACGGGAACGCCTGGCGACGGCCCGTCCCGTCCGGTCTCCGGGACAGGTTCCTGCTCCGGCGGCTGTTCGACGGGTAGCTGCGTCTCCTCCTCCATCCTCACTCCCTGCCGGCCACGCTCGACGATGCCGGTGTTCCTGTATGGTGAGACGCGACGGCTATATAAGACGGACGGGGATCCCCGGGGGAGCGGTCGAGTGTAGGATCTCATAATTACTTGACACCCGATGAGACGGGGTGTATGCAGAAGCTGGCGGCTGACGATCCCGAAGCGATTGTCTCTTCCTATCACCGTGGCGAGGATGTCGGTAGTGTAGCGAAAGTTCTGTAAAAGTGGAAGAGGCCCTGGATCCAACCAGGATTTGCAACAAGGAGAATCAGGGCCATGATCCCGTTATCGATCATCGAAGATTATCTTTCTGACCAGTCTGAGG
>JAAYEG010000007.1 GCA_012728895.1 Methanospirillum sp. | reverse complement strand
GGGAGCATCGACGCTTTCCCGTGCTCATGCGATAGAGTTTCTCGCAGTGACAGCGCGGGCAGATAATCCTGGCCATGAACCCCTCCTACATGATAGGAGTTAGGGGTTGAAATGACACTATACCCAATAAAAAAAGCAAAATCAAAATAGGTGGGCATCCTTTCATCACGCGTGGGGAGGCCCCCCGGTGGTGGTAACAACGGCATTCGGGTACAGGGAACTATTGGAGATCGCCCGGGTTCCCACGGGCAAAAAGATCGACCTTAGAAAGGACTTCGACCCCGGTTTTTCACCTCCCGGGTGGGACAAGGAGACAGCGAACCAGAGGCTGGAGGAGGGCGTCCAGGCGCTCGCCGAATGGCAGGACAAGCTGTACGCCGACGATCGGTACGCCGTTCTGATCGTCCTGCAGGCGCTGGACGCCGCGGGCAAGGACGGCACGATCAAGCATGTGATGTCGGGGGTCAACCCGCAGGGGGTGAACGTCACGAGCTTCAAGGCCCCCTCGTCGGAGGAGCTGAGCCACGACTACCTCTGGCGCATTATCAGGGCCCTTCCCGAGCGGGGCCACATCGGGATCTTCAACCGCTCGTACTACGAAGAGGTGCTGGTGACGAGGGTGCACCCCGAGCTCCTTGAGAAGCAGAACCTCCCGCCGAACATCGACCGGGCTCGGATCTGGAAGCAGCGCTACGAGGAGATCAACAACCTCGAGAAGTACCTGGTCGACAACGGCATCATCGTGCTGAAGTTCTTCCTGAACGTCTCGAAAGAGGAGCAGCGGAAGCGGTTCATGGAGCGGTTGACCCTCGCGGAGAAGAACTGGAAGTTCTCCGCGGCAGACATCCGGGAGCGGGGGTTCTGGGACCAGTACATCGACGCGTACGAGGACCTCTTCAATCACACGAGCACCCCGTGGGCTCCGTGGTACATCATCCCGGCGGACGTCAAGTGGGGGACGCGCCTGGCCGTCGCGGCGATCATCTACAACACCCTCGCCGACCTCGGGGTCGACTACCCCGAGGTGAGCGAGGAGGCGAAACGGGAACTGCGCCTCGCACGGCTCGAGCTCGAGGACGAGGCCGATGCGCCCCCGCAGCAGAACGAAAAACCGAAGAAGAACAGGAAGAAGGGGTGATTCCCATGTCCTGCAGGAGAGATAAACGGGAGCGCCGCTGTTCGCTGGACCCTATGAAGCCCGGCGGCGTCCAGGAGCACGGGACGCGAGGAGGTCACCATGGCTGACCCGGCGCCGCCACCGCCCGGTGAAGCGTGCGACGGGACGGCCTGGTATTCCCTGAACCCGGAGGAGGTCGAGCAGCGGCTCGGCGTCACCCGGGAGGAGGGGCTCAGCTCGGCAGAAGCCTCGGCGCGGCTCGCGGTGCACGGCCGGAACGTGCTCGAGGAGGAGAAGCGGAGCCCCGCCTGGCAGCGGTTCCTGCGGCAGTACAAGGAGTACATGCAGATCGTGCTGGTCCTGGCCGCGATCGTGAGCTACTTCATCGGCGAGTACCGGACGTTCTATCTTCTGATCGTGCTGACCCTCTTCATCGCCCTGATGGGCTACAAGCAGGAAGAGAAGGCGGCGGCGAGCGTCGCCGAGCTGAACCGGATGATGCGGATCGTCGCGAAGGTGCGGCGCGACGGCGGGATCGTCCAGGTCGAGGCCGACCAGGTCGTCCCCGGCGACATCGTGATCCTGGACGCGGGCGACCGCGTCCCGGCCGACGGGCGGGTCGTCGCGGCCGCGAACCTCCAGATCGAGGAGGCGGCGCTCACGGGCGAGAGCACCGCCGTCGAGAAGACCACCGGGGCGATCGCGGCGCCGGACCCGCCCCTCGGCGACCGGGTGAACATGGCCTTCATGAACACCGGCGTGACCCGGGGCCACGGCGAGATCGCGGTGACCGAGACCGGCATGCGCTCGGCGGTCGGCCACATCGCGACCATGCTCCGCGAGACACGGCAGGAGAAGACCCCGCTCACCCGGCAGATCGACCGGGTCACGCTCTTCATCATCGGGATGGCGGCGCTGGCCTTCCTCTCGATCGTCGTGATCGGGCTCCGCCAGGGCCAGTCGTTCACGGACCTCTTCACGATCGGCGTCTCGCTCGCGATCGGCTCGATCCCCGACGCCCTGCCCGCCGTCGTCACCACGATCCTGGCGCTCGCGACCGTCGAGATGGCGAAGAAGAACGCGATCATGAAGAGCCTGCCCGCGGTCGAGACCCTGGGCTCGACGTCGGCCATCAACTCGGACAAGACCGGGACCCTGACCCTGAACCAGATGACCGTCCGGGTCATCTCGACGGTCGGGCACCGCTACACCGTCTCGGGGGAGGGCTACAGCTTCGAGGGGCGGATCGAGCGGACGCGCGGGGACGAGCACGAAGACCTGGACCCCGTCCTCTTTCCCTGCGCGCTCTGCATCGACACCGAGGTCCGGGACGGCGAGGTGATCGGCGACCCGACGGAGGGCGCGCTCTACGTCCTGGCGCAGAAGGGCGGCGTGAACGTGGAGGAGTTCCGCCGGAACACCCCGCGGCTCGCGAGCATCCCGTTCGACTCCGACTACAAGTTCATGGCGACCTTCCACCGGATGACCGGCGCCGACGGCTGGCCCGTGGTCCGGGCCTATGTCAAGGGCGCGCCGGACGTGGTGCTCGGGCGCGCCGCGTACGGTTTGATGCCCGACGGCTCGATCCGGACCCTCTCCGCCGGGGACCGGGCGATGATCTTGGCCGAGAACGAGCGGATCGCCGCCGATGGCATGCGCGTCCTGGCGTTCGCGCAGCGGGACCTGGACCCGGTGGCGTTCGACCCCGGGGCGGACCTGATGCCGCTGATGCAGGACCTGGTGATGACCGCGTTCGTGGGGCAGGTCGACCCGCCCCGCACCGAGGTCCGGGACGCGATCGAGACGGCGCGGCGCGCGGGGATCCGGGTCAGGATGATCACCGGGGACCACGCGGTCACGGCCGGCGCGATCGGCCGCGAGCTCGGCATCGAGGGGCGCGCGATCACGGGCGCCGAGTTTGCCGCGATGGGCGACGAGGAGGCGGCCCGGGAGATCGACGGGATTGGGGTGGTCGCCCGCGTCGCGCCCGAGCACAAGGTCAAGCTGGTGAACGTCCTGAAGCGGACCGGCAACATCGTGGCCATGACCGGGGACGGTGTCAACGACGCCCCCGCCCTGAAGGCGGCCGATATCGGCATCGCCATGGGTATCACGGGCACGGACGTCGCAAAGGGCGCGGCGAAGATGATCCTGACCGACGACAACTTCGCGACGATCATCTCGGCCGTCGAGGAGGGGCGGAAGGTCTACGACAACCTGCAGAAGTTCCTGCGGATCCAGATCGCGAACCTCTTCATGTTCGTTCTGGCGTTCACGGGGTCGTCGGTCTTCGGGATCGCGGGCACGGCTCTCTTCAGCCCGGCGCAGGTGCTCTGGATACACATGCTGATCGTCGCCCCGATCGGGATGATGCTCGGGATGGACACAGCGTCGCCGGGGATCATGCTGCGCCGGCCCCGCCCGGCGGACGAGGCGATCATCAGCCGGGGGATGTACGTTCGGCTCCTCGTCGTCGGCGCATTCATGGCCGCAGGGACGCTAATCCTCTTCCAGGTCGGTAAGACCGCCTACGGCTCGTTCCAGGTCGGGCAGACCATGGCGCTGGTCTCGCTCTCGCTCATGAACATCGCCGTCGCGCTGAACCTCCGGTTCCCGGCGGACACCGCGTTCAGCAGCTCGACGTTCTCGAACGCCCGTCTCGTGTACGCCTATCTCTGGGTCGTCCTCGGCTCGATCCTGATGACCGAGACCCGCATCTTCCAGGCGCTCTTCTCGACCGTCCCGCTGACGCCGGACCAGTGGCTGCTCTGCATCGTCCCGGGCGTGGTGCTGCTCGGCATCGGGGAGGTCTACAAGGCTGTCCTCCGTTCCAGGAACCGGGGGATGACGGCGGGAAGCGCCGCCGCTGCCGCCGCCCCGCCCGGTTGACGCGCCGGGACTCCCCCCTGTCCGGGGCGCTTCGAGGCGCGGGGTGCACCCCGCCGAGGGGGGCACGTGACGGCCCGGCACGCGCCGGGACGGTCCCCGGGGTCCGGGCGCCTCAGCACCGTCCGCGGCAGGCGCGGCAGAGGTCGGCCCCCTCGCCCTGCGGGTGCATGGCGCAACCCGGGTCCGGGCAGTCCCCGAGGCCGGCATGGAGGCCGACCTCACGGACGAGGGAGTGCGGCGAGGCGCCCCGCGGCGCCGAGAGCAGGAGGACGCCGCCGCAGGTCCTGGGCGCCGGCGGCCCGTTGCCGGCAATGGATGCCGCCGTCACGCCGATTAGCAGGTCGCGGCACCCGCAGCCCAAGGTGGCCGCGACGGCGCCGGCGACCGGGGCGGCGGCGCAGAGGTCCGGGCAGATCACCGCGGCGGACGGGGGCCGCAAGGGCTCCCGGAGATCGACCGTGCGGCCGAACGCGGTCAGGAGTCGGGCGGCGAGATCCTCCAGGACTTCGCGGGTGGGTGCGGGTTCCACGGGGACGAGCAGGATCGTCGGGGACATCCGCTGAGGGTTTCGGCCCGCATGCAGATGGCCTTTTCTCTCGCCGGCAGACCATGCCATTCCCGAAGAACGATAAAAAACAGATAAGACAACGAAGATACCATCACCATGTAGTAAGGCTTGCCGGGTACGACCGCCGAGCGGTCTTGGCCGGCGCCGTGACAGGGAGAGCGACGCGATGAAACGGGATCCACTTCAGCGGGGCCCGACACCCTACGACCTGCTGGGGGTCGAGCCGGGATCGGGAGTAGACGAGAGCGTGTATACCGGCGATACGGGGGTCGGGATCCCTGAAGGCACGGCGACGGACGCGGAGCGCGAGGTGGCCCGGTCGGACCTCACAGACCCTGTCCGGCGAGCGATCGTCGACCTCTTCTACTACCAGGACCGGTACCTGGATGAGCTCGCCTTCAACGACCCGATCGAGAGTCTTTCAGTGACCCCTGCCCGTCGCTCGGCGGCCGAGCGATGGCGGGCGGTCGAGCGCCGCGGCTTCCCGATCTCTGCGGCCACCCACTCCATCGCGGTCCTCTCGTACTGGGAGGCGCGCGCGTCGGGGCGTAACGGCCCCGATCTGCCGACGCCGCCCGACGTCACCGGCCGGCTCTGGCAGGCGGCACTCACCCGTTTCGCCGCCCTCTGCGCGTCCGACGGGTTCTGGACCGAGTGGGGAATTCTCAGCGGGAACAGGGCCTCCGGCGATTCCGGGAACAGGGTGGCGGAAGGGCTCGAGGCCCGGCTCACGGAAGAGCTCGAGGGGATGGCGGAGACGCTTCGGGACCGGGGCGACGTCCCCGGCGAGGGGCGGGCACGGGAACATCTGGCCCTCTTCCGAACCGAGCTCCGGGCTGCCCGGAACCTCCAGACCCTCCGGGTCATCTCGGGGCGGGGGCTCTCGCCCGTCGCGCTCGCGGCAGGACCGGTCCTGCTCGAAGAGGTCGGGCTGCTCGAGAAGGTCCAGGCCTCGGTCGGGGAGCAGCGCCCGGAACTCCTTCCGCTCTTCTCGCCCCTCGCCCGGATCGAGGGGTTGATCGACGACAGGGAGTACGAGAGTGCACTCGGCGCAATCGAGAGGCTCGACGATCCCGTTCGCGAGACGGAGGAGGTCCGGGATCTCGAGGGCCGTGTCCGTCTCGCGCTCGGGCAGCGTGCCATCGACGAGGACCGGGTCGACGAGGCGATCGGCCACTGGGAGCGGGCTCACGCCATCTCCGGCGACCGGTCCAGCGTCGCGGCCCCCCTCTCGACCGCGGCGCTCGCGCGGGCGAAGCTTCTGAACAGCCGGGAGGACCACGACGGCGCGATCGCGCTCCTACAGCGGGCGATGCCGTTCGGGGAGCGCGAGGTTCTGGCGCTCCCGCTCGCCCACTTCCTCTTGGAGCGGGCCGACGCCCGTATCGAACGGGCTGCAGCACTGGCCGACGAGGAGGACCCTGGCCTGTCCCGGGCGGTCGCGGAGATGCGGGGTGCCGTGGTGGACCTCGAGGAGGCGGTCGAGCTCGACCCGACGAACGGCGGGATCAGGGACCGGCGCAACGAGGCCGAGGACCAGCTCCAGGCGCTGCTCCTCCGTTCCGGGGGAGAGATCGGCGATGCGCCGGTGGTGTCGCCCGCTGACGAGGAGGCGCCGACACCCGGGGTGGGAGCGAGTCGCGGGAACGAAGGGTTGTCGAAGGGTTCGCGGCGGGCAGTCGCGCTGACGGCCCTCGGCATCGCGCTCTGGGTCGGGATCGGCATCCTCGCCCTGGTCGCCTATCCCCTCCTGATGCCCAGGTATCTGGGCGCGACTGGCCTTGTCATCGGGATCGCGGTCAGCATCGGCTGGATCGTTACCAACGCGGTCGGATGGGTGTTGCTCCGGTGAACGGGCGGGGGGTAACCGGCACCCGTGTTTTCCTCTGACACGGCAGGAAAGACGGGATCGAAGGTCGCGAGACCGGTCTATCGTGGCGAACCCGCGCGGAGTAGCGCCGGTCCGGGACCTCGAAGCTCAGAGGGGATTGTTCCGCACCGTGGCGCCGGAAACCGCGCCGCCGGGCACCGGGGCGTCCGTCGCCTGCTTCTTACGGGGACGCCGACGGCGCTTTCTCGGCGCCTTCGCGGCGCCTGCCTCCTCGACGGGTTTCGTCTCCGGGACGGGGGCGTCCGTCGTTTTCGGCTGACGGCTCTTCGACCGTCCCTGGGGCGTCGCGCCGTTCTGTTTCTGCGGCCTCTGCCCTTTCTGCCGGCCCTGCGCGATCCCCCCGGGGACGAAGGGGGCCGACTGTCGCCCGGGGCCGATGAAGGTCATCAGGATCTCATGCGTGACCTGCGACCCGAGGACCGGGGTGATGGTCTCGAGCCAGAGGAAGAACCCGGCCATGTGGGGCGTCCGGGCAGACTCGAACTTGAACCCACCCTGCTTGTCCCGCACCATCTTCAGGTACTCCCGCCTCTTTCGCGAGCGCAGGTAGATGATCGGCTCCCCGTCGGGCAGGTTTACCGCGAGCACGACCTTGGAATAGAGTTTCGGCACATCACCGCAGGGAATCGGCTTACCGCGGATGGTCAGCGGGTAACTCGCGCAGACTGCCTTCGCGGCCGACGGGTACAGCCCCCCGCAGAGGATCTTCCTGACGATGGGCGGGATGTCGTCCGGCTCCGTGAAGTCCTCTTTCTTCGCCTTCTCCCCAATCATCCTGAGAAACCGTGCCCGCCGCTCCTCGTGGAGAGCCCGGAAGTCGAACTGCCGGCGAGTCCGGACCTCGTCGGCCCTGAAGAACTTCGGGTTCTTCGGGCTCTTGCGGGTGTGGTGCTTGACCGGGTGTCCGTGGATCAGCTTCTTGAGCTCCTCGCACGGGCCGGCCAGGATCAGCGCGTTTTCGGGCTCCTTCATGATTCTCTTCACGATCGGGTGCTTGGAGACGTCGACCGAGGAGTAGAGCAAAAACGGGACGTGGGCCTGCCCGAAGATGAACCCGATCAGCCGCTTCTTGAACTGTATCTCGATTTCGAACTCCTTCATGTCGGTCGGGGAGGTCACGATCTCGGCGAACGCCAGGTTCCCGTCGCGGTCCCTCAGGAGCAGGTCGAACTCGGCGAGGTCCTGGCCATTTCCCCGGATCTTGATGTCGCCGATGTTCGAGTAGAAGAGCCCGTTCTGGCCCAGTGCCGCGTTCTGGCCCACGAACGGGGCATCGGCACCCTTGCGGGCAATCCCGCCGATCAGGTCGGTCCGCTCCACCAGCCGGAGCATACGCTCGTAGCAGACCCCCTCGAACCACCGACCCTCCGCCGTCTTCATCTGGGGCAGGTCGTCTGAGAAGAGCTGCTTGCGCTCGGCCTTGCGCATGTGCTTGGTCGCGTCGATCACCAGCGAGGGGGTGGGGGGGACGTCGTCGAAGTGCTCGGCGATCCAGCGGACCATCTCGGACATGAGGGGCTACCCGCGGCTCCCCAGTATCTCCACCAGGTGGTCGCCGACCCCCGAGGTGGTGGCTGTGCCGTTCATGTCCCGCGTCACGACGCCGTCCGCGATCGTGCGCTCGATCGCGGCGACCACGGCCCCCGCCGCTTCGTACTCGCCGAGCGAGTCGAGCAGGAGCGAGCCGGCCCAGACCGTCGCGATCGGGTTCGCGACGTTCATTCCCCGGTACTTCGGGGCCGAGCCGTGAATCGGCTCGAACATCGAGGTCCCGGCGGGATTGATGTTGCCGCCCGGGGCGAGCCCGAGCCCACCCTGGATCATCGCGCCGAGGTCGGTGATGATGTCACCGAACATGTTCGGCGTGACCACGACGTCGAACCACTCGGGGTTCTTGACGAACCACATGGTGATCGCGTCCACGAACGTGTACTCGGTCTCGACACCGGGGTGGTTTGCGGCCACCTCCGCGAAGACCTCTCTCCAGAGGCCGTAGACGTCCGAGAGGACGTTGGCCTTGTCGACCGACGAGACCTTCCCCCGCCTCCGCCCGGCGAGCTCGAATGCGTACTCCATCACGCGACGCGAGCCCTCGCGGGTCACGACTCCAACCTGGTAGGCGAGCTCGTCCGCGTCGCTCTCGATATCAAGGCCGAACCGGACGGAGTAGAGGGATCGGAGCACCTCGAGGTCGGCATGGCCCCGTCCCGGCCCCTGTCGACCGCCGATCCCAACGTAGAAGTCCTCGGTGTTCTCGCGGACCACGACGAAGTCGATATCGGCGGGGCTCTTGTTCGCCAGCGGGGTCGAGACGCCGGCCAGGAGCCTGATCGGCCGGAGGTTCACGTACTGGTCGAAGTGGAACCGGAGCGCGAGCAGGATCCCCTTCTCGAGGACCCCGGGTCGGACCCGGTCGTCCCCGATCGAGCCGAAGTAGATCGAACGGAAGCGCGAGAGTTCCGCGAGATCGTCCTCGGTCAGGAGCTCGCCGGTCTCCAGGAACCGCTCCGCGCCGATCGGGAACTCGGTGAAGCTGAGGTCAAAACCGAATCGATCCCCGGCGGCCTCCAGGACCCTGCAGCCCTCCCGCACGATCTCGGGCCCGATCCCGTCCCCGCCGATCACCGCGACGTCGTACTGCACGTCTCCACCTCCCCGACGATCCGTGCGTACTCGATCAGTCCGCCTGCATCCGCGATGCGCTGCAGGAACTCCGGGACGGGCTCGACCGGGAACTCCTTTCCGTCCACCGTCACTCTCCCGCCGGACGGGTCCACCGCGATCTCCGCACCGTCGGCGAATCCGTCCGTCGACGGCGTGGTCAGCGGCAGCAGGCCGATGTTGATCGCGTTGCGGTAGAAGATCCGGGCGAACGACTCGGCCACGATATAGCGGATCCCCGCCCCCTTCAGCGCGAGTGGGGCGTGCTCGCGCGACGAGCCCATTCCGAAATTCCGCCCGCCGACGACGACGTCGCCGGGGAGCACCGACTGAGCGAACTCGTCCCGCGTCCCTTCGAAGGCATGCCGGGCGAGCTCCGCCGGGTCGTTGATGGTCAGGAACCGTCCCGGGATGATCGCGTCCGTGTCGATGTCGTCGCCGAACTTCCAGACCCGCGGGGACGCCGCGCTCCGCGGCACCTCCACGGTCCGTATCCCCCCTGATTCCCTCTCGATCTGCTCAGTCATCCCTCAGACCTCCCGTGGGTCCGTGATCTCGCCCCTCACCGCCGACGCCGCCGCGGTGGCGGCCGATGCGAGGTAGACGAGCCCCTCGGCCGAGCCCTGCCTTCCCCTGAAGTTCCGGTTCGATGTCGAGAGCGAGACCTCGCCCGGCGCGATCAGGCCGAAGGCGCCGCCCATGCAGGGTCCGCAGCAGGGTGCCTCGACCAGGGCGCCGGCCTCGACGAACCGCTCGATCAGCCCGGCCCTGAGCGCCTTGAGGTACTCGTCGCGCGAGGCCGGGATCACGATCACCCGGACCCGGTCCGAGAACTGCCCGTCCCCGAGCACCGAGGCGGCCTCGGCCAGATCCTCGTACCTTCCGTTCGTGCATGACCCGATAAAGACCTGGTCCACGTGAGTTCCCGCCACCCGGGAGACCGGGACGACGTTGTCGACGTTGTGGGGAACGGCCACCTGCGGCTCGAATTCGCCCACGTCGTAGGTCCGCGAATCCGCGAGGTCCGCACCGGGGTCCGAGGCGAGCGGGAACGGCTCGATGTCGGGGCGCCGGGCCCGGACGTAGTCCCACGTCGTCTCGTCAGGCGGGACGATCCCGGCCTTCGCACCCATCTCGATCGCCATGTTGCAGAGGGTCATACGGCCGGCCATGCCCATCGACGAGACCGCCTCGCCGCAAAACTCCACGGCACGATAGGTCGCGCCATCGGCCCCGATATCGCCGATGATCGAGAGGATCAGGTCCTTCGGACCGACCCGCTCAGGGAATGCCCCCGTCACGGTCGCCCTGACCGTCTCAGGCACGCGGAAGTAGAGAGCGCCGAACCGGAGCGCGAAGCCCATGTCGGTCGAGCCGACCCCGGTCGCGAACGCCCCGACCGCGCCGTACATGCAGGTGTGCGAGTCCGAGCCGATCACGATCTCGCCCGGGGCCGCCCTCCCCTTCTCGAGCACGACCTGGTGGCAGACCCCCTCGCGCAGGTCGTAGTTCAGGATCCCCTGCTCGGCGGCGAACCGGCGCATGATGGCCTGGTTCTCGGCAGCGGGGATCGAGTCCGCCGGCACCTGGTGGTCGAAGAGCATCACGACCCGCGCCGGGTCGAAGACGCGCTCCCCACCCATCTCGAGAAAGGTCCGGATCGCGAGGGGGCCCGTGATATCGTGGATCATCGCCGCGTCGACCGGGGCCATCACGACCTCGCCGGCCCGGACATCACTCCCGCAGCGACGGGAAAAGACCTTTTCTACCAGCGTGGAGCCCATGGATACAATCGGATGACGTTGGCTCTCTTGACACATTATATCGACGGAGCGGCCGGAGACCGGTGATTCAGTCGGGCTCGCACTCCAGCCCTGTCAGGATCGCAACCGGGTCATCCTCGGTCCGGACGAGTCGCAGGATCCTGAGGAGACGCTGGACCCCGATGAAGTGCTCAGCCATCACCCGGGCCAGCGGGGACAGCTCCATTCGGTTGCCGCGCTCGACCACGAGCCGGTGGGCCACGAGCGTGGGAAGGACGGGCTCCATCTCCCCGACCATCCGTTCCTCGAGCGCGGCGATCGCGGCCCTGTCGCCCCGGGCGACGACCGCGTTCGCGACGAACTCTTCGCTGGACTGCTCAAGATCGTAGACCGGTGCCACCTCGCCCATCTCGCCCTTCAGGAGCCGGATCGCGACCGCCTCCTCGGTCGCGTCGGCATCGCGGGAGTAGGTGGCGCCGGGCTGGGCCAGGATCACGACCTTCCCGGCATCGTGGTAGTCGGGCCGGCCGGCCCTCCCAGACATCTGTTCGAACTCCTGGACGCTGAGCCAGGAGATCCCCATAGCGAGCGCGTCGAAGATGACCTGCGAGGCGGGGAAGTCGACCCCGGCCCCGAGCGCGGCCGTCGTGACGACGGCCGCGAGCTTTCCGTGCATGAACCGGTCCTCGACCCCCCGCCGCTCCTGCGACGTGAGCCCGGCGTGGTAGGCTGCGACACGCGGCCCGAGCTTCTCGGCCACCTGGTGGCAGCGGGCCCGGGAGTTCGTGAAGACGATCGTCTGGCCGTGGTAGCCCTTCGACGAGACCCTGCGGAACTCCTCGTCGACCATCCGCTTGATCGTCGGGATCTTCTCTTTCCGATCGACGAAGACCAGGTGGCGCTCGAGCGGAACCGGCCGGTTCTCGTACCGGACCAGGGTCGCGCCGAGCTTCTTGGCGAGCAACTTCGGCGAGCCGATCGTGGCAGAGAGGTAGAGGAACTGGGCGTCGGGGTAGAGGAACTTCAACCGCGCGATCAGGCCGTCGAGCCGGTGACCCCGCTCGCCGTCCTCGAGCATCTGGACCTCGTCGATCACGACCGTCCCCACCTTCTGCGGGAACCGTCCGAGCCGGAGCTGGTGGTCGACCCCCTCGTACGTTCCGACCACCAGCGCCGCATGCGGGTCCCGCGAGACACCGGAGCGGGTCTCCGGCAGGTGGATCCGGGACGCCCCGATCTGGAGCGAGCACCGGGCGAATGCCCCGTACCGCTCGGTGAACCGCTGGTGCTTCTGGACCGCGAGCGCGACGAGAGGGACCAGGAAGAGGGTCCGCCCCCGCCCCTCGAGGTACCTCTTGAGGCCCGCCATCTCGCCGATAAAGGTCTTGCCGGAAGCGGTTGCCGCGACCACGAGGAGGTCCTTCCCGTAGAGGAGCCCCGCCTCGACCGCGAGTTGCTGGACAGGCATCAGCCGTTCGACTCCCGCGGTTTCGACGAACGGGCGGGGGAGGGGGAGCTCCTCGAGAGGCTGCATCTCGCCCACCTCCCGGGCTTCGACCCGGTCGTAGAGGGTCGACCGGCCGCGCGGGCTCTCAGGCTGGATCGTCCCGAGGACGCGGTCGACGTCACGGAAGCGGTAGAGGAGTTCGTCAAGGTGGCCGAGCGCCCCGCGGGCCATCCGGCCAAAGTGGGCGACCTCGCGTCGGAGCTCGCGCCGGGCGCAGGGCATGCAGATCCGTTCGTTCCCGTACTTCACCGAGTCCTTCTCGCGCAGCTGCGTCACGCGGTCCTCGAGCAGGCAGAGACGGCACGCCTTGAGCGGCTTCGGCCGGATCTGCAGGTCGGAGAGAAAGGCTTCGAATGCGGGCGAGGGAGCGGTCAACCACACGTCGGTCGAGCGGAGCAGGTTCACGAGCTCTCTGGTGGGGGTGTTCCGGTACTGGCGACGGCCCGCCAGCCGGACCCTGTACTCCTTCGGTCGGATCCCTTTCGCGGTCTCGGCCAGGGACACCTGCCCGACCGCCGTGACGATCCGGCCGTCGAAGAAGAGGAGGCGGAACGCCTCCCTGGTCGGCGAGACGATGGTGATCATCGGTCGATCAGGTCGTGGATCCGGTAGGTGAGACCGGCGTCCTCGAGCCTCTTGATGAACTCGGTGAACTCCTCGTCCACGCAGACCAGAAGGCAGTCGAGCCCGTGGAACGCTGCCTCGATCACACCTTCGCGGGCACCGAAGAACATGTCGGGCATGCGACCGGTCTTTTCGAGGGCGACCCGCGCCTCGATCCCCACGGCGGCGACGACCGGGGTCTTCTCTGCGAGCGCGGCGAGCGCCAAAAGGTCTACGGCCCGCGACCCTCCCCGCTCGACCCGGGGGACCTTCGCGACGTGGATCCGCCCCTCGACATGGTCGATCAGACCGGCAAGGCGTGTCACCCCGACGTCCTCTCCAGCCCTAGCCCCCCGGACCACGGCGCCGTTGGCAGCCCTCAGCTCCCGCCCGGCATAAAGGAGGCCTTCTTTCATGAAGACCCCGACCATCTCGCCCTCCTCAAGGTCCTCGTCCGCCACCGCTGCCCAGACCGAGACCTGCTGGATCAGGTCGCGCCGGATGTGACGGGCATAGGCCTCGAGCTGCTCGGCACGAGAGAGGATCCACTCGATCCCTTCCCGGGTCACCTCGTACCGCCCGCGGCCCTGGGACGCGACAAGGCCGTCCTCGACAAGTTCGCGGATGTACTCCGAGACCGCCTGCGGGGTGATTCCCAGGACGTCCGCGACCTCGAGCTGCCGGACGGCCGGCTGATGCTCAGCGATCTCGACCAGGCACTGGAAACGCGTCGCTTCCCGTTTCGAACGCAGGATCGTGGAGAGGGGATCCTCAGCGAGCCCGGTCAAGGAAGACCAGCCCCTGCCCCTTGACGTCCATCCGCTGGCTCCGCTTCGCGACCCCCCGGATATATACCGGGGAGACCCCGTATTTGCGGGCCAGGTCGTTGATCGAGACATTCCCGCTCTCGAGCTCGACCTCCACGTTCTCGACCATTGTCCGGAGGGCCTCGTCGTTCGAGATCGCGAGGTAGAGCAGGTCCGACAGGTCGTTCATTCCGCACTGGAAGTTGGCGCGAAATTTCGAGTAGGTCGCCCGGAACTCCTTCTCGGGCCGTTTCCCGGGCTCGGGCATGCGCCACTGCTCCTCGATCAGGTTGCCCTTCTTGAGGATCGTGATGCACTCGTCGACCGCGTCGCCGCCCACCGCGGTTTCGAGTTCGGCCTCGGTCATCCAGGCGCGGTTCAGGAGTTCGTATATCTGCTTGTATTTCTCGTCGTTGAAAGTGATGAGAAGAGGAACCAGCTCCACCGGGTCGTTGATGATGCGGATGTGCCCTGTCACAGAGAACGCCAATATATATTGGCGCGTTGCATCATTAAAGGTTTCAGAGCGATGCGACAAGGCCTCATCACGGTGCGGGGCGTCGTCCAGGGCGTCGGATTCCGTCCGTTCGTCTACGCCCACGCGGTCCGCCTCGGGGTCCGGGGCACGGTCCAGAACCTTGGGTCTCAGGTCGAGGTGCGGGCAGCGGGAGACCGTTTTGCAGAGCTGGTCGACGCCCTCCGCGCAGGACCGCCGCTCTCACGGATCGACGAGGTCGTTGTCCGGTCGCTGGACGGCCCGGTTCCAGATGGCTTCTCGATACTTCCATCTGCCGAGGGAGCGCGGACGGGCCTGATACCTCCAGATGTCGCCATCTGCGGACGCTGCCTGGCCGAGATCGACAGCCCGTCGAGCCGATACGGGGGCTACTGGGCGACCTCGTGCGTCGACTGCGGGCCGCGGTACAGCATCATCCGGGACATGCCGTACGACAGGCCGCTCACATCGATGGACGCGTTCCCGCTCTGCGACGGCTGCCGGGCCGAGTTCGTGGATCCGGGGTCGCGCCGCCACCACGCCCAGACGATCGCCTGCCCGGACTGCGGGCCGCGGCTCGCACTCATGAACGCCGCCGGGCGACCGGTTCACTGCTCCGACCCTGTCGGGGAGGCGGCGGCGCTCCTGGATTCCGGGCTGATCGTCGCGATCAGGGGACTCGGTGGCTTTCATATCTCCTCCGTCGAGGAGGCGGCAGGGCGGCTCAAGGAGCGGCTCGGGCGGCCCGAGCAACCGCTCGCCGTCATGGCTAGGCCCGGCTGGATAGAGGCCGAGACCCGGCTTTCAGAACGTGACCGCGCGATTCTCGGCTCGGTCGAGCGGCCGATCCTGGTGCTCGAGAAGCGCGATCCGGAGTCCCACGCCGGGATCTCGAACCTCCACACGATCGGGGTGATGCTCCCGTACTCCGGTCTCCACCACCTCCTCTTCGCCGCCCTCGCTCACCCTGTTCTCGTGATGACCTCGGCGAACGTCCCGGGGTATCCGATGGTGACCGGGCTCGACCGGGCTCTCGTGGCCCTCGGCGGCGTCGCCGACTATTTCCTCTCGCACGATCGGGAGATCGTGAACCGGTGCGACGACTCGGTGGTCCGGGATGGGTACCTGATCCGCCTCTCGCGCGGACACGCGCCCCTCAGGACTCCGGTCGACCTGGGAGACCGCTGCATCCTGGGGGTCGGGCCCGAGCTCTCCGCGAACGCGACCATCTACCGCGACGGCCACGCGGTCACCTCGCCTCACGTCGGTAACGTCAGGAACCCCGAGACGCTTGCGTACCTGGTCGAGACGATCGGGAAGCTCGAGAACTGGCTCGGCGCCCGGTACGACCTGGTCGCCCACGACCTCCACCCCCAGTTCCTCTCGACCCGGTACGCCCGCGAGCTGGCGGAAGGGCTCGGGATTCCCGCCGTACCGGTCCAGCACCACGAAGCCCACATCGCATCGGTGACCTGCGAACCCTGTGTAGGGATCGCAATCGACGGGGTCGGTTACGGCAGGGACGGCACGGTATGGGGTGGTGAGATCTTCGCCGGGTCTGTCCCGGCCCTCGACCGGGCCGGCAACCTGGAGCCCGTGCCGATG
Source organism: Methanospirillum sp. (assembly GCA_012728895.1). Lineage (GTDB taxonomy): Archaea > Halobacteriota > Methanomicrobia > Methanomicrobiales > Methanospirillaceae > UBA288. The sequence goes on along the minus strand of JAAYEG010000007.1, from coordinate 40,866 downwards.
CCGGGCGGCGACCTGGCGACCCGGTTTCCCGAGCGGATGCTCTACGGGATACTGCCCGGGGACCGCGTGCTGGAGCTCCTGGGGACCCGGGGCTGGACCGACCTCGAGCGGGACGTCCTGGCTCGCCAGACGGCGCGCCGGGTCAACGCCCCGCTCACCTCGTCGACCGGCCGGGCCCTCGACGCCGCGGCGGCCCTGCTCGGCCTCTGCCGCGAGCGGACCTACGATGGCGAGCCCGCGATGAAGCTCGAGGCGGCAGCTGCCGGGGGGCGGGCAGAGGCCTGGGAGTCATCGCTGCGGAACGGGGGGACGACGGCTGTCATCGAGACGCGGGTCCTGATGGGGGAGCTCATGGACAGGTTCCTGGCGATCGACCGGCCCGGCTCTCCAGCAGGCCGGCGGGCGGTGGCGGACCTGGCCGCCTCGTTTCAGGCGAACCTCGCCCGCGACATCGCCCTCGCGGCGGCAAGGGTGGCCGGCGAGCGGGACCTCTCCCGGGTCGCGCTCTCGGGCGGGGTCGCCATCAACGCCGCGATCCGGGAGACGATCACCGCGACGCTCGAGGCCCGGGGCCTCGCCGTCCTGGTGAACGACCGCTACCCGCTCGGCGACGGGTGCATCAGCTACGGCCAGTGCGTCATGGCCTCCACCCTGCCCGGGTAGCGAGCCGGGAGTCACCCTTATCGGGGTAGCGAACGAAGCGCTGATCGTGCCGGCGATACCCGCGACCCCCCGTCCGGTTTTCGTGAAAATCTGCGGCGTCACCCGTCCGGAGGACGCGTCGGTTATCGTCGCGGCAGGCGCCGACGCGGTGGGGGTCGTGATGCACTCGAACTCGCCGCGCTCCTGCACGCCCGGTCAGGCGCGGGAGATCTTCAGGGAGCTCCCGCGGGGCGTCCTGAGGGTTGTGGTCACCCACACCGGCTCGCCGGACAGACTCGGGGCATGCCTGGCGGCAGGCCCGGACGCGGTCCAGCTCTCGCAGCCGCTGGCCGTGCCGCCGTCGGCCGATGTCACCGTTATCCGCGTGGTCTCTCCCGGCGATCCGCTCCCGGCCGACTGCGACATGGTGATCGTCGACGCATCCCACGGGAGGGGAGAGCCGTTCGATCCCGTGTTCGCCCGCATGATTGTCGCCGCCTCGCCCGTGCCCGTGCTTCTCGCCGGGGGCCTCTCGCCCGAGAATGTCGGGGCCGCGATACGGAGCATCAAGCCGTTCGGCGTGGATGTCGCCTCGGGCGTCGAGACGGCGGTGGGCGTCAAGGACCACTCCCGGGTTCGGGCCTTCGTCCGGGCGGCGAGACGGGGTGATCCCGGGGCTTGAAGCACATCAGGCATGTCCCGGGATGTTCGCCTGGTCGCGGCAGGCGACCGAGCCCGGCCCGGGGAGCGCGGATTCCTGCCGCAGTGCGCACGGTCACCACGGAAGAGCCAGCCCGATCGCGAACGGACCGACGGCGGCTTCCGGTCACCGGGCTCGGAACGTCCCGGCGACTGGCGGTCTCCGGTCCCGCTTCCGTTCCGTGCACGACCACGGGCTGCCCACCCCTGCGGAGAACCCGGATGATCCATGTCCCGTCCGGTCAGTCGATCCGGTGACAGGAACTCGGTTCATGCACCCGACGGCGAGCCTCGGTGCGACCGGTCCTGCCCCTCCATCACGACCACCTCCCCGGGGCCCGGGGCACGGGACACATCCGGTCCCAGGTCGAGCACGGCGGGTGGTGCGAGCCGTCGCCGTCCCGGGTCGCGGCCATCGCCCACGACCCGGCTCCGCCGGGACCCTCCCGGCCCGGGCAGAGGCCTCTGCCGGGGGCACCACGGGCAGTTCAAGAGCGGAGAGAACCGCACGGGGTTCGCCGATGGCATGATCGCGTCGGATCGCACGAACCCTCCAGGCCGAATCCGCGCGCGATCGGATCGAACATATTTATTAGGATCGAACGGAATCGATGAACACGGAGGCAGTCCATATGCCCGGGTCCCCTGCAGCGGCGGATGTCCACCTGCCGTCGGTGCCGCCGCCCCGCGAGGAGCTCTGGCGGCCGTTTATTCCCGCCCGGCTCGGTGCCGTCGTCCTGATCGCCGTCGTCGCGATCGTCTTCTCCCTCGGTTTTCTCATCCTGAACGGCTCCCTCGAGCGGCTGGTCTGGGCCGAGAACGTCCTCTTGGTGAACCGGTGGATGATCCCGATTCTGGTGGTTCTCTTCTCCCTCGTCGTAGGCCTCTCGCGGCGGCACCTGCGGGCGCCGAGCGCGATCGACGCCGGCTTCGTCGAGATGGTCCGCGGCGACGGCGAATCGGGCGACTACCGGCAGTTCCCCGGTGCGTTCGTCTCGTCCCTCGCCTCGCTCCTCTCGGGCGCCTCCATCGGGCCCGAGGGCGTGCTGGGCGTCCTCGTGAGCGAGATCTCCGCGTTCCTGCGGCCCTACCTGAGGATCCCGAAATCCGCCGCATCCGGGTTCGACCTCGCGGCCCTCGCATCGGCCTTCAACGGGCTGATCGGCGGGGTGCTCTTCACCGGCGTCTTCGCGACCGAGCTCCAGTCCGGTCGCGCCAAGAGCCCGCTCCAGTGCCTGGTCTGGAACCTGATCGCCGGCGCCGTCGGCTTCCTGGTCTTCCGTGCCACGGGCTTCCAGGCCTTCGCGGAGATGATCCCGTTCCCCCCCGCCGGGCTCACCGCCGCCCTGGCCGTCGTCGCCGTCCTCTGCGGCGTGCTCGCGACCGTGATCGCGATCGCCATCGGCGCCTGGCTCCAGGTGGCGGAGAAGGCCATGGACCGCATCTTCGGCGAACGCGTGGTGTTGCGCGTCGTGGGCGCGGGCCTCGTCATCGGGCTCGTCTGCTACGTCTTCCCGGACCTCCTCTTCTCGGGCGAGAACCAGATCCACGACTTCATCGCCGACCCGGCGTTCTACGGCGCCGCCCTGCTCCTGCTGCTCGCGGTCCTGAAGATCGCGCTCTTTGGGATCTCGATCAAGGCCGGGTACATCGGGGGGCCGGTCTTCCCGATCATCTTCGCGTGCACTCTTATCGGGCTCGCGCTCAACCTTCTCGTCCCCGGGATCCCGGCGGGGGTCTTCGTGCTCTGCATCGAGGCCGGGGCCATCGCCGTGGCGCTGGGCGCGCCGCTCACGGCCATCCTCCTGGTCAGCATCATGAGCGGAGCCGACCAGGACATGGTCGTGCTGCTCGTGCTCTCGATCGCAACGGCGCTCCTCCTCTCGGCAGAGGCGATGAAGCGGATCGAGGCTCGGCGCGCTACCGGGGTGGGCGGGGCGGCCGCTGGTACGCGCTGACCAGCTGTGCGACCAGCACCGCGACATAGAGCACGCCCGTGACGGCCTCCGCGTACGCGAAGAACTGCGCGGACGGGGCGACCGCCGTGATGTCGCCGTAGCCGACGGTGGCGAGCGTGATGAAGCTGTAGTAGATCCAGTCGTTCCAGTCGGCCGGCCCGGCGGCAGCGAACGCGGCACCGAGGCTGAACGCGCCGGGGTCGACCATTGCAACGGCCTGGTAGACGAACGACCAGGTGAGCCCCAGGAGCAGGTACACCGAGAGTGCGCCCGCGATGACGTCGCCCGTGACCGTGTCGGCCGTCACCACGGCCCGGAGCAGGAACACCGTAAAGAACGCAAAGAACGAGACCGGGACCAGGACGGTGAGGAGGTCGGGCGAACCCGAGGGGAGGAGGGCGACGACCCAGCGCGAGACCAGCGCGGGGACCCCGAGGAGGAGGGCGACCCCGAGGAGGGCCCGTTCCCGCCGCATCGAGAGGATGCCCGAGAGGAGGACGAGGTTCAGCGCGATATCGACGGCGAGGCCCGGCACTGAGCGTGTGACGGCAAGCGGCACGGCGGCGAGGAGGAGGAGGAGGGAGGCGAGCAGGATGCGGAACCGGCACAGGTGGAGGTACGCGGACCACCCCCGGCGCGCGCGCGCCTCCCTGTCGTTCCCCCCATCCGCCATGCCGTTCGTCTTCCTCTCCCGGTCCGACGCGCCCCGTCAGCAGGCCATAGGGTCGGCCGCCACCGCGATCATGATCAGCAGTCCCCCGTCCTCGCCAGGCGGCATCGCCACCCCGTTCGTGTTCTTCAGCCGGAACCACCGCTTCGAGATCTCCGCCGCCCGCGTCTCCCCCGCCGCCATGACGTACACGTCGTCGGGGACGGATCCCCGCAGCTCGAGCGATTCCCAGCCCGGCCCGGTCGCGGTCCAGCGGCCCCGCACGGTCCTGACCCGCGTCGCGCGGACCAGTGCCGCCAAGCCGCCGCCGGCCCCCTCGATCTCCACGGACTCCCCTAGGTACAGCCTCTCCCCGGGCACACGGTGGAGCTCCCTGCCGAACGGGTCCCCGAGGACCAGCGCGTCTCCCTCGCGCACTGCCCTCTCGTCGACAGAGAAGGCGAGCTCGCCCTCCTCGTCCTCGATCGGGCAGTCGACCGTGACGGGGGCGGGCCTGGCGCGCACCAGGTACCGGCGCCCGGGCAGGGCGGTCGCTCCCGGCCCCGTCCCGCCGCGCAGGGCCAGTCGCCTCGTCCAGTCACGCGCCGTCACCGCGCCCGGTCCCCCCTCTCCTCAAGGGCCATCGCCGTGCCATTGCTTCAACATGCCGGTTTGATCGGCGGGCCCCGCCGCCGGTACGCGCGGGGGAGGGTGGAGCGCACCCGCGGCAGGTCAGGGGGCGAACCGGTGGAGCCCGGCGCACCTCGCGCAGTCGAGCACCTCCCGGTACTCGTCCAGGGTGATCCGCCGGTTGATGGCCCGAAGATACGGGCGCTGCGCCGGACCGCCATCCGGCAGGGGCCGCACGACCCGGTACTGGTCCATGATGTTGACGTAGGCGTCCCGCGAGACCGACTCCGCGAGAAAGCGCATCAGCTCGCAGCTCCCGGGGAGCACAAGGTGGCGGACGATCAGCCCGCGCACGGCGATCCCGTCCTCGCATGCGAGGTCGCCGACCTGCCGCTGCATCTCGACGAGCGCCTGCTTCATGGCGCCGACGTACCCAGGGACGCCCGAGAGGTTCAGGGCGACCCGGTCGTCGGCGTATTTCGCGTCGGGCATGTAGATGTCCACGACCCCGTCGAGCAGGGCGAGGGCATCGGGCGAGTCGCTCGTCCCGGTGTTGTACACGAGCGGGACGGCGAGCCCCCCGTCCGAAGCGATGGCGACCGCTTCGAGGATCGGGGGGACGCAGTGCGTCGGCGAGACCAGGTTGATGTTGTGGCAGCCGGCGGACTGGAGGGCGAGCATGACCGCGGCGAGGTCGGGCGCAGCGATCTCCTCCCCGCGCCCCTCGAGCGAGGTTTCGTAGTTCTGGCAGTAGACGCAGCCCATCGTGCAGTTCGAGAAGAAGATCGTGCCGGAGCCGCGCCGTCCCACGAGAGGCGGCTCCTCCCCGAAGTGCGGGCCGTATCCCGAGATACGCGCGCCGGGCCCGGCGCGGCACCAGCCCCGTTCGCCACCGAGCCGGTCGCACCCGCAGCGCCGGACGCAGAGGCGGCAGTCCGCGAGCAGGCACCGGGCCTCGCGCGCCCGCCCGCGGAGCTCGGACGTGGGCATGCGGCGGTAGGACGGCAGCCCCATGGCGGGTCGTTCGACCTTGCGCAGGATAAACCCCGCGCCCCGTTACCTTCATCACCCCCGCAGGCCAGCTCTGGGGGGATGAAGATCGCGCTCTCGGGCAAGGGAGGCGTCGGCAAGACCACGATCGCGGCCCTGCTCGCCGCGGGACTGGCCCGGCGCGGGTACGCGACCCTCGCGATCGACGCGGACCCGGCGCCGAACCTGGGGCCCGCGCTCGGGCTGCCCGCCGCCGAGGCGGAGCGGATCGTCCCGATCGCCGAGGACGCCGACCTCGTCGCCATGAAGACGGACACCGGGTACGCCGGGGTGTACAACCTCTCGTTCCCGGTCGATGACCTGATCCGGGAGCGGGCGGTCATGACCCCGTCCGGCGCCGGACTGCTCGTGATGGGCACAGTCCGGGCGGCGGGGGGAGGCTGCACCTGTCCCGCCGCAGCGGTGGTTCGGGCGCTCCTCCGCCGGCTCGTCGTGGGCGAGCACCAGGCGGTCGTGCTCGACCTCGAGGCAGGACTCGAGCACCTCGGACGCGGGACAGCGGCGGGTGTCGACCTGCTGCTCGTGCTCGTCGACGGGTCCGCCGCGTCGTGTGCCATCGCGGGGAGGATCCGCGACCTGGCCCGGGAGCTCGGGATCCCCCGCACCGCCCTTGTCGGGAGCCGGCTCTCCGGCGACGAGGGCGTCGCCGCGGCGACGGACTGCGCGGACCGGCTCGGCATGCCGCTGATCGGGGTCGTCCCCGACGATCCCGGGGTCGCCGGCGCCGGGCGGGCGGGAGGACCGGTGCCCGCGGACGGTCCCACCGCGGCGCTCGCGGACGACCTCCTCGAGTTGATCCTGGCGGAGGCGGCATGATCCGGGTCGTGGTCGTTGGGCGCGGCGGCACGGGTAAGACGAGTTTCGTCGCGCTCGCCGGCCGCTGGCTCTGCGAGCATGGGGGCGGCCCGATCCTGCTCGTCGACGCCGACCCTGACCAGTCGCTCGCTGAGATGGTCGGTGCCGATCTGGCGAAAGCCGGCGTCCTGACCATCGCCGAGCTGCTCGAGGCGACGTTTATCGCCGGAAAGGGCACGACGACGGGGGTCGCCCCCTCGGAGCGGATCGAGGCGCGTATCTGGGCGGAAGGGCTGTTCGAAGGTTATTGCTTCGACCTCGTCGCCCTCGGCACCAAGTGGCTCGAGGGCTGCTACTGCCTCCCCGACGCGGCCCTGAAGCGGGCGCTCGTGCGGATGGTCCGGCAGTACCGCTACCTTCTGATCGACTCGCCTGCCGGGCTCGAGCACCTGAACCGGAGGATTGCGGAGGAGGTCGACCTCATCATCGACCTGGTCGGGGCCTCGAAGAAGTCCTTCGACCACGTAGCACGGGCCCGACGGGTCGCGGACGAGTCCGGCGTCAGGTACAAACGGTTCGTCGTTGCCGGCGGCTATCAGGTCGACCCCGGGATCGAGGCTCTCGCCGCCTCGACCGGGATGCCCTACGTCGGGCGGATCGAGAACGACCCGGTCGTCGCGAGGTTCACACTCGAGGGGCGGTCCCTCTTCGACCTCCCGCCAGACAACCCCGCCCTCGCAACCGTCGGGGCCATCCTGGAGAGAGCAGGGATAGCGCCCTGAACGCAGCTCCGTTCACCCGCCCCCGATGCCCGCAGGGCTGGCGCCGATGACCGCCTGCCGAGCGCTCCGCCCGCCGACCGCTTCCTCCGGGAGCCGTCAGGAACGGGCATTTATTACTCAAATGCGCATAACCCCTATCTTTAATACGGCTTCCCTCGATACGGTTGATTAGCCATCCACTGCCCGGGGCGGTTCTCCGGGTTGGCCGGAACACAGTTATGAAGGGAATTGACATCCGCATCGCCGAGATCGCCTCGCCGCTCGGCAGGGTCCGGGACCTGCGCCTCGGCATCGGCCGGGTCGGCTCGGGCACCTGGGACGAGCCGGTGGGACCGACGCCGTGCCCGTCCCCGACCGCGCTCCGAGACTGGGACCGGCGCCTCCTCGCCCGCTACAAGCCGTTCTACATGCCGCTCTGTGACCTCTGCTGCCTCTGTACCTACGGCAAGTGCGACCTCTCGGGCGGCAAGCGAGGGGCCTGCGGCATAACGCTGGAGGCGCAGCAGTCGCGCATCGTGCTGCTCGCGGCCTGCATCGGTGCCGCGACCCATACCAGCCACGCCCGCGAGCTGGTCGAGTACCTGATCGCACGCAACGGGAGGACGTATCCGATCGACCCGGGCGGCCTCTCGGTCGAACTCCGGATGCCGATTGCCGAGCTGGTCTGCGGGGTGCGCCCCGAGACCCTCGGCGACCTGGAAACCGTCCTCGAGTACTGCGAGGAGCAGGTGGTCCACCTCCTCTCCGCGACGCACACAGGCCAGGAGGGGGATCCGATCGACTTCGAGTCCAAGGTCCTGCACACCGGGATGATCGACCACACCGCCATGGAGGTCGCCGACGTCGCCCAGATCTCGGCCCTCGACTTTCCGAAGGCCGACCCTGGCGCCGCGCTCGTCGAACTCGGGATCGGCGCGGTCGACGCCGAAAAGCCGGTCATCCTGGTGGTCGGGCACAATGTCCCGCCTGCGGCCGCGATCCTCGACCACCTAGCCGCGAGCGGGCTGGAGGGATCGGTCGAGGTGACCGGGATCTGCTGCACTGCGATCGACATGAGCCGCCGGTCGCGCGCCGCGAAGATCGTCGGCCCGATATCCTGGCAGCTCCGCTACATCCGATCGGGTATCCCCGACCTCGTCGTCGTCGACGAACAGTGCGTCCGGGCCGATATCTTCGAGGAGGCGACCAGAGCGGGCCTCCCGGTGATCGCGACCTCGTCCAAGAACTGCATCGGGCTCCCCGACCGGACGAGCGACCCTTCCGACGAGCTCGTCGCCGACCTGGTCTCGGGGGCAGTGCCGGGGGTGCTCGTGCTCGATCCTGAAAAAGTCGGCGAGGTCGCGGTCCGGGTCGCAGTCGAGCGCCGACCGCTCCGCCCGGAGGTCCCGGCGCTCGACGTCGCGGCGGCGGCTGAGGCCTGCCGGGGCTGCGGCGCCTGCGCCGAGGCATGTCCGGCGGAGTCGGAAATTCCGGCCGCGATGCAGGCGGCGGGGCAGGGCGAGACAGGGGCGCTTGGGGCGCTGCTCGCGTCATGCGTCGGCTGCGGGCGTTGCGAGGACGCCTGCCCCCAGGGGATCGAGGTCCACCGGTTGATAGCCGCGTCCTGCGACGCGTGCGATCGGTTCGCGATACGGACCGGGCGCGGCCCGATCCAAGACGTGGAGATCCGCGAGGTCGGGGGCCCTCTCGTCCTGGGGGAGATCCCCGGCGTGGTCGCGTTCGTCGGCTGTGCCAACTACCTGGAAGGCGGGGAAGAGGTCGCCGAGATGGTGACCGAGTTCGCCAAGCGGCGGTTCGTGGTCTGCACGTCGGGTTGCGCGGCGATGGCCGCAGCGATGCACCATGACGAGGAGGGGCTCACCCCGTACGAGAGGTTCTCAGGTCGGTTCGAGGCCGGAGGCGTGGTCAACGTCGGCTCGTGCGTCTCGAACGCCCACATCTCCGGCGCCGCTGTCAAGATCGCCTCGATCTTCGCGAAGCGGAACCTCTCCGGCAATTATGCCGAGGTCGCCGACTACGTCTACAACCGGGTCGGAGCTGTTGGCGTCGCGTGGGGTGCGATGTCGCAGAAGGCTGCCTCGATCGCCGCCGGGTTCTGGCGGCTCGGGATCCCGGTCGTCGTCGGGCCGCACGGCGCGAAGTACCGCCGGATGCTACTCGGGAGGGCGGACCGCGACGAGGACTGGACGGTCCGCGACCGCCGGACGGGCGATGACGTCTACGTCGGTCCGGTGCCCGAGCACCTCTTCATCGCGGCGGAGACCAAGGAGGAGGCGATGGCCCTGATCGCGAAGCTCGCGATGCGGCCGAACGATACGAGCCGGGGCCGCTCGATCAAGATCTCCCATTACATCGACCTGCACCAGCACTGCTACGGCCGGATGCCCGACGACCTCCACCGGTTCATCCGGACCCCGGCCGATATCCCGGTGATGCAGAAGGACCGGATCCTACCGCTGCTCGAGGCCAACGGCTGGATTGAGCGTCCGATACCGGACCCGACCCTGCTCCCTCAGGAGGTGTCCCGATGACCAGGATAAGGCCCGCGCAGCCGGCCATGATGGGTGGAACGAAGACAGCCACCCCTATCGAACGGCCTTCGGTGCTGTCCGCCCTCGTCCGGAGGGCGAAGCGCCCGCTCCTTGTGGTGGGCCACCGGGCCCTCCGTGCCAGGGGGAACGGTGAGCGCGAGATCGACCTGCTGGCCAGGGCGGCACTGGCCGCCGGGATCCCGGTCGCCGCCACCGGGGACGCGGGGCCCGCCCTCCAGGCCGCCGGTCTCGAGCCGGCGATCTGCACCTCGGCGATGAACCTGGGCGGGCTGCTTGCGGATCCCGGGTGGCCCGGCGTCGACGACCAGGGACCTCACGACGTGATCTTCGTGGCCGGGCTCGTTTACGCGCTGGAGTGGACGCTCCTCTCCGGCCTCCGGCACGCCCCATCCCACCCGGTCACGGTCTCTCTCTCGCCCGCGTTCGAGCCTCACGCCTCGTTCTCTGTCCCGAACCTCGCATGGCCTGCCTGGCGGGCACTGATCGCGGAGGGCTTCGGCCTGGAGGGGCCGGCATGATCGAGGGCGTCCCGGTCGACGTCGGGCTCGCCAACGAGGGCGAGCGGATCCGCAAGGAGGAGATGCACCTCGAATTCGGGGGCCCGAAGGTGGAGTCGAAGTGGGAGATCGTGCGGGTCATGCCCCCTGATTCGGTTGAGGACGGCGTCGTCCGGATCGTCGGCCCCGATATCCGAGAGCTGGCCGGGGGAGGGAGCTATCCGCTCGGGATCCTGGTGGAGGTCGCCGGCCCCCAGCTCGAGGAGGATTTCGAGGGGATCATCGAACGGAGGATCCACGAGTACTCGAACTACGTCGAGGGGCTGATGCACCTCAACCAGCGCTATGACATCTGGGTCCGCCTATCCAAGCGGGGTTTCAAGGCGGGGTTCGACTCGCTCGAATATCTCGGGCTCGTTCTGCTCCATCTCTTCAAGAACGAGCTCCCGATCATCGAGGCGATGCAGGTCACCTTCTACACGGAGCCGTCCGCTGTCGCCGAGCGGTTGCCCGATGTCCTCGCCCGCTACGAGGCCCGCGATGCCCGGGCACGGGGGCTCACGGACGAGGAGGTGGATACCTTCTACGGATGCGCGCTCTGCCAGTCCTTCGCCCCGCGGCACATCTGCATCATCACGCCCGAGCGGTACGCGAACTGCGGTGCGATATCCTGGTTCGACGGGAGGGCCGCGGCCCGGATGGACCCGAAAGGCCCGATCTTCGCCCTCGAGAAGGGCGAGTGCCTGGACCCGGTCAACGGGGAGTTCGTCGGGGTCAACGCCACGGCGAAAGAACGATCGATGGGTGAGGTCGACCGCGTCCGGCTCTACTCGGCCTTCGGCTATCCCCATACCTCCTGCGGGTGCTTCGAGGGGATCGCGTTCTACATCCCCGAAGTCGAGGGGTTCGGAATCGTCCACCGGGGCTTTCGGGACCCGACTGTGAACGGCCTCGCCTTCTCGACCATGGCCGATTCGACTGCCGGCGGACGGCAGGTCGACGGGTTCCACGGGGTCTCGCTCGAGTACCTCAAGTCACGGAAGTTCCTCGCCGCCGACGGCGGGTGGGATCGCGTGGTCTGGGTCCCCTCCGAGATCCTCGACCGCCTCAAGCCCTTCCTTCCCGAGGGGGTGGCCGAACGGACGGCGACCGAGAGGGACGTCACCGGCGTTGACGACCTCCGGGAGTTCCTGCGGGCCCGCGACCATCCCGTCGTCGCCCGCTGGACCGAGGAGCCGTCCGGGAGAGCCCTCGTGACCGCCGAGAACCTACCGCTCGAGGTTGGCGGTTACCGCGTGATCCTGAAGAACGCACGGATCTACGCCGACCGGGTGATCGTCCTCCGCGAGGAGCCGGCCCACGGGGAGGGGAGGCGATGAACGGCCGCGACCTGGTCGGGGCGCTCGGACCCGAGCTCCTCGCCCTGCTCAGGACGGCTGGCCGGATCGAGCTCGAGGGATTCAGCCTGGAGCTCGACGAACTCGAGTTCCGGCTGCCTCACGGCGCCCTGGCGCCCGCCGCCCTGGTTCCCCCCGGGGCTGAGGCGGTCCCCGAGCGGCCGTCCGATCTGCTCGAGGCGGAGTACGTCCCCGAGCGGACGGAGTACCCGGGCCGGATCCGCGAGGTCGTGCTCGGCGCCACTCGGCGCGAGGGGGGCTCCCGGGCCCGGGCGCTCACCGTCGGCGGGGCCGAGGCCCCCGCCTTTTCGCTCTTCGACCGGCCGATCGTGAACCGCCCGGTCATCTCGATGGATGTCTTCGACACCCGCGTGCCGATGCCCAAGGCGCTCCGGGCGCCGTTCGAGGAGGTGCGGGACGACCCCGCCGCATGGGCCCGCCTGAACGTCCACCAGTTCGGGGCCAAGGCCATCACGGTCCACCTCCTCTCGACCGACCCTCTGATCAAGAACACGAGCCCGCGGAAGGCCGCTGCGACGGTCGAGGAGGTCCTCCAGGCGGTGGACGTCCCCCTGATCATCGGCGGGTGCGGCGATCCCCGCAAGGACGCCGACGTCTTCTTCGAGGTTGCCGCCATGGCGTCGGGCGAACGGCTCCTGCTCAACTCGGTCACGCTCGAGATGGCGACCGCCAAGACCCTGGAGAAGGTCGCCCGGGCCGCGGCCGAGCACGGCCATAACCTGCTCGCCTTCACGGGCCTCGAGCTGAACGACGCCAAGGAGCTGAACCGGAGGCTCTACGAGTATGTGCCACCCGAGCAGATCGTGATGGATCTCACCACGGTCGCACTCGGTTACGGGCTGGAGTACTCGTTCTCGATCCACGAACGGGCCCGGCAGGCAGCGCTGATGGGCGACGCGGAGCTCCAGCACCCGACCATCTCGGGCTCGACCAACGCCTGGTCGGCCCGCGAGGCCTGGATGCCGATGCCGCCAACCTACGGCGGCCCCGAACGGCGCGGCCCGCTCTGGGAGGCCGAGACCGCGATCGCTCTCCTGCTTGCGGGGGTCGATATCTTCATGATGTCGCACCCGGCGGCGATCGGGGCGATGCGGGAAGCGCTCGACGTTCTGACCTCCTGGCCTCTCGAGGAGGTCGCGGAGGGGCGCGCCAACGATTGGGTGACCGCCGCCATCGGGGGTGAAACCTGATGGCCCGGCGCTCGATCACTGAGACGAGCCCGATCGAGGTCTACCGGCTCCTGCCGCGGACGAACTGCGGCGAGTGCGGCGAACCGAACTGCATGGCGTTTGCGACCCGGCTCGTGAACCGGGAGGTCTCGCTCGAGTCCTGCCCCCCGCTCCTCCTGCCAGAACACGACAGCGACCTTGCCGACCTCTCTGCGCTCCTCGCCCCTCCGGTCCGCGCGGTCCGGATCGGCCAGGCTGAGCGCGAGATCACGCTGGGTGGCAAGTACGTCGTCCAGCGCCACGAGTTCACCTACCACAACCCGACCTGCTGCGCGCTGGCAGTCGATGACACCCTCGCCCGAGAGGAGCTGGTGCAGCGTCTCAGAACTATCTCGGAGTTCTCGTACAACTACATCGGGCGGGATCTGCGTCTCGACGCGGTCGCTCTCCGATCCGCGACGGGCGATCCCGACCAGTTCCGCGAGGCGGCGACGACCATCGCGGCGACCTGCAAGCTCCCCCTCGTCCTCTGCTCACCGGACCCGGACGTCCTCAGGGTCGGAGCGGAGGCAGTCCCAGGTCGCCGGCCCCTCCTCCACGCGGCCGACCGGACGAACTGGCGTGAGATGGCCCTGCTCGCGCTCGACACCGACTCCCCGCTCGTGGTCTCCGCGCCGGACGACCTCTCGGGGCTCCGTTCGCTCACCAAGACCCTGCGGGCCTGGGGGATCGAAGACCTGGTCCTGGACCCCGGCACCTTCGTCGGGCCCGGGCTCGCCCACACGATCCGGAACTTTTCGAGGTGCCGGAACGCGGCGATCCGGGACGGCGACGAGTTGCTTGGGTACCCACTTCTCGGCGCTCCTATCGCCGCGTTCGCGGGGGAGGAGCTCGACCCGGTGAGGTGCGCCTTCGACGAGGCGCTCACCGCCTCGGTCCTGCTCTCGCGCTACGCCGATATCCTGATCCTGCAGGGTCTCGAGGGGTGGTCCGTCCTGCCGACCCTTATCTGGCGGTTCAACCTCTACACGGACCCCAGGAAGCCGGTCGCGGTCGAGGCGGGGCTGCGGGAGTTCGGTTCGCCAGATCGCGTGAGCCCGGTGCTGGTCACGGCCAACTATGCACTCACGTATTTCACGGTCGAGTCGGACATCAAGGCTGCGAACATATCGTGCTACCTGGTCGTGGCGGACACCGGCGGCCTCTCGGTCGAGAGCGCGGTGGCCGGCCGCTACTTCTCGGCGGCCGGTATCGCCGAGGCGCTCGAATCGTCCGGCGTGGCCGAGAAGGTGGACCACAGGGTTCTGGTGATCCCTGGGCTGGCGGCCCGGCTCTCCGGCGAGGCCGCCGAGGCGACGGGCTGGAAGGTCCTGGTCGGGCCGAAGGACTCGTCGGGCCTCGGCCCGTTCATGAAGGAGCGCTGGCCGCCGGGGCCGGCCTGAGCCCCCCCCATGGACACCCCTGTCCGGATCGTGGTCCAGCCCTCGGGTCAGGTCGTCGAAGCGCGCCGGGGCGACCGGTTGCTCGACATCGCGCGGGAGGCCGGGATCGTCTTCGAGGCGATCTGCGGCGGCGCCGGGGAGTGCGGCAAGTGCCGGGTCGTCGTGGACCCGCCAGACGCCGTCGAGATGATCGGCGAGCCCGGCAGATCCGCGCCCTCGCCCGGGGAGCGTGCTCAGGGCTACGTCCTCGCCTGCCGGTCGCGGGTCGTGGGGAACTGCACCATGACCGTCCCGGTCGAGAGCCGGATCATCGCCCCGAAGATCCTGATCCCGGACCAGATCGACCCGTGCGATCTCGATCCGGCGGTCCGTGCCTACCGTGTCTCGGTCGGGAGTGACCCGTTCGCGGTCGGGTCATCGGTCCGACTGGAGGATTACCATGGTCCGCGGCCCCGGATCGACCGGGAGGTCTTCGAGCGCCTCAGGAACAGGGGAGGGGACTGCTGGGGGATCGTGCACTCGGACGGGGAACGGGCCCGCATCTTCCGTGTCACCCGGGAACCGGGCAGAAAGATCGGCCTTGCTGTCGACCTCGGGACCACGACCGTGGTGGGAGTGCTGGTCGATCTGGAGACCGGGCGGGTCATCGGAACCGGGGCGGCGCTCAACCGTCAGATCACCTGGGGCGAGGAGCTCCTGACCCGGTGTGCCTTCGGGCGTGCGGAGGCGGGGTGCGCCACCCTCCGGCGCGCAGCGGGGGAGTCGATCGGGCTGGTCCTTATGGGCGCGGCGGAGCAGGCCGGACTCGAACCCGGCGAGGTGGCGGAGGTGGTCCTGGCCGGGAACACGGTGATGACCTGGCTCGTCGCCGGCCGCAACCCGTCCCCCCTCGAGCTCGTGGACGCCCCGATCGATCGCGACATAGTGCGGTTTCCAGCGGGCGAACTCGGCCTACCGCTCGATCCTGCCACGCCGGTCACCTGCTTGCCCTCGATCAGCCGGTTCGTTGGCGGGGACGTTGTCGGAGACATGCTGACAGCGGGCCTCTGCAGAGGCGAGGAGGTCTCGCTCCTCGTCGACCTGGGGACGAACGGCGAGATCGTGCTGGGCTGCGCGGAGTGGCGGGCCTGCACTTCGTGCGCCTCGGGACCGGCCTTCGAGGGCGGCGGGATCTCGAGCGGGATGCGCGCGATGGAGGGGGCGATCGAGCGGGTCTCGTACGACCCCGACGCACGGGCGATCTCCTGGTTCACGATCGGCGGGGGGGCCCCGCGGGGGATCTGCGGCTCGGGGATCATCGACGCCGCCTTCGCGATGTACCGGGCCGGGGTCCTTGACTTCACCGGCCGGCTGGTCGAGGGGGCACCGGGGGTCCGGCGTAACGCCGAGGGGCTCGAGTTCGTGCTCGTCCCCGAAGATGGGAGCGCGACAGGGCGGGCGATCACGGTGACCGAGCGGGACATGACCTACCTGATGGACTCGAAGGCCGCGGTCCTCGGGGCGGTGAAGGTCCTGCTCGACCGGTACCGGATAGGCACGGCAGACATCAGGCATCTCTACCTGGCCGGCGCGTTCGGGGCATACGCCGATCTCGAATCGGTCGTGGGGTTCGGCATCCTGCCGCGGCTGCCGAACGCAGAGGTCCACGCGATCGGAAACGGGTCGCTCGCGGGGGCATATTCGGTCCTGGTCTCGCGGGCGCGCCGGCGGGAGGCAGCGGACTGCGCGGAATCTACTGCCTACATCGACCTCCTGGTGGACCCGGCCTTCGTCGAGACCTACACCGCCGCGCTCCAGATCCCGGGCCCGCCCTCCCTCTTTCCGAATGCCTGATGAGCCTGCACGACGACTCCTGATCCCCTGATGAGACCGACCCTCGCCCTCCCGCTGCTGTCTCTCCTGCTGTTGATGGCCCTGACCGCGCCGCTCGCGGCGGGCGCGGACGAGCCATGGGTCTTCGCGTACCGACCCGGGTGCGGCAGCTGCGAACGCGCCCTGCCTGCCGTCGAGGCCTTCCGGGAAGCGCATCCGGAACAGCCGGTCGAGTTGCTTGACCTCTCCTCCGGCCCGGATGCCGTCGAGCGGTTCGGCGTCCTCTCGAACCGGACGGGCACCAGGCCCTCGATCCCGGTACTCTTCGCCGGCGACCAGGCCGTCTGGGGGGTCGAGAAGATCGGCGCGTTCCTCAACCGTACGACAGCAGCGAGCACGCCACCGACGACCCGGGAGGGCGGGGGCCCCGCCCCGCCGCTCACCCCGCTCGTGGTCGCGTCGGCGGGTCTCGTCGACGGGATCAACCCGTGCGCCTTCGCCGTTCTCGCTCTCCTGCTCGGGACGCTCGTGGCCTCGGGGACACGCCGCCGGGTGCTCGTCCTCGGCGCGGCCTACACGGCCGGTGTCTTCACGATATACCTCGCGGCTGGCCTCGGCATCGTGACCGTGGTGGGGGCTGCGGGAATCGCCCCATCCTTCCGGGTTGCGGCCGGGGCCGTCGCCCTCCTGCTCGGGCTCGCCGTTCTCGCAGTATCCGTCCTCGACCTGCGCGGGCTCGCCCCTGCGATCCCTGAGGCAGGGCGGAGGTCTGCGGCACGGTGGATAGATGCCTCGCGGACTGCCGGCCCCCTCGCGGCGCTCGCGCTCGGGGCCGGAGTCGGGCTCGTGGAGCTGCCGTGCACCGGCGGGGTCTACCTCGGCGTGCTCGGGCTGCTGGCCGGAGCGTCTCCCACCTCTTCCTACCCCCTGCTCGTCCTGTACAACCTCTGCTTCGTCTTCCCGCTCGTTCTTATCGTCGGGGCGGTCGCGTTCGGCCTCTCGCCCTCGGCGGTCGACAGGTGGCGCGCGGAGCGGAGAAGGCTCGTCCTCGCGGCGTCCGGAGCCGTGATGGTCGTGCTCGGGCTCGCCGTGCTCGCCCTCGAGCTCGGGTGAGCACCGTTTCTGCGCACCCTTCCGGAGGCCTCCCTGCCGGGACTCCATGGGTCTCGCGGGGAGCGCGCGAGGGCAACCGTGCTGATACGGGGCCGGGAAACGTTCCCGGTGCACAGATCTTTCCGGGAACGGATAACCACGCCTGACATGGGAAGAACGGCGGAAGAACCGGGCCGCTCCTGCCCCATCCATCCGGTATTTATCCACGGAGACCTGATTTAGGTATACCTAAAGGGATCATTATGGAGACGCTGCTGCCCGCGCTTACGACAGGAACCGAGGCCGTGATCCTCCGGCTGGCCGGAGGCTCGTCATTTCGTAAGAAGATAGGCGAGATGGGCCTCCGGGAGGGAGTGAGGGTCCGGCTCGTGGCGAAACACCTCCTCGGTGGACCGATCGTCATCGAGGTCAGCGGGAGGGAGATAACGCTGGGACGGGGGATGGCAGCGCAGATCGTCGTCACAGTCCCCGCGACATGAAAAAGATCGTCCTGATGGGCAACCCCAACGTCGGGAAGAGCGTCGTCTTCTCCCGGCTCACCGGGGCCACAGTTATCACCTCGAACTACCCGGGGACCACCGTCGACTTCTCGAGGGGGAGGATGTGCCTCGGAAAGGATAGGCACGAGATCGTCGACGCGCCGGGGACGTACTCACTCGATCCTTCCAATCGGGCCGAGGAGGTCGCCCTCGAGATGTTCCAGGAGGCCGACCTTGTCATCGTCGTGGTGGACGCGACGAACCTGGAGCGGAACCTCTTCCTGGCGCTGCAGATCCTGGAAGCGGACAGACCTGTCGTCGTCGCCCTGAACATGTGGGACGAGGCGCAGCACTCGGGGATACTGATCGATGTCGAACGGCTCGAACGCGAGCTCCAGGTCCCCGTGATCCCGACGGTGGCGCTGAGCGGCGAGGGCATCCGCGAACTGGTCCGCAGGCTCGACGAGGCTTTGACGCCGCGGCGTCCGGGGCGGTTGACTGACGACGCCCGGTGGGTCCGGATCGGGGAGATCGTCAGAAACGTGCAGCAGGTAACGCACCGCCACCGCACCCTCTCGGACACGCTCTCCGAGGCGTCGATACGGCCGCTGACCGGGTTTCCGATCGCGGTGCTCGTGATGATCGGGGCTCTCTGGCTGGTGACCGGGATTGGCGAGCTCCTGATCGCGCTAGTCTTCGACCCCCTCTTCGAACTCTACACCCCAGTCGCCATGGCGCTCAGTAGCTGGCTCGGCCCCGGGATCCTGCACGAGGTGCTGATCGGCACCCTGATCGACGGCCGGATCGATTACGTCCAGTCGATGGGGCTGCTCACTACGGGACTGTACGTCCCATTCGCGATGGTGCTCCCCTACATCATCACGTTCTACGCGGTCCTTGCGGTCTTCGAGGACTCGGGCTACCTTCCACGTCTGGCCACCCTGTTCGACACGATCTTCCACCGCTTCGGGCTGCACGGGTTCGGAGTGATCCCGATCTTCCTCGGACTCGGCTGCAACGTTCCCGGCGTCCTGGCGGCAAGGAGCTTGGAGACGGGGAAGCAGCGGTTCATCGCCACCACCCTCCTCGCGATCTCCGTTCCCTGCATGGCCAAGAACGCGATGGTCTTCGGGATCCTGGGACCCTATGGACCCCGGTATATCCTTATGGTGTTCGGGGCACTCGCCGTCGTCTTCGTCGCGGCGGGCCTCGTGCTGAACCGGCTCCTCCCCGGGGACAGCCCGGAGATCTGCCTGGAGATCCCCCCGTACCGCAGACCGGACCCGATGACCGTGCTGAAAAAGGTCTGGATGAGGGTCGGGGGATTCGTCCGGGAGGCCATCCCGTTCCTGTTCCTCGGGATCCTGGTCGTCAACCTCCTGCACGCCCTCGGCGTGTTGGGCATGCTGGGTTTGCTGTTTGCGCCTGTCGTCCAGGCATGGTTGGGCCTGCCCGGAGAGACAACGGCGGCCCTCGTGATCGGCTTCCTGCGCAAGGATCTCGCCGTCGGGATGCTTCTGCCGCTCGGGCTCACTCCGGAGCAGCTGGTGATCGCGACAACGCTCCTAACGGTCTACTTCCCCTGCGTCGGGACATTCGCGGTGATGTTCAAAGAGCTCGGGGCTCGCGGGCTCGTGAAGGCGACTGCCTTCATGGCCTGCACGGCTGTCCTGGTCGGCGGGCTGATGCGGATCGCGCTGCTGGGGTTATGAGGGACGGTCATGCGGCGCAAGACCATCGAGGAATACATCGAGACCATCGCCCTTCTCGAGGAGAGAGAGGGACGCGCACAGACCGGGGCGATCGCCTCGAACATGGGGGTGAAACCTCCCTCTGCGACCGAAATGCTGCAGAAGCTCGAGCAGGCAGGCCTGATCCACTACGAATCCTACGACGGCGCGGTGCTCACGGGGCCCGGGAGAAGGCTGGCGGACGAGCTGACCGAGAAGCATCGCACGATCACCGATCTGCTCGACATTCTCGGTGTCGAGCATGGGCAGGCGGACCTCGACGCCTGCCAGATCGAGCACCACGTGAGCGCCGGAACCGTGGAACGGCTCGCGGACTTCGTCGAGTTTGTCGGGAGCGACGAGGCAGCCGGAGAGTTCGTACGCCGGTTCAGGTCACGATATCGCTGAGGGGATTCGGCCGCCCCGGTGGGTGCGCGCCAGTCTCCTGGCCCGGGATGCGGGGGGGTTGATAAAATCGGCCCCGCACTGCCGCCCCTCTCACCGTCCCGGGGGGATGGTGGTACCGATCAGGCGAGCGCTTCCCGGATCGCCGCTTCCTTGAAGCCGACGATCGTCTCGTCGCCGATCACCGTCACCGGGACCCATCGGGACATGGTCCGCCTTCCGATCTCCTCCGTGACCGCCGCCCGCTCGTCGGGCTCGAGCCGGTCCATGGAGATCCGATCGTAGGCGATGCCCATCTCGTCCAGGAGCGCCGTTGTCTTCGCGTACCAGCTGCAGGTCGTCAGTCCGTAGACCGTCACCGGCCCGTGGTCCGCCCCGTCCACGTGCTCGAGCCCCGGGCTCGCCGCAGAGAACACCGCGCAGCCCTGCGGGGCCGGTTGCGCGAGGGAGGCCCGGAGGGTCCCGAACGCGAGCGTCGGGAACGGCGTCGACCACTGCCCTGCGCCCGCCCCGAGGGGCGGGAGCGCACGCCGTGTCGCCACGCCCGTGGTCGCGGATCCTGCCCCCTGCAGCAGGGACGAGAGGGTCGGGGTGACGGCCGAAAACGCCAGCAGCTGCGCGCTCGAGGCGCCGGCGTCGGGCACGTAGACGCTGCAGTCGCAGGGATCCGGGTAGTGCGCCGGGTCGTCGTAGCAGTAGCGCAGGCACTGCGGCTGCGAGACGCCGTCGCAGGAGATTAAGACGTAGTTGCAGTCGTCCGGTGAGTAAGCGCAGTTCCAGTGGCTGCAGTCGTCCCGGAGCGGGTTCGCCGGGCAGCCGTCCTTGCAATCCGGCGTCCCTTCGCCGTCCGTGTCGGTGCCAGGCTCGCCCGGGCACCGGTCGACGCAGTCGTACACCCCGTCGCCGTCTCCCGTCGTCATCGTGTTCACGCCCGCAGGCTCTCGGATCCGCGATGTATCTCGAGGATGCACCACCGGGAGATTATTCCCAAATACGGGATCCCCGCGACCGACGGCGGTCGCTCGTCCAGTAAGAACGGGCTCGTCTGCTGACGCGCCGGGACGGAAGAAGAGAAAGGAACGCTGCGGTTCGTGAAAGGAAAAAAGTGAGATCAGCCGAACAGGGCACCGAGCCCTGCCATGCCGCTCTCTTCCTCCTCCTTCTTGTCGTCCTCGGGCTCCTCCTCGGCCGCAGCGGCGGCGGCGGGGGCGGCGCCCGCGGCGGCGGGAACTGCGGCGGCGGCAACCGCGACGGGGGCCGCGGCGGCCTTCTCGATCGCCTCGTTGATGTCGACGCCCTCAAGCGAGGCGACGAGCGCCTTGATCCGGGCGTCATCCGCGGCGACGCCGGCGGCCGAGAGCACGGCCTTCACGTTCTCTTCACTGACATCCTTGCCTGCCTTGTGGAGCAGGAGCACTGCATAGATATATTCCATCTCAATCAACCTCCGTTAATATTCCCCGACGGCGGCCCCGACGGCCGCCATCTCCCTGTACGCCCTACCGATGATCGCACCGACGAGCTCTTTCGCATAGACCGGCACCTCGATGCCGAGGCTCCTCGCCTCGCTCTCGGCCCGGGCCAGGATCACACCGACCGTCTCCGGCGTCGGGATCGCCGCGTTCACCGAGAGGTTGAACGCCTGCGCTGCCGCGAGCCCGACCTGTGCGAGGATCGCCGCCTCGTCGATGTCGAGCACCTCCGGCTCGAAGATCGAACCCTGGTAGTAGACGATCTGGATCACCAGGCCGACGTCCATCGGCTTGATCCCGAGCTTGGCCAGCACGTCCGCCTGCTTCGCGTTGATGACCTCGCCCTTCCTGACGACGGTCTTGGTCTCCTTGATCTGGACCTTTCCGCCCTGGATGGCTGCGGGAATGCCGGCCTGCTGGAGTTCGCCGACGATCGGGCCCGGCTTGAACGAGGTCGGCCCCTTCGTCACTATGATGTCCTCGGGCGCAGCCTGGCCCGGCTTGGCGGCCATCTTGGTCTTGTTCTTGGCGAGCAGCTTGAAGAGCCTGAACGGGTTCTCGTTCGAGTAGATCAGGGCCGTGTTGCCGTCGATGTACTTCCGCACGGAGGCCCAGTCCCCGCCGAGCTCGTCGAACGAGTGCTGCATGAGCGTGTTCCGCGCCATCCTGATCACGGCGGTTCCCCGGAGGTTACGCCGGATCTGCTGGAGCTGGGCGGCCGGGATGCCGTAGACGTCGACGAGCCCGACCAGCGCGTATTCGCCGTTGAGCTGCTTGATCGCCTCGACCTCCTCGCGTTTCCACCCGGGAAGGTGATGCGTGTACAGCGCCATTAATCCACCCTCACGGCCGGGCCCATCGTCGTCTTCACGTAGACCGACCTGACGTTCATCGCGCCCTGCTCGAGCGCGCTCTCGACCCGCTTGAGGATCGCGTCGATGTTCTCGGCGATCTGCTCGGGCTCCATCGCGGTCGTGCCGACCCTCGCCGAGAAGACCTTCTTGTCCTTCGTGCGGACCTTGACCGAGTTTCTCAGACGCTCGACGATCGGGCGGATGTCCGTCCCCTGGGGGATCGGCATCGGCATCTTACCGCGCGGTCCGAGCCGAACACCGAGCCAGCGCCCGACCAGCGGCATCACCGAGGTCTCGGCGAGGAAGAACCGGTACTGGTTCGCGATCTTGCGGGCCTCGCGGGGTTCCCCTCCGAGCCTCTCGATCTCCTCGGGGCCGATGATCAGGTCGACGCCGGCCTCCTTCGCCTGCGTCGTGATCTCGCCCTTGCCGAGCACTGCGATCCGGATCGGTCGCCCGGTCCCCCTCGGGAGGGAGATCGTCTCGTCGATACGGTTCTTCGGCTGCGCCATGTCGATATTCTTGAGGTTGACCGTGAGGTCCACGGACTCAGAGAACTTGCGCTCTGGCGCGCTCTCGATAGCCGTTCTGACGGCTTCCAGTATCTTCTGTCTCTCTACCATTCTCGCTCCATAGTCTCTCGACCTTCCGATCTTCTATGGGCTGCCAGATTACGCGGAGAGCACGCCGTCGTAGTCTCCCGCATCGATGGCGGCCAGGACCTCTCGGGGTCTCCGGCCGTCCACGGTCACGCCGACCGAGACACAGGTCCCGACGACCTCCTTGACCGCGGTCCGAAGCTCGTACGACAGCATGTCATTGAGCTTCATGCGGGCGATTCTGACGGCAGCCTCCATCGGCAGATCACCAACAAAGTTGGTGTTCGGCTCCGCTGACCCCTTCTCGACGCCCGCCTCCTTCTTCACGAGGGCGGTCGTCGGCGGAATCCCAACCGAGATCGTGACGTTCTTTTTGTCGTCGACCGTGATCGTCACCGGCACCTGCATGCCGTTGAAGTCCGCGGTCTGGTTGTTGATGTCGTCGACGACCTGTTTGACGTTGATTCCGAGGGGGCCGAGCGCGGGACCGATCGGCGGGCCAGCTGTCGCCTTCCCGCCTGGTACCAGTACTTCGACCTGTTCTGCCATGGGGTGTCACCATGCCGTCCCGTCCGGGACTGGCCTGGGTTGAGTAAGGTGCACGGGAAGAGGTTAAAAAGGTATCATATATCCGTCCCGCCGCGGACGAGCCGGGCTCGGACAGGGATGTTTCGAGCGATGCTTCGCCCGCCGCGCCCCTCCCGGGCGAGGTCCAGGCCTCGGTCGAACGCGATCGTGTCGATCACGCGGGGATCCCCAACTGTCGTGGCGATGCTCTGGGGAGACGTGGCGTTCCAGCCGGTCGATCCCGGGCGGAAGGCCGAGGTGGAGCGTCTAATTGTCTCCGGCGAGCCGATTCTGGGCGGAGGTGAACCTCCGGCGACGCCGGAGCCGACGACGCGAGCTGCCGCCCGGATTCGCCAGCGCAGCACGCCAATCCGTTGGGAATAGTGGCGGGATCGACCTCGAACCGGTCTTTAGGCGTCGGGCCGGGTGAGCGCATGGATGTGGCAGCGAAGCTCGACCCCCCCGGGGATCGCCGGTGAAGTCCGGGCGTCGTCGATCGGATTTCCCGCGGGTGGAGAGGACGGACGGGACCCCGGGGCTCCGTCACGCAGGATCGTGGAGGTACAACGCCTCCAGCAACGACGTCTCGGTCCCGGTCCGAAACATCGTCTTCCTGGTCCTCTTGATGGCGTTCCGTCGCAGGGAGTCCTCGAAGACGTTGACCAGGGAGTCGGCCTCGATGGCGGTCTGGAAATCGACCCCGTCGATACCGGCGTACGGGTGGTGGTTGGCGACGATGAAGCATACCCTCTCGATGGTCGCCGGGTCGAACCCGTTCGCGGACAGGAAGCGGCGGGCGATCGGGGGTCCCTCGCGCTCCTGGTTCTTCCCGGTTGCCGGTCCGTATGTACGCTCCGCCTTCCGGATCCCGATATCGTGCAGCAGCCCCGCGAGGGCGACGACCCGGCAGTACGCCTCATCGAGCCCGGTCTCCCCCGCGATGAGACAGGAGGACCCGTGGACCTTGAGCGCGTTGTTGATCCGTTGGACGTCGTCCCCGAAATGTCCGATCCTCGCTCTCATGACCGGTGTGATCATGGTCTCACGCTCAAGCATCGAACGGATTTCCGTGAAGCTGTGCTGGTCGCGGACACGTCCCGGGCCGGGGCGGAGGAGCGCAACCGGCCCGGTTGTGCCGAAGAGAGGGGAACTGCCGTCGAGAGAGAACGACGAGGTGCCTCCCGGACGAAGTGTGGAAGGGAGCGGCCCGGGCGCGTCGGAAGACCGGGCGTTTGTCCGGCCACCGGGGACAGGAACGGGGGGGGATGCGCTGCCGATAGGAACGGGCGATACCGCGCACACGGCACCGGCCAGCCTCCCATCGGCCGGTGACGGATAAGCGCTCCGCTGTCCCGCCGGGGGCTGCAGGGTACTCCGGGCGGTCTCACTGGCGCGAGCGAGAGGGAGGGCTTCGCAGATCCAGGACGGGGAACCCCACCTGGCCGGGGACGGGCTCTCCGAGGGACCCGGGGAGACACGCCTCGCGACCGTGGATCTGCTTGCCGGTCGAGACGGGTCGAGCGTCCGGCGGGGCGACAGTCCTATCGGTTTGCTCAAGGCCAGGAGAGATGCCGCGGGAGAGGCTGAGTGGAGCTCCGGCCCGTTCCTCCCTTTCGCGGGATTCGGGGGCGAGCGGTTTATGCGCCGCGGGGGCGACTATTCTTCGACCATGGCGATGCAACCCACCGTCCCCGTACGCCCGACCGCCGACCTTCCGGCCCTCCTCGAGGGGATGGCAGCGACCGGCTTCCAGGGGCGCAAGCTCGGCGAGTCGGTCCGGGTCTGGCGCGCGATGCTCGAGGACCCGGACTGTACCGTCCTTCTCGGGCTCTCCGGCGCCATGATCCCGGCTGGCATGCGCGAGGTTCTCATCGCGCTCGTCCGGCACCACTGCGTCGACGCGATCGTCTCGACCGGCGCCAACCTCTTTCACGACGCCTGCGAGCACCTCGGGGTCTGCCACTATCAGGGCCACCACCACGTCGACGACGCCGACCTCCTCTCCCGCGGGATCGACCGGATCTACGACGTCTTCGCCTACGAGGAGGAGTTCAGGACCATCGATCGCCAGATCGCGGCGTTCGCCGCTGCCATCGCCCCGTTCCGGGGTTCTTCCCGCGCCTTCCTGGACGCCTTCGGTCGGCACGTCAACGGGGTCGCCCCCGCCGGCAGGTCCCTCCTCGCGGCGTGCATCGAGGAATCCGTCCCGATATTCGTCCCCGCGCTTGCGGACTCCTCGATCGGGATCGGGCTCGTGATGGCCCGCCGGGAGGGGGTCGACATCGACGTCGATCAGCTCGCGGATGCCGACGAGCTGACCCGGATCGTCGAGGAGTCGCCGAGGACGGGCGTCGTCTATGTCGGCGGTGGCGTCCCGAAGAACTTCATCCAGCAGACCCAGGTGATCGCCTCGATCCACGACGCGAGCCTGGACGGGCACGCCTACGCCATCCAGTACACCACCGACGCCCCGCACTGGGGCGGGCTCTCGGGCTGCACCTTCGAAGAGGCGATCTCCTGGGGCAAGGAGCAGGTCAGTTCCCCCAGGGTCCAGTGCTTCTGCGACGCGACGATCGCACTCCCGATTGTGGCCTCGGCCCTGCTCGCCCCCGGGATCGTCCGCCAGGGCAGGCGGTTTGACCTGTGAGGGCCGTAACCCTTATCCCCTCCCCTCCCTAATGATAAACCGCACCATTCATGGAGTGACGTTTCAGGCGTCGCGAGTGTCCACTGGATGCGAGATTCCCCGTTGAGGTAGCCAAGCCTGGTATGGCGCAGGTTTGCTAAACCTGTGTCCCCCTGGGACTCGAGGGTTCAAATCCCTCCCTCAGCGCTCCGGGCATCAGCTCATACCGAGGAGACCTCATGGCAAGCGAAGAAGAGGATATAAAATACTTCGTCCGGATCAGGAACACCGACCTCGACGGCACCAAGTCGGTCCGGGTCGCCCTGACCGGCATCCCCGGCGTCGGCCGGCACTCGGCGGGGATCATCGCCCGGCGGGCCAACGTGGGCGAGCGCGAGACGATGGGCCGGCTCGACGACGACTCGATCGAGCGCCTGCGCGGGGCCGTCGACGGCTACGCCGAGACGGTCCCGGCATGGATGCTGAACCGGATAAGGGACGTGTACTCCGGTGAATCGCGCCACGTCCTCGGCACCGATCTCCAGCTGACGCACGACGAGGACGTGAACCTGCTCCGCAAGATCCGGTGTTACCGGGGGATCCGGCACGAGACCGGGCAGAAGGTGCGGGGACAGCGGACCAAGTCGACGGGACGCACCGGCGCGACCGTCGGCGTGCGAAGAAAGAAGGACTGAGCGGAGCGAGAGTCCGATGGGATATCCAGGAAAGAACAAGAAGTCGTACGAGACGCCGAAGCGTCCGTTCGAGAAGACGAGGCTCGAGGAGGAGACCCGGCTCGTGATCGAGTATGGGCTGCGGAACAAGCGCGAGGTCTGGAAGGCCCAGGCCACCCTCCGGAAGTACCGCACCGGCGCCCGCGAGCTGCTCGCCCTCGAGTCGGCCTCGACCGACAACGAGATCGCGGCGCGGAAGAAGGAGCAGCTGATCGGGCACCTCCAGCGGGTCGGACTGCTCGGGGGGGAAGCCGGCATCGACGACGTGCTCTCGCTCAGGATCCAGCAACCGCTCGAGCGGCGGCTCCAGACCCAGGTCTACCGGCTCGGGCTCGCCCGTTCCCCCAAGCAGGCGCGGCAGATGGTCACCCACGGCCACATCGCGATCGGCGGCAGGCGCGTCGACGTTCCCGGCTACCAGGTGAACCGTGAGGAAGAGGGCCAGATCACGTACTACGGGCGCTCGCCGTTCACGAGCTCTGACCACCCCGAGCTGAACCGTCAGCTCGGCAAGAGGAGGCGCTAGAACATGGCCGAAGCCACCGAGCGGTGGGGTATCGCCCACATCTATGCCTCGTTCAACAACACCATCATCACCGTCACCGACCTCTCCGGTGCCGAGACGGTCACCAAGTCGAGCGGCGGCATGGTCGTCAAGCAGGACCGGAACGAGTCGAGCCCGTACGCGGCCATGAAGATGGCCGGAGACGTCGCGCAGGCAGTGATGGACAAGGGCTTCGTCGGCCTTCATGTCCGTGTGCGCGCCCCCGGCAAGGGGAAGCAGCGGTCCCCCGGCGCCGGGGCGCAGGCCGCGATCCGGGCGCTCGCCCGGGCCGGCATCCGGATCGGGAGGATCGAGGACGTGACCCCGGTCCCGCATGACTCGGTCCGTCCCAAGGGCGGACGGCGGGGCAGGAGAGTCTGATGCGGATCGAGTGCCAGCACCGCGATGAGCACTCCTGCCGGTTCGTCCTGTCCGGGGCCCTCCCCTCGTTCGCCAACTCGGTCCGGCGCGCAATGGCCGCCGAGGTGCCGAAGCTCGCGATCGACTCCGTCGGGATCTACGACAATACGAGCGGGCTCTACGACGAGATGCTCGCGCACAGGCTCGGCCTGGTCCCGCTCCGGACGGAGGAGGGGACCTACGTCCCGATCCGGGAGTGCACCTGCGAGGGGCAGGGGTGCGACCGCTGCACCGTCTCGTACACGCTTTCGGTCGAGGGGCCGGGCATGGTCTGGTCGCGGGATTTGATCCCGAACGACCCCGAGGCCGCCCCGGCGTCGGGAGACATCCCGATCGTCAAGCTCGAGAAGGGTCAGAAAGTGGTGATAGAGGCACGCGCAATCCTCTCGACCGGAAAAGAGCACGCGAAGTGGCAGCCGACCACGGTCTGCGGGTACAAGAATTACCCGCGCGTCTCCATCGACGCGCACTGCGATGGTTGTGGGGCCTGCGTCGACGCGTGCCCGCGCCGTGTCCTCCACCTTGTCGGCCGGAAGGTCGAGGTCGATGGAGAGCGGCTCGAGGACTGCTCGCTCTGTCGTCTCTGCGACAAGGCCTGCCTGGCCACCGGGATCGGGGAAAATTCCGCGATCCTTGTCGGTTCCGAACCGGACCGTTTCATCTTCACGGTCGAGTCCGACGGCGCCATCCCGGCCCCCGAGATACTCCGCCAGTCGATATCAATCATCCGGGCGCGGGGAGAGGAGCTCTCACGCGCACTGTCCGAGATTGCCGAGGGATAGCAATGACACCATCGAGAGAGAAGACCAACCCGCGTCTGACGAACCTGATCACGACGCTGAAAGCGGCCTCGCGCGAGAACAGCGCGCAGGTCTGGCGCGACATCGCGGTGCGTCTCGAGGGCGCGACCAACGCGCGTGCCGAGGTGAACGTCAGCAAGATAAACCGGTACGCGTCCGAAGGGGAGACGATCCTCGTGCCGGGAAAGGTGCTCGGCTCCGGCGCGATCGACCGGTCCGTCCGGGTCGCCGCCCTGAACTTTTCGGCCCAGGCAGCCGACAAGATCACGGAGGCGAAGGGTACCTGCATGACAATCGAAGAGCTCCTGAACGACAACCCGAAAGGGAGCCGGGTACGGATCCTGAGGTGAGATGAGATGGTAACGGTGATCGATGCTGAAGACCTACTGCTCGGGCGCCTCGCGTCCACGGTCGCGAAGCGCGCGCTGGCGGGCGAAGAGATCGCCATCGTCAACGCCGAGAAGGCGATCGTCTCGGGCGCGCGGCCTCGTGTGCTGCAGGACTTCCGGCAGAAGCGCGAACGCGGATCGCGCGAGGGCGGTCCGTTCTATCCCCGGCGCCCCGACCACATCGTCAAGCGGACGATCCGCGGGATGCTCCCGTACAAGCGGGAGCGCGGCGCGGCTGCGTACCGGGCGATCAGGACCTATGTCGGCATACCGTCCGAGTTTGCCGAAGCCGAGCGGGAGTCGCTTCCCGAGGCACATATCGACCGGCTGAACAACCCGAGATACGTCACAATCGGTTCGATTGCGACCTTCCTCGGTGCAAAATACTGAGAGATGGTGAACGCATGGCAAAGGTGATCAACACCAGTGGAAAGCGCAAGACCTCGATCGCCCGCGCGACGCTCCGGGCGGGTCATGGCGTGATCCGTATCAACTCGGTGCCGCTCGAGTCGTTCGGCAGCGACCTGACCCGGATGAAGATATCGGAGCCGCTCCTGCTCTACCCGGCCGGGATCGAGGGGATCAACGCCTCGATCACGGTCATGGGCGGCGGGATCATGGGTCAGGCCGAGGCGGTCAGAACCGCCCTCGCACGCGGGATCGTGGCGTGGCACAACGACCCGGCGATCAAGGATCTGTACCTCGGGTACGACCGGACCCTGCTCGTCAACGATTCGCGCCAGAAAGAGGCGAAGAAACCCCACGGCAGCGGCGCCCGCGCGAAGTCCCAGAAGTCGTACCGTTAAGTTAAATAAAGGCCGAGAGAAACGTGTATGATACCCGTCCGATGTTTTACATGCGGTAAAGTCGTCTCGTCCTTCTGGGAGGAGTTCAAGCGGCGACGTGATGCCGGCGAGGATCCGAAGACGATCCTCGACGACCTCGGTCTCTTCCGGTACTGTTGCCGGCGCATGCTCCTGTCTCACAAGGAGATCATCGACGTGACCAATCCGTACCAGTGAGGGGTCGTGGGGTAGCCTGGAATCCTAGGGCGTTCGGGATGCTCTGACCTGAGTTCGAATCTCAGCGACCCCATTCTCATCCAACCATTCTGAGGCAGACGATGGAATCGTACACCCGTTACGAAAAGGCGAGAATCATCGGAGCCCGCGCCCTGCAGATCTCGATGGGCGCGCCCACACTCATCAACGTTGTATCGAAGACCGATCCGCTCGAGATCGCGCTTCAAGAGTTCAGAGAAAATGTCATTCCCATCACGGTGAAGAGGAGGTAAACTGCAGATGACAACGATAGAGGCCGTCAAGCTGCGACGGATCCTCGACTCGCGCGGCAACGCGACGGTCGAGGCCGATCTCTGGACGGCCACCGGTTACGGCCGGGCGGCCGCACCCTCCGGCGCTTCCACCGGAACCCACGAGGCGAAGGTGCGCCCTGTCGAGGAGGCGATCCGCGACGCCGAGGAGAGGCTCATCCCTGACCTGGTCGGGCGCGATGCGGCCGACCAGGCCGGCTTCGACCGGGCGATCCGGGACAACGACGGGACACCCGACCTCTCGAAGGTCGGGGCGAACGTCGCCGTCGCTCTCTCTCTCGCGAACGCGCGGGCGGCAGCAGACGCCTATGGCCAGGAGCTCTTCCGCTACCTGGGCGGCTGTTTTGCCGCCGAGACCCCGTTCCCGCTCGGGAACGTGATCGGCGGCGGTGCCCACGCGTTGAACGCGACCGACATCCAGGAGTTCCTGGTCGTCCCGACCGGCGCACCCTCCGCAGCGGACGGGGTCTTCGCGAACGCCGCGGTTCACCGGAAGGTCCGCGATCTCCTCGTCTCTATGGGAAAGGGGTCCGGCAAGGGCGACGAGGGGGCCTGGGCCCCCGCGATCGACGACCTGAGCGCGTTCGAGGTGGTCCACCAGGCGGTGACCGCGGTCTCGGACGAGGTTGGGTTCTCCATCGGCATGGGGATCGATGTGGCGGCGAGCGAGCTCTGGAACGACGGTGCGTACCGCTACCGGGACGCCTCCCGGTCCCCCGAGGACCAGGTGGCGTATATCGCCGAGCTCATGGACCGCTACAACCTGATCTACGTTGAGGACCCGCTCCAGGAGGAGGACTTCGAGGGGTTCGCCGACCTCACCTCGCTGGTGGGTGACCGCTGCCTGGTCTGCGGCGACGATCTCTTCGTCACGAACCCCGAGCGGATCACCAGCGGGATCGAGCTCGGCTCGTCCAACTGCGTGCTGATCAAGCCGAACCAGATCGGCACCCTGAC
This sequence comes from Methanospirillum sp., assembly GCA_012728895.1. Lineage (GTDB taxonomy): Archaea > Halobacteriota > Methanomicrobia > Methanomicrobiales > Methanospirillaceae > UBA288. Next base: position 9,749 of record JAAYEG010000007.1, on the reverse strand, counting down.
CGATACGTGGGAGGCGATCGAGCTCTCTCACACCCACGGGATGGACACGGTGATGAGCCACCGTTCCGGCGAGACGACCGACACGACCATCGCCCACCTCGCCACGGCGTTCGGGTGCATCTTTCTCAAGACAGGAGCGGTCGGCGGCGAGCGGATTGCGAAACTGAACGAACTGATCAGAATCGAGGAGCAGCTGTAAGCATGACGGCAAACGAGATGGAGATCGAGCTCGCCGAGTCGCTCGTCCCGGTCGAGGACTACCTCGCTGCCGGGATCCACATCGGCACCCAGCAGAAGAGCAAGGATATGATGAAGTTCATCTACCGCGTGCGCGGGGACGGACTCTACATCATCGACATCCGGGAGACGGACGAGCGGATCAAGACCGCTGCCAAGTACCTCGCGCAGTTCGACCCCGCCAGGGTACTGGTCGTGACCTCGCGCCAGTACGGCCAGTACCCGGCCCGGCGGTTCGCAGAGGCGGTCGGCGCGATGGCCGCGACCGGCCGGTTCGTCCCGGGAAGGATGACGAACCAGAACCTCCATGGGTACATCGAGCCCGAAGTCGTCCTGGTCACCGACCCGATCGGGGACGCGCAGGCGATCCGGGAGGCGGTCCAGTCCGGGATCCCGGTCGTCGCGCTCTGCGACACCAACAACATGACCCAGTTCGTCGACCTGGTGATCCCGACCAACAACAAGGGGCGCAAGGCTCTCTCGATGATCTACTACCTGCTCACGCGCGAGATGCTCAGGCTGCGTGGCATCCAGACGTCGCTGACCCAGGAGGACTTCGAGACCGAACTGTAGATATACGGGGAGGCAGGAGAGGTTCGCCCATGCAGGTCAGGACGCCGGCGGTAGCGGGCATGTTCTACCCGGGGGAGCCGCACCACCTCGAGCAGCTGCTCGAGCGGTTCTTCCAGGGAGCTGGAACCACGGAGGTGTGCGACCCGTACGCGGTCGTCGCGCCGCACGCCGGGTATGTCTACTCCGGGGGTGTCGCGGGGATGGCGTTCGCGACCTTCTCCCCGCACTTCGACGGTACCTTTGTGGTGATCGGGCCTTCGCACGGGGGCTACCCGACCTGCGTTTCCGCCGTGCCGTGGGAGACCCCGCTCGGGGTCGTCGACGTGGACACGGCGTTTGTCGAGGCGCTCGGGATCCCGGTCAATGAGTCCTTCATGCGCGACGAGCACGCGATCGAGGTGCAGCTGCCGTTCGTCAGGTACCGGTGCCCCCGGGCGAGGATCGCGCCGGTGATGATGGGCTTGCAGGACCTCGGGTCGGCCGAGGTGCTCGCCGGGCGGATCCTCGACGCTGCCGAAGAGACGGGGCGAGAGTTCCGCGTCGTTGCGTCCAGCGACTTCTCGCACTACGTCCCCGAGCGTGTCGCCCGCCATCAGGACCTCTACGTAATCGAGGCGCTCGCCAACCTGGACCTGGCAGGGTTCTACGAGCGGATCGCCGAGCGGCGGGTGACGGCCTGCGGCTTCGGCCCGATCGCGACTGCCTGCGCGGCCTCTGAGGCACAGGGAGCACGGCACGCCCGCCTGCTCCGGTACACGACGAGCGCCGAAGTGACCGGGGACTCGACCTCCGTCGTGGGGTATGCGTCACTAGCGGTGGTATAGGGTGGCGACGTGGTCGGCCCCGGGCAAGGTCTTTCTGTTCGGGGAGCATGCGGTTGTCTACGACAGGCCCGGTCTCGCGATGGCGATCAAGCCCCGGGTCCAGGTCACGGTCCGCCGCCACCGCCGCCCGGCGCCTGCCAAGTCGCCGTACATCGCTCAGTGCTTCCGGGAGATCGGGGTGACCGGTTCGGTCTACGTCTCGAGCCAGATGCCGTCGTCGGCCGGGCTCGGGTCGTCCGCCGCAGTTACCGTCGCGACGCTCGCAGCGGCGAACGACGAGTTCGAGCTCGAGCTCGGTCGGGAGGAGATCGCGGAGATCGCGCACCGGGTCGAGAAGACGGTCCAGAAGGGGCGGGCTTCGGCTACCGATACCTTCGTGTCGACCATGGGCGGGCTCGTGCTGATCATGGAAGGGTCCCGGAGGCGGGTCCCACCGGTGAACCTGAACCTGGTGATTGGCAACACCCAGGTCTCCCACTCCACGTCCCGTATGGTCGAGCTCGTCGCCGAGCAGCTCCGCCTCCGCCCGGGCGTCGTCGGCCCGGTGATGGACGCGATCGGGTCGCTCACCCTGGAGGGGGTCCGGACGCTCGACGACCCGAGGTCGCTCGGTCGCCTGATGGACATCAACCACGCCCTGCTCGACGCGATCGGGGTCGGCCACCCGTCGCTCTCCCGGCTGGTGCTCGCAGCGCGGAGCGCCGGGGCGTTCGGGGCGAAGCTGACCGGGGCAGGCGGTGGGGGGTGCATGGTCGCGCTCTCGCCGAAGTCGGGCAAGACCCGCATCGCCGGAGCGATCGACAGTGCCGGCGGCAGGGCATTCATCACGAACCTGGACACGGTCGGAACGCGGAAGGAGAACGATGCCTGAACAGATCCTCGTCAAGCTCGGCGGGTCCGTGATCACGGACAAGCGGGGTGACTGCACGGTCGACCGGAAGGCACTCGACTCGATCGCGACCGTCCTGGGGGCTTCCAACTTCGCGGGAGCCGTTGTCCACGGGGCCGGGTCCTGCGGACACCCCGAGGCCAACCGCTACGGGATCGCCCGCGGGGTCGAACCCTCCACCCGGATCGGTATACCCGTGACCCACGAATCGGTCGTCTCGCTAAACCGTGAAGTCGTGGCGTCGCTCCGCCGGGAGGGGCTCGCCGCGGTCGGTATCCATCCCCTCTCCACCTGCACGACCGAGGACGGGCGGATCGCCTCGTTCGAGGAGGAGCCCCTACGGCTCTTGCTCGGGCTCGGGTGCGTGCCCGTTCTCCACGGCGATGTCGTCATGGACCGGGTGCGCGGCGCCTGCATCGTCTCGGGCGACCAGCTCGTCGCGCACCTCGCGCCGCGCCTGGGCTTCGCCCGTGTCGGGCTCGTGACTGACGTCCCGGGCGTGATCGGACCGGATGGGGAGGTGGTACCGAGGCTCTCGCGCGCGAACGCGGGGGACCTGGTGATCGGCGCGTCGGGGACTACGGACGTGACGGGGGGGATGGGCGGCAAGGTGGCCGAGCTCCTCGGGCTCGCCGATGCGGGAGTGCGGTCGCACGTCCTCGCTGCCGATCGTATCACCGATTTCCTGGCGGGTCGCCCCTGCGGCGGCACCGAGGTCGTCCCGGAGGGGGCATGACCGGGAGCCCGACCTCGTCGAGGAAGCTCGACCACCTCCGGATCTGCTGCACCGAGGAGGTCCAGGCGGGGGATGCCGGTTTCGGCGACGTCCGCCTGGTCCACGACGCGCTCCCTGAGTGCGACATGGACCGGATCTCCACCCGGGCCCGGTTCCTCGGGCACCGGTTCGGGGCCCCGCTCATGATCGCGGCTATGACCGGCGGGCACGACGCCGCGACGGCGATCAACGAGCGGCTGGCGGCGGCGGCCGAGCGGTTCGGGCTCGGGATCGGGGTGGGATCCCAGCGGGCCGCGCTCGAGGACCCTTCGCTATGCCGGAGCTACCGGGTGGTCCGGGAAACCGCCCCGTCCGCGTTCGTTGTCGCGAACCTCGGGGCGGTCCAGCTCCGGGACCACGGCCCGGACTGGGCAGACCGGGCGGTCGAGATGGTCGGGGCGGACGCGCTCGCGATCCACCTGAACTTCCTGCAGGAGGCGATCCAGCCCGAGGGAGACCACGATGCCGCCGGGTGCCTGGGCGCGATCGAACACCTCTGCAGGTCGGCCCCGTACCCGGTGATCGTCAAGGAGACCGGGAACGGCCTCTCGGGTGGGGTGGCGCGCCGACTCTACGGCGCGGGCGTCGCGGCCGTCGATACCGGCGGGCTTGGGGGCACCTCCTGGGCCGTTATCGAGGGCATCCGGGCCCGCGAGGGGGGCGGGCCGGGAGACAGCCGCCTCGCGGCGCTGGGGGAGACCTTCCGCGACTGGGGCATCCCCACCGTCGCGAGCCTGATCCAGATCGCCCGATGCGGCGGGCCGGTGATCGCCACCGGCGGCATCAGGTCCGGGCTCGACGTGGCGAAGGCGCTCGCGCTCGGCGCTGACCTGACGGGGATCGCCCTCCCGCTGCTGGCCCCGGCGCGGGAAGGACAGGAGAAGCTCGACGCCGCGATAGAACGCGTCATCGACGAGCTCCGCGTCGCCATGTTCCTCACGGGATCGCCGGGTGTTCCGGCGCTCAAGGAAACCCGTGCGATCGTCACGGGACGAATACGCGAACTGACAGAACGGTAGGAGATACAGATGGAAGTAGAGATAATCGCGGTCGGCGGATTTGACGAGGTCGGAAGAAACATGACCGCCGTCCGCTGCGGAAAAGAGATCGTGATCTTCGATATGGGGCTACGCCTCGACCAGGTCATGATCCACGAGGATGCCGAGATCGAGAACATGCACTCGCTGGACCTGATCCAGATCAAGGCAATCCCTGACGACACGATGATGAACACGATCGAGGGGCAGGTGAAGGCGATCGTCTGCACGCACGGCCATCTCGACCACATCGGGGCGATCCCCAAGCTCGCCCACCGGTACAACGCGCCGATCATCAGCACGCCCTACACGACCGAGCTGATCCGGCAGCAGATCCAGGGCGAGCAGAAGTTCGGCGTCAACAACAAGCTCTTCGCCCTCAAGGCGGGCGGCAAGTACACGATCTCGCCGCACCTCGTCCTTGAGTTCGTCAGGATGCAGCACTCGATCATCGACACGGTCGCCGCCGTCCTCTGGACGCCGCACGGGGCCGTGGTCTACGCCTGCGACTTCAAGATCGACCGGACGCCCGTGATCGGCGAACCCCCCGACCTCGCCCGGTTCGCCCAGATCGGCAAGGAGGGCGTCCTCGCCCTGGTCGTCGAGGCGGTCAACGTGAACGAGAAGGGGCGGTGCCCGTCAGAGCGGATCGCCCGCGATCTGGTGCGCGACACCATGACCAGCTTCGAGGACGACAAGTCCGCCATCATCGTCTCGACCTTCTCGTCGCACATCTCCCGGATCAAGACGATCACCGAGACGGCGCACGAGATGGGCAGGAAACCGGTCCTGCTCGGCAGATCCATGGAACGCTACTCCACGACGGCCGAGCAGATGAAGCTGGTCAGCTTCCCCCAGTCGACCTCGGTCTTCGGCAACCGGCGGACGGTCGAGCGGACGATGCGGCGGATGATGAAGACCGGGACCGAACAGTTCGTGCCCATCGTGACGGGGAACCAGGGGGAGCCCGGGGCGGTGCTGACCCGGATCGTCGCGGGCGAGACGCCGTACAAGATCAACCAGGGCGACAAGGTGCTTTTCTCGGCCAACGTGATCCCGAACCCGATGAACCACGGGAACCGGTACCTGACGGAGGCCCGGCTGCGCGGGCTCGGCGCGCGGATCTTCGACAAGCTCCACGTCTCGGGCCACGCCTATCTCGAGGACCACTACGAGTTCCTCCGGCTGCTGAACCCGCAGCACGTCATCCCCGCCCACGCCCCTCTCCCGGTGACGGCCCGCTACGCGGAGTTCGCGGCCGAACTGGGGTACACGACCAAGACCGACTGCCACCTGATGCAGAACGGCCAGCGGGTGAAGATCAACTAGGAGTGACCATGGAACTCGACACCTATCTCGAGCGCGCTGGCGACCGGATCGACCGGCTGCTCGACCGGTACTTCGGCCAGCCTGTGGGGGAACTGAACCGGGCCGCCGCCCACCTGCTGCTGGCCGGCGGCAAGCGGCTCCGCCCCGCGCTGATGCTGCTCGCCGCGGATGCCGTGAAGCGAGACACGTCCGACGACCTGCTGCCCGCGGCCCTCGCCCTCGAGCTGACCCACACCTTCACCCTGATCCATGACGACATCATGGACCGGGACACCTTCCGACGAGGCGCCCCGACAGTGAACAACAAGTGGGACGAGCCCACGGCGATCCTCGCCGGGGACGTGCTGAACGCGCGGGCCTTCTCGTTTTTAGCGGGGGCGATCGCCCCCGAAGCCGCGCGCCTCCGGGCCGTCGGGATGCTGGCAATGACCTGCGACGAGCTCTGCCTGGGCCAGCACCTCGACATGACGTTCGCGTCGCGGGACGATGTCACCGAGGATGAGTACCTGGAGATGGTGGAGAAGAAGACGGGGGCGCTCTACGCCGCGTCCGCCGCGATCGGAGCCGTGCTGGCAGGAGGGAACGAGCCGCAGATCATGGTGCTCCACCGGTTCGGCCTTGCCTGCGGGGTCGCGTTCCAGATCCAGGACGACCTGATCGACCTGCTCGCACTCCCCGGGAAGACCGGGAAGGACCGGGGCTCGGACATCCGCGAGGGCAAGGCGACCCTGCTCACGATCCTGGCACGCGACCGGGGCCTGGATCTCTTCCGTTTCCGCCATGCGCTCTCGGATGCCGAGATAGATGAGGTGATCCGCCTCCTCGAGGAGCACGGCGTGATCGACGAGGCGCAGCGGCGTGCCCGGAAGATCGTCGGCGACGCTTCCGCCCACCTCCAGGTGCTCCCCGACACCGAGGAGCGGCGCCTCCTGCTCGCGCTCGGCGAGCATTTCGTGTCGCGAGAGGCCTGACGTGGACGACCTCGCCGACAGGCTCCTGGTCCACGCGCTTGAGAATGCCGTCCGGTACCGGGGCACGCCGAAAGCAGGCGCGATCATCGGGGCCGTGATGGGGCACTACCCCGAGCTCCGGCCCCGCGCAAGGGAGGCCAGGAGCCTGGTCGGGGACGTGATCGCGAAAGTCGACGCGCTCTCACACGAGGAGCGGGTCTCGATGCTCCAGGCACTGGCCCCCGGGCTCCTCGAGGCCCGCGAGCCCGTCCAGCGCGACCGCTACGCCCTGCCGCCGCTCCCCGACGCCGAGAAAGGGGTGGTGATGCGCTTCGCTCCCAACCCGTCCGGGCCGCTCCACCTGGGGCACGCCCGCGCCGCCGTGCTCAACGACGTGTACGTCCGGCGGTACGGCGGACGGTACATCCTCAGGATAGAGGACACCGACCCGAAACGAGTCGACCCAGGCGCCTACGAGACCGTCCCCGAGGACATCCGGTGGCTCGGGTGCGGCATCACCGAGACCGTGTACCAGTCCGACCGGCTCGAGGTCTACTACGACCATGCACGGCGCCTGATCGAGCGCGGCGGGGGATACGTCTGCACCTGCGACAACGATCGTTTCCGCGAGCTCCGCCTGGCGAGGACGGCATGCCCGTGCCGCGGCGGCGAGGTCGAGGAAAACCTCGCCCGGTTCGAGGGGATGCTCGCGGGCGCGTACGCCGAAGGCGAGGCATCGCTCCGCGTCCGGACCGATCTGGACGCCCCGGACCCGGCGCTCCGCGACTTCCCCGCGTTCCGTATCCTGACGTCGACCCTCCACCCGCGGATTGACGCGTCCGTCTACCCCCTCATGAACTTCTCGGTCGCCGTCGACGACCACCTGCTCGGGTGCACGCACGTGATCCGGGGCAAGGACCACATCGCGAACACCCGCCGGCAGCAGTTCATCTACGACTGGTACAGCTGGACGCCGCCGCACTTCCGGCACTACGGCCGGATGGGGATCGAGGGGGTCGTCCTCTCGACCTCGGAGATGCGCGCCGGTATCGCCGCGGGGCGGTACGAGGGCTGGGACGATATCCGGCTCGGGACCCTGCGCGCACTCGCGCGGCGGGGGATAGAGCCGGAGGCCGTGAAGCGGGCGATGCTCGCCATCGGTATCGGCGAGACCGACATCCAGTTCTCGTGGGAGAACCTCTTCGCCGAGAACCGGGCGATCGTGGACCCGGTCGCCGACCGGCTCTGGTTCGTGCCGGACCCGGTGGCGGTCGAGGTCACGGGCGCCCCTCCTCGCGAGGCGCATCCGCTCCGCCACCCGGGCGACCCCTCCCGGGGGACGCGCACGCTCGCGTACGACGGGAGCGTCGTCGTGCCCGCAGCGGAGCTCGCGGGCGAGATCTCGCTCCTCCGGCTCAAGGACCTCTTCAATGTCGAGGTCTCGACGGTCGAGGGCCGTGCCCGGCTCGCCTACGCCGGGGACGAGCTCGCGGACGCCCGCGGGGCCCGGGTCCCCATCGTGCAGTGGCTCCCCCTCGACGGAACCGTGCCCTGCACGCTCCGCCGGCCCGAGGGCGAGATCGCAGGGGTCAGCGAGCCGTCCGTCTGCGATGCGGTAGGTAAGGTCGTCCAGTTCGAGCGTGTGGGGTTCGCACGGATCGACACCGCCGGGCCCGGGGGCGCCGTGGCCTACCTCACGCACCGGTAGGTGAGGATGGCGCGGGGGCCCCTCGCCGTCGCGTCGCTCCTCTTCCTCATCGCCGGTCTCGCCACCCGGGTACGTCCGCAAACCCCGTTCGATCAGGAGATCGCCGCCGCAGTTGTCGTCCTGCTAGCCCTCCCGTCCTTTCTCGCGCTCGAACGTTCGGAGGGGACGGGGCGCTCGCTCGTCCTGGTCTTCTTTCTCTCCGTGCTCTCGATGGCCGTCGAGGCGATCGGGGTGCTGACCGGCATACCGTACGGGGCTTTCTCGTACTCTCCGGCCCTCGGGAGCCCGCTGGTCGGGCCCGTCCCCTGGACCGTTGGGTTCGCCTATGTCCCCCTGCTCCTCGGGGCATCCTCGCTTGCCCGCCGGTACGGATCCTCCCTCCCCCTCCCGGCCCAGGCGGCGCTTTCCGGGCTGCTCCTGGTCGCTGTCGACCTGGTTCTCGACCCGGCGGCGGTGACCCTTGGGTACTGGTCGTGGGTCGAGGTCGGTGCCTATCACGGAATCCCCGCCTCGAACTTCGCCGGGTGGTTGCTCACCGGGACTTTCTACTCGGCGATCACCCTGCGGGCTTCACGGGGGGGTCTCCCGGAGGGGGTTGCCTCGAGTTTCTTGCTGATCCTCGCCTACTGGACGGGTGTCTGCCTCGGATTGGGGCTCGCCATCCCCGTCGTGGTCGGTGGAGGGCTCCTGGCCATCGCGGGCGTCGCTCCCCCGGGGCGCGCCGTCGTTCGCGAAGTGTAAATATCTATACCATTATACGTTCGGAGGTGAAAGAACAGACATTTCTCCCATTCTGCAGGGTCGAAGAATCCCGGGAGAGGGAATGGATCATCGATGAAAGCGGTTGTTGTTGGAGCGGGCTTCGGCGGACTGGCCGCCGCGGCGTTACTGGCTCGTGACGGGGCCGAGGTGACTGTCCTTGAGAAGAATGAGCAGCCTGGCGGGCGGGCATCGGTTCACCGCGACGCCGGCTTCACCTTCGACATGGGCCCGTCGTGGTACCTCATGCCCGACGTCTTCGAGCGGTTCTTCGCGGAGTTCGGCCGGAAGCCGACCGACTTCTTCGAGCTGAAGCGGCTCGACCCGTCCTACCGGGTCTTCTTCGGGGACGGGCGGATGGTCGACATCCCGAGCGAGACGGAGAAGACCATCGCGCTCTTCGACTCTTTCGAGAATGGGGGCGGGGAGAAGCTCCGCCGCTACCTCAAATCCGCGGAAGAACTCTATAGAGGATAGCTCGGAACACTCAGACCTCACCGCTCTGAACGAAATCTCTTGAGCATCGGTCCTCCTGTCCTTTTGGTTCCCCCCACGTCTTTCCGCACTATCTGATCGCGAAAGCTACCGCTCGGCGCGTTCTATTCGCTGGATAGTCCGGAGCTGAAGGAGGTTGTAATTGAAGCACGCCATGACGTTCGCGAGATGCG
>JAAYEG010000055.1 GCA_012728895.1 Methanospirillum sp. | reverse complement strand
CGTGCGGCGATGGCAGGGACACCCTCGCCACGACGAAAGGAAGAGACGATCTCCCCGGGATCATCAGCCCCCAACTTCTGCATACACCCAGTCTCAACAGGTGTCAAGTAATTCGGAGACTCTACAGTTTCATCCGTGCGGCCAAAGGTCGTCTTCAATCGTTTTGAACGTAATGCCACCTCGCCCGCTCGCCCCGTCGGCCATCGCGCGGACTTTTTTTTTAAACTAGACCCCTCGCAAGCCACGGGCACAACAGAACCCTGCCCCGTACCAGAAAGGAGGCGCCCCTGCGCGGGGGTGATCGTGACGGCCCGGCCGGTTCCCCGAACGGGAGGGCGGCGAACTGGCAGATCCCCCGGAGGGCCTGGCCGATCGCCGAGCACGGCGCCGGCCGATGGACAGGGCTGCGAGGAGAACACCCCCGGGCCATGGCCTCCAGGCCGCCGGCAGGCCGGTGGTTGCCTCCAGTGGAGGTGCCCTGCGGACCGCCGGGCCCACGCGATCGTTCCAGGAAGGATGGGATCTGCGCTCCTCTCCCGGGTTTCTTCAGGTCCCAGCTCCGCCCTTTCCGGTGCGCGGGGCTCTTGCCCGCATGCCGGCACCCTCATGGCCAAACCACCCGGGCAGGTTCCACCCCTGGCCCGGGTAGAGCGTCGCGCCGCCTCTCCGGGGTGCTGTCGCGTGGCGTCCTCCCTCCCTCAACGCAGGCTCGGGGGCCCGTGAAGAGCCCCGGGAGCCGTCTTCTATCCCGAGCCCGATAGACAGACCCCCGTCTCCCGCACCGTCAAGTGGAGGGAGGGCCGTCACTGCCTCTCCTGGCCCGCGTCGCCCGGTCCCGTTGAGGGGGTTGGAGAACGGGAGCGGGCACGGAATGGGACCCGGTCTGTCACTCCTGGATCTCTTCGATCGCGAGCTGGTACATCCAGTCCATCAGGAGCGGACACTCTTCCACGACGCACTCGTGTTCGCAGACGACGCACGGGATCAGCTCAGTTCCCGCGAGCAGGAGGGACGGGTCGGCCGGCGCCCTCGAGGCGCGGAGGAGGAAGGTCTTGACCCCGTCCTTCCGGTAATCGGACCGCTCGACCCGCCCGTCCTCGATCAGCTTCGTGACAAGGCGCGAGCACTTCCGGCTGTCGACATCGAGCATCTTCCGCAGCTCGCTCTGGAGCACCCCGCGCCGGTGGCTCCGGATCACCTCGAATGCGTCGTCTTCGGTCTTCACCGTCATGCCGTCAGGCCATCGGCGCGATGGTCAGGATGTTGTTGCCGCGGATCACGACCGTGCCCAGGTTGCGGCGCGCGCCACGGAACGTCTCGACGGTCTCGTCCAGGTGGATATTGAGGTACTCGTCCACGGCGACGAGCCGGCCTTGGAGCTGCCGCCCCTCGTCCTTGATCTCGACCGTGACCTTCGAATCGATGAGCGAGAAGACCTTCTTGATGGGTAAGACGATACCGTTCACCATTCTGGACCATTATAGCACGGAGAGGTGAAAAACATTTCCTCGACCGCTCCCCCGGTGTAGGATCTCGGAATCATTTCACTCACACAACCACCTCTGTGCGTACCCGAAGATCCGTTCCGGCGGCAATCGTTCAACGAAGACCGTTTCGGGCACCTTATAGTCCAAACTGGCATGAGGT
>JAAYEG010000054.1 GCA_012728895.1 Methanospirillum sp. | reverse complement strand
CAAACCTCATGCCAGTTTGGACTATAAGGTGCCCGAAACGGTCTTCGTTGAACGATTGCCGCCGGAACGGATCTTCGGGTACGCACAGAGGTGGTTGTGTGAGTGAAATGATTCCGAGATCCTACAGTATCTACCTAGATCCATTCACCTTAATTAATCTGGGACTCGCGGCAGGCTGATCACTCGAATCCGTCATCGGCGAGGGTGATAACGGTGTCCGACGCCCCGAATAACGTCCTGACGGGCGTGAAGATTTTTCAACTCTTTAAAAAAAAATCAGATCTGATGCCGACCGGCATCGGGAGAGCCATCGCATGATCACAATCGTAGCAAGATGCGCCGCACGGGCGGAGAGTGCAGGGGACCTCGAGAATCTCGCCCTGGACCTGGTCCGGGCGTCGAGGAGCGAGGCGGGCAACGTCTCCTACGACTTCTACGCGGATCTCGCGGACCCCGCGAAGTTCACGTTCATCGAGGTCTGGAAGGACCAGGCGGCGATCGAGTCTCACAACGCGACCCCCCACTTCCAGGGCTTCGTGGAGAAGGCGGGGCTGCTGTTCGCCGGCCCGCTCGAGATCTCGTTCTATCGGAAGCTCAGCTGAGGCACCGTCCGGCAGGGATCGACCCCCCTCCGTCTCGCCCGCTATCCGGACCCGCGTGCCGTTCCGCCGGCGGGTCAGCCCTCCTGGCCGGGGTCGACGTTGAACACGGTTTCGGCGCCGGCTGCGGCATTACCGTGGCGGGGTGAACCTCCCCGGGCGCGACCAGAACGGCGAGCAGGTACGCGAGGATGCCGATACCGTTCGTCAGGACCGTGACCACCACCCAGACGAGACGAACGATTGCCGGGTGGATCTCGCTCTATTCGCCGATCCCGCTGCAAACCCCGGTGATCATCCGGTTCGTACGCGAGAGTTTCAGTTCCTTCGTACGTTCACCCTAACGGCGAGCCCCGATAAAGATCTTGGGGGGGCGCGGGGCCCCAGTCTTTAACTGTTGAGTCGTCCTTGAGTCGCATATTGGCGCACGGCGCCAGGGTCCCGGGGACTGGTCATGAACGAAGGGCTGCTGCTATGGAATCTCGTGCTGCTCGGCATCCTGCTGTGTGACAGCGTCTTTATCATCGTCGTCGTCTTCGTCGAACGGAAGAACCCGAGCGCCACGCTTGCCTGGGTCCTCGCCCTCCTCTTCCTGCCCGTCATCGGGTTCGTCCTGTACCTGTTCCTCGGTCAGACGTACAGCAGGGAGAAGATGTTCCGGGTCAAGCAGGAGGCGGACCGGCGACTCCGGGTCGTTATCAGTTCGCAGGAGCGGGAGCTCCGGCACGAGGACGCGTTCGCTGGGGGCAGCGACCGCGCCTCCGCGCCCCTGCGGCGGATGGTCCTGATGCTCCTCGCGAACAACGGGGCGGTCCTCACGCTCAACAACCGGGTGAGGGTCTTTACCGACGGAAAAGAGAAGTTCGCCGGCCTGCTCGGGGATATCCGGGCGGCCACCGGGTTCGTCCACCTGGAATATTTCATCTGGAAAGACGACGGGATCGGGAACGAGATGCGCGTGGCGCTCACCGAGCGCGCCCGCGCCGGCGTGGAGGTGCGCCTGCTCTGCGATGGGCTCGGGTGCGCCGGCCTGCCCCCGCATTTCTTCGACGAGTTCCGGTCGGCCGGCGGCAGGGTGGCGTTCTTCTTCCCCTCGTTCCTGAGGTACCTGAACCTCCGGTACAACTACCGGAACCACCGGAAGATCGCCGTCATCGACGGTACGACGGGCTACATCGGCGGTTTCAACATCGGGGACGATTACCTGGGACTGGACCCCGTGTGGGGGTACTGGCGGGACGCCGCGGTCCGGATCCGGGGCAGCGCAGTCCTCGCGGCCGAGATACGGTTCTTCCTGGACTGGAACTACGCGGCACCGGGGGACCGGCTAGAGTACGACCCCCGGTATTTCCCGGAGATCGCTCCGGGCCCGGGGATCCCGATCCAGGTCGTCTCGGGGGGTCCGGACACCGGGTTCAACCCGGTCAAGGAGTCGTATCTCAAGATGATCGGCATCGCGACGGAGTCGGTGTACCTCCAGACCCCGTACTTCATCCCGGACGAGAGCGTCCTCGACGCGCTCCGCATCGCGGCACTCTCCGGGATCGACGTCCGGATCATGATGCCCGACCGACCGGACCACCCTTTCGTCTACTGGGCAGGGATGTCGTACATCCGGCAGCTCCTCGACTCGGGAGTGAAGGCCTACACCTACGACAACGGCTTCATCCACGCGAAGACCATCGTGGTCGACGGGGCCGTCGCATCGGTGGGGAGCGCCAACTGGGACGTGCGGAGCTTCCGGCTCAACTTCGAGACCAACGCGGTGATGTACGACCCCGGGATGGCCCGGGAACTGATGGACGCGTTTCTCAGGGACCTCGAGGTCTGCAGCCCCATCACGATCGAGCGGCTCGACGCGCTCCCCTGGGGAAAACGGGCCAGGCAGTCTATCGCCCGCCTCTTCTCGCCGATGCTCTGACGCCCCTCTTCCCGACGTGGCGGGGGGACTTCCCCGGTCTTACCGCCGCCGGAAGAGGCGCTCCAGGGAGCATTCGAGGCGGGCGCGCACGGCCGTGACCGAGTACGGCACGTAGTTGCAGCCGATCACTCCCGCGGCCATCCCCCTTGACAGGATCCCGGAGGACGACCCAGCGACGATGCTCTCGCCCCGCGCGATCCCGTCGAGGAACTCTCCGACCGAATCCGCCCCCACGGCCGTCACGACGCGGCCGACCTCCCTGAGGACGTGGGCGTCCGAGCCGCCCGTCACCGGGAGAGTGTGCGCGTCCGCGTACTCCGCGGCCCGCCGGTTCACGGCCCCCGTCATCCCCCCGCAGATGGCTTCGACCCCGTCGAGGCGGCCGATCACACCGGGCAGGAGGCCTTTCGCGTCGCACTTCAGGACCCCGCGGTCGAGGCCGAAATAGCCGAACGGGTGGGCCGCGATCTTGAGGCAGGAGTATCCTTCGGCCGCCGAGAGGAGCTGCTCTATCGCGGGGTAAGAAGTCACGTACTGCGCCCCGCGCCGCCGCTCCCTGACGTGGCGATCGTAGAAATCGACGAGGTCGCTGAACGAATAGAAGTAGAGGAGCAGGTGGGGCCCCTCGGCACAGTCGAGCTCGATCCCCGGGATGACCGGGACGTCTGGCCGAGAGCTCCGGACCTCCCGCACGCCCGCGATCTCGTTGTGATCGGTGATGGCGACCCCGATCCGCCGTCGGCGAGCGCGATCCAGGACCTGCCGGGCGGACGGGGCGGCGTCGGAATGCCGGGTGTGCACATGCATGTCGGCCGACAGGAACCCGTCCCTCTCCAGCTCGTCTATATCGGGCGTGCCGAAGCTGATGCGGGGCCGTTCTCCGGGGGTCATGCCTGCTCCCTCATTCTCGACGACGGATTTTTTCTGGCCAGGGTGGACCGAAAAGCCGGACGAATATGCGTCGGGGCGGTCCTTCAGGCTTTTCCCGGTCCGGCCGGTGGCCGGCGGACCGGAGGATAGAGAACGGTTAGGGAGCCGGCGCCAGCGAGGCGTCCGTCCCCGTGATCTCGCTCAGGTACACCCCCGAGCCGACCCACCAGTTGTCGTCCACGGGAAGGACGTACCCGATCTTCAGCTCGTCCCGGTTCCCGTTGTCCGGGTTCGGCCAGACGAAGACGATGTACCCGCCGCCGGAACGCGCGGTCGCGGCAAGCGCCCGGATGTTCTCCATCCCGAACGTGTCCCGCCGCTCCATCAGGCTGGTTCCGACCTTATCGGGCAGGTGGGGGTGGGCGAGGAGCGTGCCGTTGTAGTCGTAGGCGTAGATGTAGTGCCCGTCCCCGTCGACGAAGGACCCGGACCGGTTCGAGATCTCGCTGAATGCGTTTCTCGCCCCCTCCGCGCGCCCGTATGCGGCGCAGCGCTCGACGAGCCCGACCATCTCCGAGACCGGGTCCGGGCCGGTGCCGTTGTACGCCAGGTCCCGGAGGTACACGCCCGAGCCGATCCACATCTCCTCGCCGGCTGGGGCGACGTACCCGATCTTCGGCTCGTATGCGTCCGGCGCCTTCTCGTCGATCGTCCCGTTCCGCGGTGCGGGGTACAGGTACGCGATGAACCCGCCGCCGTTCGCGGCGGTCTCGTTGCCGACCCGGACGAACGACAGCCCGCGGACGTCGGTCCAGTTCGTCCGGTCCGTCCCGACCAGCTCCGCCTGGTACGGGTGCGCGAGCAGGGTCCCGTTCCGGCCGTAGACGTAGACGTACAGTTCGCCGCGCGAGAACTGCCCGTCCTTCTGCTGGAACTCCGCGAGAGCCGCGTGCGCTCCCATCTCTGTCACGTACGCCGAGGCGTTCTGCACGAACGCGGCGAGATCGGCCGGCGTCATCCCCCGCGGTGCGGCCATCGGCGACGGG
This sequence comes from Methanospirillum sp., assembly GCA_012728895.1. GTDB lineage: Archaea > Halobacteriota > Methanomicrobia > Methanomicrobiales > Methanospirillaceae > UBA288. The sequence continues at coordinate 19,430 of JAAYEG010000054.1, read as the reverse complement.
CCGGGCCGGTTCGCGTCCTCGAGGTAGATCCCGGCCCCGAGCCACCAGGTCTCGTCGACTCCCCGGACGTAGCTCATCTTGGGCTCCGGGGTCATGTTCCGGGCCGGGTCGGGGTAGTGGTAGAAGACGAAACCCCCGCCGTGCTGCGACAGGAGGATCTCGACCCGGGTGTAGTTGACGCCGTACGGGTCCTGCAGCCCGGAGAGGTCCGTCCCGATCAGCCGGGGCTGGAAGGGGAGGGCCAGGGTCGTCCCGTCGTAGTCGAAGGCGTAGACGTATAGGTTACCGCGGACGAATGTGCCGTTCCGGTCGTTGAACTCAGCAAGCGCGGCATCCCTCCCGTGCTCTTCCGCGTACGCGATCGCCTCCCCGACAAGGGACGCGAGGTCCTCGCGCACCCGGGGGTCGCCACCCACTTCGACGATCGGGGAGCCCTCGCCGGAATTGTAGATCCCGGCCCCGATGAGCCAGCCCGGGTCCACCATCATGGCGTAGCTCAGTTTCTGTTTGATCGTGAAGTTGTCAGCAGGGTCGGGGTAGAGATAGCGGACGAACCCGCCGCCGATCTTCGCCGCGCCGACGATCTCACGGATATAGGGCGTGCCGCTGGCGTCGGTGGTGTTCCACCGGCTCGTTCCCAGGAGGTCCGGCTGGAAGGGGAGGGCGAGCGTGGTGCCATTGAGGTCGTAGGCGAAGATGTAGAGCTCGCCGTCGACGAACCGGCCCGTCGGGTTGTTGAACTCGCGGAGCGCGGTCTCCTGCCCGTGCACGTGGGCGAACTCGTAGGCCCTCTCGACGAAAGCCACGAGCTCCTCGGGCGATGCATTCTTCGCGGCGGCCGGCGCGGCAGTGGCCGTCGGCACCGCTCCCGACTGGTTCGCCGGGGGGGCCGCGGGGCCGGTGCAGCCGGCAGCGAGAGCGGCTGCGATTACCAGGGCGAGAGCGAGAAGGTATGTCGAGAATCTCATGAAGAGTGATCGGGCTAGCAATCTATATAGATTAGAGATAAACGGGGGTTCAGCCCCCGGGCATTCTCAGGTCGCTGGGGCAGGGACGACGAAGAACGTGAGGTAGTCGTCCCCGACGTTTCTCGAGCGGTGCCCCTTTCCCGACGTGTCCTCGAGCAGGATGAGGTCTCCCGGCCCGAACCGCATGACGGCCCCGTCGCTCGTCTCCACCTCGACCGCACCCCGGATGAGGGCCAGGAACTGCCGGGCAGGAGCCGGGTGCAGGTCGCCCGTCCAGCCGGGTCCGAACGAATAGAAGAGGTACTTCGACGCAGGGCCGGGCGCGGAGACCCAGAACTGGGGAGCAGGCGGCGCCGCGGTTGCGAGGCTCTGTTCGACCACGACGGTATCGAAGTGCGATTCGCCCTGCGCGTCCGGGTAGATTCTGGTATACTCCACCCGGGTCGGATCGGGTGGGGGTGTATGCGTCATGGGCGTCATCTCTCCGGCGTCGTCAGCGGGTGGAGGGGTGCATCCCGATGCACTGACGAAGATCGCGATGACGGATAGACAGAGGAGCAGAGAATGCCCGGAAATTACTATTCCGTTTTTCCTCGCACACTTAAAGGCAGCGAATCGCGTCCGTTCTCCTCGACATCTCTTTATCCGGAAGAACTCCATATCGAGAGAGAAGAGGCCAGGTGAATGGTACTTGTGGAGGTTCTCCTCGGGATCGGTCTTCTTATCGGCCTGTTCGTCCTTGAACTCCTCCTGGTGGCGCTGCTCCCGGGTTTCGAGGTTCCTCCGCAACCCCTGGAAAACGCGCTCGGGCCTGCCCGGGAAGGGGCCCAACCGGCTTCACAACAGAGAGAAGACGTGCGTTTTACTGTCAACGGGACAGCTCTCAGCGCATGGCTGTACCTGCCCGAGCACCGGCCGGCTCCGCATCCCTGCATCGTCATGGGCAACGGGCTGGGGGGCACCATGGACGCAGGACTGGAACCCTACGCCGCCCGCTTCCGGGAGGCCGGTTTTGCCGTCCTGACGTTCGACTACCGGCATTTCGGCATGAGCGAGGGGACCCCGCGGCAGCTGATCTGGGTCCCCCACCAGCTGGAGGACTGGTCCGCTGCCGTCGCGTATGCCCGGGGGCTCCCGGAGATCGACCCGGCCCGGATCGGCCTGTGGGGAACGTCCCTGAGCGGTGGGCACGTACTCGTGATCGCGGCCCACGACTCCGAAATCGCCTGTATCTCCGCCCAGTGTCCGGGCATGGACGGCCAGGCGTTCGCGCTGGAGTCGTACAGGCAGATGGGGCTCGGCGCCTCTGTTCGCATGATCCTTCACGGCCAGCGGGACCTGGTGCGCTCCTGGCTAGGCCTTTCGCCTCACCGGGTCCCGATTGTCGGAAGACCGGGAACGATCGCCCTCATGAGTGCGCCGGGCGCCTATGATTCATTCAAAGCGTTCGTCCCCGAGACCTTCGTGAACCAGGCCTGTGCCCGGATCCTCATACGGGGCGATAAATATCGGCCGATCACCCACGCGCGGCATGTACGATGTCCCGTCATGCTCCAGATCTGCGACCGGGACAATCTCGTCCCGAACGGCTCTATCGAAGAGACGGCCGCCATCCTCGGGGAACTCGTGGAGGTGCGTCGCTACCCCCTCGGCCACTTCGAGATCTACACGGGCGAGGGGTTCGAACAGGGCGTGCGTGACCAGGTCGCGTTCTTTGTTAAGCACCTGGGAAGTTCCCGGGACTATCACGCATCCCTCGATCGGGGGTGACAGGGAAGGTGTGACGGGCCACCGGGAATGCCTAGACAAGAGCTCCCATCGCGGGATCACGCAGTGCCTGGAGAGAGCATCTTCGCGTCCTTTCCCTGCAGGGAGATCCAGATATGGATGCCCAGCCGGCATCCCCTTCCCTGTGCTGTTGAAGACCGCGTGGCTCCTCGACGCCGGTTCACTGCCCGCGGGGGATCGCTAGAGGGGGTTCCTTCTGCAACTAGAGTCGACCATGCTTTTACGGCCATCGAAGATAGACGGGTGAGGGCAGGAAATACCTCGTCTAATCCGGGCAATGAGGATCATCTGGAAGTACCTGGAGCCGCAGAAGTGGCTGATCGCGCTCTCGCTCGTGCTAGCGGGCGCCAGCCAGCTGCTGAACCTCGTCGACCCGCTGATCTTCGGGAAGATCATCGACGATTACGCCCTGAACCCGGCGGACCTCGCCGAGGAGGCGCTGGTATCGGGCGTCCTCTTCTGGCTGGGCGCGGCGATAGGGGTCGCGCTCCTCGCACGGGCCGCGAGGTCGTTCCAGGACTACTTCGCGCGCCTGGCCGTCCAGAAGTTCGGCATGCGGATCTTCAACGAGGGGTTGAAGCAGACACTCCGCCTCTCCTACAACGAGTTCGAGGACCAGCGGAGCGGCGAGACGCTCTCGGTACTGCAGAAAGTCAGGCTGGACACGCAGGTCTTCATCAACTCCTTCATCAACATCCTCTTCTCGACGATCGTGGGGCTCGGGTTTCTCGTCGTTTACTCCTTCACCAAGAACTGGCTGCTGATCCCCGTATTTCTGATCGGTATCCTGGTGATGGGGTCGCTCACCGGCCTCCTGAGCGGGAAGATCAAGACGACCCAGCGGGCGATCAACCGCGAGACGAACCGGATGTCGGGCGTGATCACCGAGTCCCTCCGTAACATCGAGCTTGTGAAAAGCCTCGGCCTGACGTACCCGGAGATCCGGCGGTTGCGGGAGCAGAACCAGAGGATCTTCGACCTGGAGATGGAGAAGGTCAGGCGTGTCCGTTTCCTGACATTCCTGCAGGGGACGATCCTGAGCGTCCTCAAGCAGTCGATACTCTTCATTCTCCTCTGGCTGATCTTCCACGAGGTCCTCACCACCGGCGAGCTCGTCTCGATGCAGTTCATCACCACGATCATCTTCGTGCCCCTGCAGGACCTCGGGTCGATCATCGTGAGCTACCGCGAGGTCGACGCGTCCGTTAAAAACTTCCACCAGCTGATGCAGAAGCCGATCGAACAGCGGCCGGAGAACCCGATTGAGATCGACGACCTGAACGACGTCCGGTTCGAGAACGTCCTGTTCCGCCACCGGAGCGCGGGGTACAGCGCCATCGACGGGATCTCGTTCCACGTCCACTCGGGCGAGACGATCGCGTTCGTCGGCCCCTCCGGCTCGGGCAAGTCGACGCTGGTCAAACTCATGGTCGGGCTTTACACCCCCCTCGACGGGGAGATCTACTATAACGGCCAGCCCTCGTCGCAGGTCCGTTACAACCCCATACGCCGGCAGATCGGGCTGGTCACGCAGGACCCGCTCCTCTTCTCGGGCACCATCCGGGAGAACCTCCTGTTCGTCAAGCAGAACGCGACCGACGGGGAGATGCTCGAGGCCCTCCACCGTGCCGCGTGCGACGACCTGCTGCGGCGCTCCCCCCGGGGGATCGACTCGTTCATCGGCGAGGGAGGTTTGAAGCTCTCGGGAGGCGAAAAGCAGCGGATCTCCATCGCCCGGGCCCTCCTGCGCCGTCCCCGCCTCCTGATCTTCGACGAGGCGACCTCGGCCCTCGATTCGCTGACCGAGGAGGAGATCACGAACACGGTCAGGGACATCTCGATGAGCAGGGACCAGATCTCGATCCTGATCGCGCACCGCCTCTCGACGATCCTGCACGCAGACCTGATCTACGTGATGGAGAGGGGAAAGATCGTCGAGACAGGGTCGCACGAGGACCTCCTCGTGCAGAAGGGCCTCTACTACGCGATGTGGCGCCAGCAGATCGGCGAGCGCCGGGACCTCGTGGCTCCAGGGGACGGCGAGCCAGAAGAAGAGGTGCCGGAGCGGCTGGACGACGACTCGCCCTGAGCCGCGCCGCAGTGCGGCTACTCTGTGACCGTACCGGCGACCCCGCCCTGTGCGGCAGGACCCGGGGAAGCGCCCGTGGATGCCTGGTTCGTCGGGGCGGCGCTCGAGCGCTCTGGCCCCCCCAGCTCGCCCGGGATCTTGCCGATGACGTAATTGCCCAGGACCAGGTAGTCCAGCCCGGTGGTGAAGAAGAGGCGGACGGCGTCCGCCGGGGATTCAACGATCGGCTCGCCCATTACGTTCAGGCTGGTGTTCAGCAAAACCGGGACGCCGCTCAGTCGCTCGAACTCATTGAGCAGCCGGTGATAGCGCGGATTGGTCTCCCGGTGGACAGTCTGCAGGCGGGCCGTTCCGTCAACGTGGGTGACGGCCGGTATCACCGCCCGCTGCTCCTCTCGCACGGTGCAGACCTTCAGCATGAACGGGTCCGCCACCTCCTGCTCGAAGTACCGGGGAGTGTCCTCAATCGGGCAGGAGGGCGCGAACGGCCGGAAGGCCTCCCGGTGCTTGACCTGCGCGTTGATCCGGTCCTTCATCTCCGGGAGGGTAGGATCGGCGAGGATCGAGCGGTTGCCCAGGGCGCGGGGCCCGATCTCCATCCGCCCCTGGAACCAGCCGATGATGTTGCCCCGGTGGAGGAGGTCAGCGGTCACCCGTTCCAGGGCATCATCCGGTACGTGGTGATGCTGGATCTTGAACTCCTCGAGCACTCTTTGTATCTCGGCGTTTCCATGCTCGGTGCCGACGTACGGATCGTCGTGGACGTACGTGCGGGGCTGGCCGAGCACGCCGTTGTAGACGAAGTACGCGGCCCCGATGGCCGTCCCGTTGTCCCCGGCGGCCGGCATGACGTACACGTCCCTGAACCCGCTCTCCCGCACCAGCCGTCCGTTTGCTACGCTGTTGAGGGAGACACCGCCGGCGAAGACCAGGTACTCCTCACCCGTCCGCTCGCGCAGCAGCCGGGCCATCTTCAGCAGGCACTCCTCGAGCTGCTTCTGAAAGGCCGCCGCCACGTCCAGGTGATGCTGCTCGAACGCGGCCGTCTTGGACTTCTGGCGGGGCTCGCCGAACGTCTCGAAGAACTTCTTGCCGCAGAGTGGCTGGTAGTACGGGTAGTCGAAATACGACAGGTCGACGCCCACGGACATGTCGTCGTTGATCCAGAAGATCTTCTCGACAATCTCGCCGAACGTATCCGGGTCGCCGAGGGGGGCCAGCCCCATGGTCTTGCCCTCGTCGTAGTTGGACCTGAACCCGCAGAACTCGGTGGCCGCTTCGTACACCACCCCGAGCGACAGGGGAAAGTAGTCCTGGCCCAGGATCTGGTACGTGGTGCCCCGTCCCACCCCCTTGAGCGTCGTGGCCCACTCGCCCCACCCGTCCACCGACAGCAACGCGGCGCTATCGTAGGGGCTGACAAAGAACGATCCGACCACGTGGGCGACGTGGTGGGGGACGAAGTGGACCTCCGGCACTTCGTTCGCGCCGAACGTCGCGTTCAGCCACCTGGTCAGGACATTCTTCCTAAGCCGGGGGCGCACCACGTCGGTCTGAAAGAACGGCCAGATCCTTCTCCCCAGTCCTAGCCCGTAGGTGAACTTTCTGAGCCTGTCCAGGCCCGGCTGGTAGGAGATTGCGATATGGTTGATCTCCTTGGGAGCCAATCCGGCAATCTCGAGGCAGCGTGCGATCGCCTGTTCGGGAAACTCACTCGTGTGTTTCTTCCGTGTCAGCCGCTCCTCTTCGATCGCAACCGTCAGTTCCCCGTCCCTGACGATACAGGCGGTAGAGTCGTGGTAGATGTAATTGATGCCCAGGATATTCATGAAGGCCCTCCCCCGGTATTCTTCGTCACTGGGGCTCGACCTGTTAGTGTATGGTCGGAATATTTAGTTTTTTTTGAATGTTTTTTTCAAGGAATCCACCCCAACCATGGACCGGGCGAACCGCGGAACTCCGTCCATGTCGCCGACGCTCTTCGAGGCGCCGTCGCAGAAGAGCGGATGCCTACGGGTGTCTCTCACTGCCGGACAGGGGATGCCGCCGTCCGTCGTGCACGCAGACGACGCCCGCCCCGGAGACCCACCGTTCGTGCTCGCGCTCCAGGAACCGGACCAGCCCCCGGTCCCTGATGCACTCCAGGTTCTCGAGCTCGCTCATGCCGTACCGGGCCCGGTACCGCCGGTCCATGCGCCGCAGCCGGTCGCAGGGAAAGTCGGGGCAGTCGTAGCAGAACCGGCCGGAGCGCCTCTCGCAGAGGCGCATCCGGCAGGTCTCGCAGTGGCGCGGCCGGGTTCCCCCGGGGACGGTGCAGCCGTCGCAGCGGTTCCTCTCCCGGAGGTAGCCCCTGCAGACCCCGCAGTTCATCCCGCACGGCGCGATGAGGGCTTCGTCGAAGAATGGCGCCTCCACCGGGCTCAGCCCCCGGGATGGCGGGCCGCGCCGGTTGAAAGAATAAAGTCCGGCTCCGGCGTATACAGGAGGGAGGAGCAGGCCCCCTGCCCCCGAACGGAGATCCCGCCATGGACCACGACCAGACCGCCCGCGACTGCGCGACCCTCGGCGCGCAGACCACCCGGGGAGGGCTCGGCAGGGCTATCGCGCCCATCGTCCTGTCGTACTCGCCCCGCGACCTGCAGCAGATGCGCCGGACCTTCTCGGACTCGATCCGGGACGTTGCCCCCGGGTACCGGGAGCGGCTGGTTGAGACGGTCTCCGGTCACCTCAACGGGACCTACCAGGCAGTCCGGAGGATGCACGAGCTCAGGAACTTCGACCACATGGAGGAACCCCTGGCACCCGTCGCGGCCGGGTACTGGGAGATGGTCGCGGGGCAGTGCGCCACCGGGAGCGGGCGGCAGGTCCGGGCGCGGTTCCTGAAGTTCCTCCTCGCGGGCTTCTGCATGTTTGTCCAGGGGCTCCCTGGCCATCCCGTCGGGATGCCGTTCCCCGGCGGGGACCGGGTCTCGCTGGTCGACGGAACCTACTACTGCCCGGTGCGGCAGAAGGCGGACGGCGTCGACTCGGCGCTCTGCCCGTTCTGCCCGGCCCTGCAGACGCCGGAGGTCGGGTACCTCAGGCCGCCGGTGAAGGGGAGCGAGTTCCGCAAGCAGGAGTTCATACGGAACACCTACGAGCACCACCACTTCAACGGGTAAGGGCGGACCGTCACTCCTCGCGCCGTTCCGTGAGCTTCCGGTAGACCTCCTCGCCGACGCACTCCCTGGCGTACTTGCACCACTGGACGCACGAGAGGAGGTCGTTGTAGACCGTGAAGCCGCAGTTGCTGCAGTCCACGGAGACGTCGTTCGAGAAGACCTCGACCTCCGCGCCGCACTGAGGGCAGGTCTTGATCGCGAGGGTCGGGGTCCTGATGTTCGCGGACCCGGGACAGCGCCCGAGCACGGGTCAGGCCTCCCGGTTCCGGTGCTCCCGCAGCAGCGCATCGCCATACTCCCGCGCGAGCCTTGTCGGGACGTGGTTGAGAGCCCGCGTCCGCTTCAGCAGTCCCCCTGTGCTGGATTCGTCGTTGGAGAGCCTGAGCCGGCGCACCTCGTCGATGATCCGGTCCAGCCGGTCGATCCCCGTCTCCCGGCCGTCGACCGGGGTCCGCCGGATCGAGATCCGTTCCGGGGGGATCCCGCCGCAGATCGTGCAGCAGGACCCGTCCTTACCGTCCATCGTCTCACTCCCGGATCATGGTCAGGCTCATCTTGAACGGCGTGACCGCGTTGAGGGCTTTCGGGACGTTCGCGGGGAAGATGATCGTGCTGCCCGCCGGCATCGAGAAGGTCTTTCCGGCGACACAGACCTCTGCCTCCCCGTCCAGGATGGTTACCACGGCGTCGTACGGGGCCGTGTGTTCGGAGAGCCCCTCGCCCTCGTCGAACGAGAAGATGGTGATGCTGCCCGCCCTCCTGTTGACGATCATCCGGCTCGACACCGTCCCGGCCCGGTACTCGACGAGGTCCCTCAGATCGAGGACTCTGCCCAGAAGCTCCTCCCGAGACCGGACGGGCCTGTCCGGGCCCTCCTGCGTGAACTCAACCATGCTCGACAGGACTAGGTTGCAGCCCTGGGGATAAAACCTATCGCAACGGGGAGGGGAGGGACGGGGCTCCCCCTCCCGCGCGTGGCCGGCACCCGGGCCCTATATACCTCGTCGGAACCCACCTTCCCCCGAGAACGGTTCGCATCTCTCCGCGGGGGGGGCGGAACCGGCGAGATGGGCTGGACGAAGTGGGATGCCGGAGACAGTGGCAGAACGGGTGACCGGGACCGCACCGCGGTGCCGGGACGGGACGGGGGAGGTAATCGCCTCCTGGACGGGGGGAAAAGACGGGTGCTACGCCTGCTACCTGGCGATGGAGGCGGGGGACCGCGTCACGCACCTCTTCCACTTCCGGAACCGGGACGGGCACGGGTCACACGCCCTCAACCCGGCTCTCGTCCGGGCGCAGGCCCGCGCTATCGGGCTCCCACTCGTCCAGCGCGAGGGCGCGTCCTACGAGGAGGAGTTCGGAGAGGCCGTCCGGAGCCTCCGGGCGGCGGGGGTCCGGGTCGACGGCGCGGTCTTCGGCCACCTCGAGACCCACGGGGCGCTGGTCGACCGGCTCTGCCGCGACCTCGCCATCGAACCCCTGATGCCGCTCTGGAAGCGGGACGCGGCGCAGATCCTGGACGGGATGATCAACGCCGGGTTCGAGGCGTTGGTCGTGAGCGCTCGTGCCGACCCGATGGGCAGGGAGTGGCTGGGGAGGCGGATCGACCGGGATTTCATCCGTGACCTCGCCGAACACGACGGCTCGATCAACCCCTGCGGCGAGAACGGGGAGTTCCACACTCTGGTCGTGGACGGCCCGATCTTCAGGAAGCGGGTCGCGATCACCGCCGGTGAGCCAGTCCTGCGGGAGGGCTACTGGCACCTGGGGATCGCCGGCTGGGAGCTCGAGGACTGTTAGTCGCGGCCGGAGCGCGCGGGGGGCCTCCCCCCCGGCGACCGGGGCCCCGGGCGAGCGGCGCGGGCGGCAACGCATATCCGGTCGGGCTGCGAGGGAGAGTGCATGACTCCACTACCTCCGAAGCGCTCCGTCGGCCCACTCGTCGCGGTGGGAATCCACCCGGTGCTCGTCGTCGGCTGCTACGACACGGACGGATCCCCGAACGCCATGACCGCCGCGTGGGGCGGGATCTGCTCGTCGCAGCCGCCCGCCGTTGCGGTCTCGGTCCGGCCAGGGCGGCACACCCACGCCGGGATCGCGGCCCGGCGGGCGTTCACGGTCTCGGTCCCGTCCGAGGACCACGTCGCCGAGACAGACTTCTTCGGGATCGCCTCGGGGCGCGACCGGAACAAGTTCGACGCGACGGGCCTGACGCCCATCCGGGCCGGGATGGTCGACGCGCCGTACGTCGGTGAGTTCCCGCTCGTGCTCGAGTGCCGGCTGATCGCGACCCTCGAGCTCGGGTCCCACACCCAGTTCGTCGGCGAGATCGTCGACGCCCGGGTCGACGAGGCCTGCCTGGGCGAGGACGGGCGGCCCGACCTCGTCCACCTCAGGCCGTTCCTCTACGACGTCTTCGACCGCGGCTACCACGCCGTCGGGCCGCGGGTCGGCGAGGCCTATGCGGCCGGCCGGCGGTACCTGACGCCCTAGGCGATCGTCCGGACGATCCGCTCGCGGTCGACCCGGCCCGCGAGCCGGTGCAGGACGACGAGGACCGCCGCCATCGCGACGATGGCGGCGAGCTCGGACTCCGGCGAGGGCACACCGCCCGCGACGACCTGGCCGATCGAGAACAGGGCGATCAGGCCCATCACGAGCCCGAGGTTCAGGATCTGGTTCTCGCGCAGGCCGAGCAGGAGCTGGACGAGGCCGAGCACGCCCACGCCGACAGCCGAGACGAGCGGCACGAGCACGACGAGGTGGACCGCGAGCCCCGCCGTGAGGGGCACGGGCACGCCCGCGGCCAGCGCCCCCGCGACGAGCGCGCCGCCCGTGCAGGCGACCGCGATCAGCGCCGCCGCCCCCGCGCACCCGGCGACCTTGCCGATCCAGAGCGCGGGGAGGGTCAGGGGCGACGCGAGCATGGTCTCGATCGTCCCGTCCTGCTTCTCGCGGAGGAAGGCCTGCTGGGCGAAGAGGTACCCGAGAAAGACGCCGAGGACCGGGGCCTGCAGGTAGACGCCCCCCATCCCGCTCCCCGTGACGATCGCCGTGAAGACCGGCATGCCCCCCAGGAAGAGGCCGACGAGCGTGCCGGCCCCGATCACCGAGCGGGCGCGGGCGAGCGCCAGGAGCTCGCGCCGGGCCACGACCAGGACCGGGTTCACGCCGTCGCCCTCCCCATGGCCTGGAGGTAGACCTGCTCGAGCGAGCGGGTCCGGTACCGCGCCTCCTCGACGCCGATGCCGGCCCCGACGAGAACCCGGAGCAGCTCGGCCGGCGCGAGCCCGGGCGGGAGCGAGAGGACGAGCTCGTCCTCCTCCCACGCCATGTTCCCGGCGCCGGCGGCCTCGAGCACGGCTTCGGCCCGGGCGCGGTCCGCTCCGGCGGCGAGGCGCACCCCGTACCGCCGCGGCCCGGCCCCCCGCCGGAGGGCCTCGACCTCGCCGAGGGCGGCGAGCCGGCCCCGGTCCAGGATCGCGACGCGGTGGCAGATCCGCTCGACCTCGTCGAGGTGGTGGGAGTTGATCAGCACGGCCGCGCCCGACTGGCGGGCGAGGCTCGTGATCAGCCCGCGGATCTCGGCCTGGGCCGCCGGGTCCAGGCCCGAGGACGGCTCGTCCAGGAAGAGCACCCCGGGGTCGTGCAGGGTGGCGCGGACGAGCCCGAGCCGCCGCTTCATCCCGGTCGAGAAGGTCCCGACCCGGTCGTCGGCCCGGTCGAACAGGCCGGCCCGGCCGAGCCGGTCGTCGATCGTCTCCCGGCCGACCTCGTGGAGGGCGCCGTAGAAGGCCAGGTTCTCGCGCGCCGTGAGCCTATCGGCCATCCCCGACTGCTCGAGCAGCACCCCGACCTGCCGCCGGAGGTCGGGCCGGTCGGCGAGCGGCGCACCGAAGACCAGGGCCTCGCCCGCGCCCGGGCGGAGGAGCCCGAGGAAGAGGCGCATGGTCGTGGTCTTGCCCGCGCCGTTCGGGCCGAGCAGGCCGAAGACCTGGCCGGCCTCGACCGAGAACGAGACGTCCTCGAGCACCTGCCGCGGGCCGAACGCCTTGGAGAGCCCGCGCGCCTCGATCGGTGGCATCGCGATCACTCTTCGCCCCCCGGCTGGAAAAACCCCGCGCCGGGGGGGATAGCCCTATCCCCGCGCCCGATCCACCTCTCGTACCCGTCCGCCATGGTCATGCACAACCTGAACCCGACCCTCGTCGCCCGGTACTTCTTCTTCGAGTGCCCGCGCTTCCTCGGGCTCTCCTCATTGCCGCTCGGGACGCGCCAGGTCCAGCGCCTGCCGACGGGGCGGCAGCGGCCGAGCGTGGCCGCGCAGTTCCTGGTCGACCAGGGCGAGCGCTGGGAGGAGGAGGTCGTGCGGACCCTTCTAACCGGCCCGGTCCGCATGAAGGCCCCGCCGGGCATGCCCCGGCCCGGGCAGTACCGCCTCTCGCCCATGGAGACCGCGACCCTGCTCGGGACGGCCGCGCCGGGCGACGCCCTCTTCCAGGCCACGCTCGCCGCCCCGCGCGACCTCCTCGACCCCTGGGGGATCGACCCCGGGCTCTACCGGTTCAGGGACTGCGTCCCCGACCTGCTCATGGTCGGCGACGATTGCATCCGGGTCGTGGATGTCAAGGCGAGCGACCTGCTCCGCGGCAGCCACCGGATTCAGGTCGCGCTCTACGCCCTGGTCCTGGACCGGGCCTGCCGCGAGCTCGGCCTTCCCCGCCGGGCCGACCTCGAGCGCGGCGGGGTCTGGCTCCACGGCCAGGACGAGCCCGAGTGGTTCGCGCTCGAGCCGGGCTTCCGCGTGCTCCGCGACTTCTTCGCAGACGACCTGGGCCCACTGCTCGGCACGGACCCGGCCGAGCTCGACTGGCACCTGCAGTACCGCTGCGAGTGGTGCCCGTTCTACCACGACTGCCGCGCCGAGGCCGAGGCGACGGACTCGGTCTCGCTCCTGCCGTACCTCTCGGTCCACGCGCGGCGGTACCTTCGGGCCGCCCCCTGGGAGGGCGGGACGCCGGTCGAGACCCTGGGCGACCTGGGCCGGGTCCTCGAGCGGCCGGACGCGCCCGCGATCTTCGGCCTGGCCGGCTCGCTCCGCCACCAGGAGGGGGCCTTCGGCCGGACCCTCGAGGCCCTGCGCCGGCGCGAGCCGGTCTCGCACGAGGCGGTCTCGATCGCGTTTCCGAAGGGCGAGCAGGTCCGGCTCGTCCTGACCCTGCAGGAGGACCCGGTCTCGGGGGCCATCTACGCGGCCGGCTGGGACCGGCTCGGGGGCGAGGCCGTCTTCGGCTCGCCCGCCGAGACGCGCCCGTTCGTGGCCCGGCAGGAGCAGGACTGCCCCGGGACCGTGGCCGCGTTCCTCACGGGCCTCCACGACCTTCTCCGGACCGTCCACAATTACAACGCGGGCCGCGAGTGGCGCGAGCAGGTCTCGGTCCAGACCTACGTCTACGACCGGTACGAGCTCGATCTCCTCTCCCGCCTCCTCCACGAGGCCGTCGGCGACCCTTCCCTCGCGCGGATGGCGCTCGCCCTCCTCTTCCACTACCAGGACCCCGGGCTCGTCGAGGCCGGCCGTCACCCCGCGGGCGAGGTCCTCTTCCCCGTGATCGTCCTGACCGGTGTGCTCCAGCGCATGATCGCCCTCCCCGTCCCGGTGGCGTACGGCCTGCCCGAGGTCGGCGAGGCGCTCGGCTGCGCGTTCGTCTGCCGCCGCGACCCCGCGTACTGGTTCGACCTCTCGAACCGGCTCAAGAGCGACCGGATCCTCCAGGCCTGGCACGAGGAGCGCCCCGGCCTTGCCGACGGCGTGGAGGCCGAGGTCGGGCGCCGCCTCCGGGCCGCGTCCGCAGTCGTGGTCGGCTGCCGCCGGGCGCTCGAGAACCGGGGGCTCTTCGCCTGGCCCCCGAAGTTCCGCTTCCCGGCCGCGTTCGCCCTCGGGGCCCCCGAGCTCTCGCGCCTGGCCTTCATCGTCCGGTACGAGGCCTACCTCGGCGCCCTCGAGCTGCGCGAGCGGCGCGCCGGGGAGTTCGGGGGACGGGTCGCGGACGGCGTCTCGGTCCCGCTCGTCTACCGCGGGGGCGACCGCTGGGAGCTCGAGGTCCCCGTGGACCGGTTCCGGATCGAGCGCGAGCACCACCTCGACCACGACTCCTCGGTCTCGCTCCTGGTCCGGGCCGGCGAGGAGGGCGAGCGCCGCCAGCAGGCCCACGACGACCTCCGCCTCCGCAGCCCGAAGGCCCGGGCGCCCGAGGGGACGTGGTACGTCCGTCTCAGGCCGGCGGGCGCTGACGGGGGCCTGCTGACCGCGCTCGACCTCCGGCCCCGGTTCCCGCCGGGCCTCTTCGCCCCCGGCGACCGGGCCGTGATCCACCCGGTGGCGAAGGATTACACCTCGGACAAGGTCCTGGAGCGGCTGGCCGCGATCGACGAGGAGGCCGACCCGGCCCTCCTTTGCCTCCTCCGCGACCCGACGGGCTTTGCCGCGCCGATCGCGGAGGCCCCGGGGGTCGCGGCCGACGCCACGGCCCGGGCCGTGGCAGGCGGCATGACGCCGAGCCAGCAGGGGGCCTTCGAGCAGGTCCTCGGCTCGCGCCTGGCCCTGGTCTGGGGCCCGCCCGGGACGGGCAAGACCGCGTTCGTGGCCAAGGCCCTGCTCGCCCTGGGCCGGGCCCGGGCCGCGGTCGGCCGGCCGACGCGGGTCGCGGTCTCCGCCCTGACCAACGCGGCGATCGAGAACGTGCTCGACGCGGTCGCGAAAGAGCACGGGCAGCAGGGGCCCGCGGACGACCTCGTGCTCGCCAAGCTCGGTGACTGGCGGGGCCAGGTCCCCCGCCACCCGAAGGTCAGGGTCTGGAAGGTCCCCCAGGTCACGCCCGCGCGCCTGGCCGAGCGCACGATTGCCGTGGTGGGCGGGACGGGGTACCGGCTCGACCGGCTCGCGGGCCGCGAGGGCGCGGAGGGCACGCGCTTCGACCTGGTCGTGATCGACGAGGCGTCGCAGATCCGGGCGACCGAGCTGGCCCTGGCCCTCACCCTGCTCGCCCCGGACGGGCGGCTCGTGCTGGTCGGCGACGACCTCCAGCTCCCGCCGATCACCAAGGGCGAGTACCCGCCGCCCGGGGACGGGCTGCCCGGGCTCGAGGCCTCGGTCTTCGCGTACCTCCGCGCCCGCGACGGGGCCGGGTTCACCCGGGCGCTGGTCGAGAACTGGCGCATGAACGCGACCCTCTCGCGGTTCCCGGCGGCCACGATCTATCCCCCGACCTACGCCCCCGCGACCCCCGAGGTCGCCACGCGGGCCCTCGTGCTCGTCCCGCCGCTCGGCAACGCCGCGTACGGCGACCACTTCGACCTGCTGGCGTTCCTGCTCGCGCCCGAGTACCCGCTCGCGGTCGTGGTCTTCGAGGAGGTCCGGGCCACGGTCGAGAACCGGCCCGAAGCCGAGCTCGTGGCCCTCCTCGCGACCCTCCTGCGGGGCCGGCTCGCTGACCCGGCGACCGGCCGGCCGTACGCGCCCACGGACGAGGGGGACCGGGCCTTCTGGCGGGACGGGGTCGGGATCGTCTGCCCGCACCACGCCCAGATCCACGCGATCCGGCAGCTCCTGGGCGAGATGCACGAGCGCGACTGGACCCCGTTCGTGGACACGGTCGACAAGATGCAGGGCCAGCAGAGCGAGGCCGTGCTCGTCTCGTACGGGGTGAGCGACGTGGAGACGGCGCTCGCGGAGGCGCGGTTCATCTACTCGCTCAACCGGCTGAACGTCGCGGTCACCCGGGGGCGGGCGAAGTGCGTGGTCTGCCTGCCCCGGCCGCTCCTGAAGGCCTCGCCGGCCGTGCTCGAGGACGAGGCGGCGCTCGAGGGGCTCTCGCACATGCTCGCGCTCGTGGAGTTCGCGCGGGCGAACGGCGAGGAGCGGATCTTCGAATGGCGGGACGCCGGCAGCAGGACGGCCCGCGTCACGGCGATCCGCGCCCGGGCCGGACCCCGGGAGCCGGGATGACCGGGGCGGACGGTCCTGCCCCCACCCGCAGGGTTAGAGCCGGCGGCCCCGGTAACGGGGACGGGCACTCCTCCGCCGGGCGACGTAGGAACGGGCGGGGAGC
The DNA here is from genome assembly GCA_012728895.1 of Methanospirillum sp. Classification (GTDB taxonomy): domain Archaea; phylum Halobacteriota; class Methanomicrobia; order Methanomicrobiales; family Methanospirillaceae; genus UBA288. Next base: position 3,310 of record JAAYEG010000054.1, on the reverse strand, counting down.
GGAACGGGAGCGCTGTCAGGACCCCTCGATCAGCTCGTCGACGATCCCCCGGCCCGCGGGGTCGTGTGCGAAGACCTGCTCGACCCGGGACCGCTCCTCGTCCCCTCCCACCTTCGAGAGAGCGGCCGCGGCCATCCAGCGGCAGCACTCGTTCTCGCCGTTCAGGTTCTCGACGAGCGCCCCCACCGCCCGCCGGTCGCCAACGTGTTCGAGGGCCCAGATCGCGGGGATCCGGACCAGGTAGTCGCGGTCGGTCGCCGCCCCGATCAGGATCTCGACGGCCGGCGGCCCGATCCGCTCGAGCGCGACCGCGGCGCGCCACCGCGTCTCGCGGTCCGGGGACCGGAGCAGGGGCGCGACCGCGGTGACCGCCACGGCGCCGTGCGCCCCGATCCCCTCGGCTGCATCGAGCATCTCGTAGGTGGTCCCCTGGACGAGCTTCGCGATCAGCTCCTGGACCACCGCCTGTTTCTCCATCTCTCTCCTCCTCCTCATCTCTGCCGACATGCTTCGGCGATCCGTCCTCGAACCGGAGTTATAATAGATATTTGCAACCCGACGTTGCACGGCATCAATGACGGGCAACCGGACGTCGCCGATCGCGAAACGCAGTTCATGGGCCAGCGCTCGCCCGCAGCCCGACGATGCCGGCGACGATCAGCGCGAGGCAGAAGAGGCGGACGGAGCCCCGGGGCTCCCCGAGGACCAGGATGCCGACGAGCGCCGTGCCAACGGCGCCGATCCCGGTCCAGACGGCGTACGCCGTGCCGACGGGCAGCTCGCGGAGGGCCGCGGAGAGGAACCAGAACGAGAGGGCCATCGCGCCGAGGGTCAGGGCCGTCTCGAGCGGGCGGGTGAAGCCCTCTGTGGACTTGAGGAGGACGGCCCAGGCGACCTCGAAGGCGCCGGCGATGGCGAGGTGGGTCCAGGACATGCCAGACCCATCGGCGGGAGAGGAGATAGAGGAACCGTCCGCACGCCCCCGCACGCAGCCAGGAGCGGCGCGACTGCCATTGACGGCAGACCGGGGACCCGCCGCCGGCACCGGAAAAGGCTTCAACCCCGGGGAGCACCGTACTCCCGGGAGGTGAGGAGCGACGCTGGCCGACGACCCGCACGACCTGGACCGGTTCGTCCGGGCCCAGTCACCCTGCTACGGGCGTGCGCTCACCGAGATCCGGGCCGGCCGGAAGAGGTCGCACTGGATGTGGTTCATCTTCCCCCCTCTCGCGGGACTGGGGCGGAGCCCCGCCTCGCGGACGTACGCGATCCGGAGCCCCGCGGAGGCCGAAGCGTTCCTGCGGCACCCGGTGCTGGGGCCGAGGCTGACAGAATGCGCCGGGGCCGCGCTCGCTGTGGGGGACCGGCCGGTGCACGCCCTCTTCGATTCTCCTGACGACCGGAAGCTGCGGTCGTGCGCCACCCTCTTCGCGCTCGTCTCACCTCCCGGTTCGGTCTTCCACCGGCTGCTCGAGACGTTCTTCAGGGGCGAGCCCGATCCCGAAACTCTCCGGCTGCTGGGCTGCGGAGGGACCTCCGGAGATTCGACCTGTCGTTGAGATGACACGGTCCCGTGCACGGGACAGGCCGGCGGCGGGCGTGGGAACGGACCGCGGGGGGGCGCGGGGCCTCGAGGGACTCGCTCGAAAAACCGCGTCGTGCCGACGGGCGGCCCTGTGAGGACGGCGCGGGGGCCCGTCTCCCCATCGCGGGAGATCCGGGGAGGGCGACACCCGCCGGAGACGCCTCCCGGGCGTGCACCTGGCCGAAGGGTGCGACGAACGAGGGGTCGTCGTCCCTCGCGACCGCCGCCCGCCGGTGGCGGGGCGGAGCCGCGAACGTCCTCCCGGGCACCGCCCGCGACCGGAAAAGAGGAAGGGGCCCATCCCGGAGAGGTCCGGGATCTCGCCCCGATGCGTCTCAGTTCCTGTCGAAAGAGAGATGTATGACCGATCTCTGCAGCCGCTCCGCGATTACTCGCAGATGACCACGGGCTTGATCACGTCGCCGGTCTTGTTCCGCATCATCATCAGGGCGTCCTCGATCTTCTCGAAGCCCCGGTAGACCTGGGTGGCCATCAGCGCCGGGTCCATCCGGCCGTAGGTCACGACGTCGGCGAGCCGCTCCATCCTGACCTTGCCGCCGGGGCAGAGGCCGTTGATGATGTTCTTGCTGGCCATGCCGAAGCCCCAGCCCGTGCGCGGGATCGGGAGGTAGTCCTTGTCGAACATGCCCTTGCCGAAGTAGTTGTTGTTCGAGATGGTCCCGCCGGCCTTGGCCAGGTTGATCGCGTCCACGAGGATGTCGGGGCCGCCGCCGGAGACGATGACCGAGTCGACGCCCTTGCCGTCGGTCGCCTTGAGGATCTGTTCGACCGTGTCTCCGTCCTTGTAGCTGACGATGTCGGTCGCGCCGTACGCCTTGGCGACCTCGATGGGCTTGGGCCGGGTGCCGACGGCAAAGATCCGCCCCGCACCGCGCAGCTTCGCGCCCATGATCCCGCAGAGGCCGACCGGGCCAATGCCCAGGACGGCGACCGTTCCGCCGATCGGGATGTTCGCGTTCTCGGCGCCCATGAAGCCCGTGCTGAGCATATCGGGGATCATGACGGCCGCCTCGAGGGACATCCCCTCGGGCAGGAGCGCGAGGTTGGCGTCGGCCTGGTTCACGTGGAAGAACTCGGCGAAGACGCCGTCCTTGAAGTTCGAGAACTTCCAGCCGCCGCAGGCGCCCGTGGTCTGCGACGGGAACCCGCGCTGCTCGGCCTCCTCGCCCCAGTCGGGGGTGATGGCCGGGACGATCACGCGGTCGCCCTTCTTGAAGTCTTTGACCTCGGAGCCGACCTCGTCGACGATCCCGAGGGCCTCGTGTCCCAGGATCATGTTGTGACGGTCGCCGATGGCGCCCTCCCAGACGGTGTGGACGTCCGAGGTGCACGGCGCGAGGGCGAGAGGGCGGCAGATCGCGTCGTTCGGGCCGCACGCGGGGCGGTCCTTCTCGATCCAGCCGACTTCGCCGATCTTGAGCATTGCAAATCCTTTCATGTCAGTTACCTCTTGTTCTCTAGTGGTTCCGGTCGTGTTCGCATGGCGTTGCTAGCAGACCCTGCCCTTATCGAGCCCGGTGATCCGGATGCCGCCGAACTGGCACTTGTTCCGGATGTTCAGCCCGATCAACAGCGGTGTGATCTTCTCGATGATGCTCGCGCGCTCGAGCGCGCCGCAGTCGATGACGCGCAGGCCCGGGACCTTCTCGATGAGCGGGGTCACCAGGGCCTTCGCCTCCTTGTCGTCGCCGCAGATCAGGCAGT
>JAAYEG010000053.1 GCA_012728895.1 Methanospirillum sp. | reverse complement strand
CCGGGCGCTATTCAGGCTGTCTCCTCGTCCCACGTCGCCCCGCCGGGCGGGGGATCATCGTCCGCGCCGTCGAGAGCCCAGCTCATCAGAACCGCGAACTGGTCGAGGATGTCGCCCGATTCGCTCAGGTCGACCTGTGACACGTACAGACCAATCATGCGGGCCAGAGCTCGTTCCAAACGTTTCGTGTTCGCGAGCAGGATGTCGATCACCTCGTCACGGTCGATATCAGTTTGATCCAACGTCATCTGTTACCTTTTCCGACCTATCGCCTCAGCCGCCGGCCCACCGCGATCCCGACACCGCTGGCGGCCAATGCGGCGAGTAGCGCCGACGGCCCGCCGGCACCCCTGGTCGGGGTCGCGTTCGCCTCCCGCCCGGCGACCACGCGGTCGCGGTTTCTCCAGGCCTCGTCCGACCCGGGGTCGAGCTCGAGCGCCTTCTCGTAGGCCTCGAGCGCGCCCGTGTCGTTGCCGAGCCGTTCGAGGGCTTATCCCCGGCCGTTCCAGGCGGAGGCGTAGGCGGGGTCGAGTTCGATCGCCCTGTCATAGGCTTCGAGGGCGGCGGTAAAGTTCCCCATCTCGGCGAGAACGTTCCCCTTGTTGTTCCAGGGGTAGGCATCGTTCGGGTTGAGATCGATGGCTCTCTCGTACGCCTCTATCGCAGCAGTGAAATTTCCGAGAGACTTCAGCGCCGTCCCCCTGGCGTTCCAGATGTTGGCGTTCTCCGCGTAGAGCGCGATCGCCCGGTCGAAGGCCTCGACGGCCGCGGTGTGGTTCCCCAGGCTGTCGAGGGCGATCCCCCTGTTGTGCCAAGCGAAGGCGTCGGTCGGATCGAGGGAGATCGCCGCATCGTAGGCGCGCACGGCAGCCACGTACTCGCCCAGACGGTCGTGGGCGGTCCCGAGGCCGTTCCAGTAATCGGCGACCGTCGGGTCGAGACCGATCGCCCGATTGAAGGCCTCGACCGCCGCGGCATAGTCGCCGGCGGCAAACGAGTCGAGCCCCTCGCCGTATCACTCCTCCGCCGTCGCGGCCGCCGCCGGCCCGCCGGCAGCGATCGCGAGGAATACGACGAGCAGGGCGAGGAGGCGGGGGCGCGAGACCATGCTTCCTGAGTCTCCCTGCGGTGTGATAATCCTGATCCTTGACCCGCTTGCCATGCGCGCCGGAGAGGGGGTGACGGCCCCTCTCCTGCCCGGTCTCTCGACGGTCCTCCCGCCTCCTCACTTTCGCCCCGCGTCCCTCCTGTCTCATCTTCCCCGGGCGGCCACTATCTCCGTGCCGGCCGCCCGGGCAGGGTGCCGGCCACCACGCCGGAGTTGTTCCATGACTGCTAGAGACGAACGCCACATCCCCGTCCGCGCCCGCCGCCGGCACGGCGCCCGCTCGGGCCGGACGGGTGCCGCTGAAGACGGGGCCACGGTGCCGGGCGCCGCCGGCGCACCGGGAGGCCCGGCATGACCTGCCGCTCGGAGCTGCCGGCCGTCCTCGAGCGCTGGCGCCGGTTCCGCCGGGCGCTGAAAATCGAGGACCAGCCGGCGATGGACGTGATCATCGCCGCGCTCGAGAAGAACGGGCCGGCCACGTTCGCCGGCCTCGACGACCCGCTCGAGGCCGCGGTCCTCGCGGTGCTGATGGAGCTCGCGCGGGAAGTGGAGGGCCGTGTGGCTCCTCTCTGAGCTCGGGAACGCGCGCGGGACCGGCCCGGTCGCGCCGGCCGGAGGGAGCTGACCGTGTGGATCCTCGACACCTCGGTCGAGCGGGACCGGGTCGCGCTCTGGGGCCCCGGCGGCGCGGTCGAACGGACGCCCTACCCACCGTCGTTCCTGTTGACCCTGTCGGACCCCGTCCGCCACGGGAATCTTCTCGAGGCGCTCGGCGCCGAGTACGGCGCGGAGCCGGTCACGGTCCGGACCATCCACCGCGAACAGCCGGGCTGGCGAATCAGCGCCGGCGGGGATGTGGCCGCCGCGGTCCTCCGCCAGGCAGACTACGGCGCGCAGTGCTTCAACGTCGACGTCCGCCGGGACCAGCGGTACCTCGCCGAGCACCGCCTCCTGCCCTGCACCGGGCCGGGCGAGGAGCGGTTCTCGATGACCCTGACGCAGGACCTCGAAGTGATGGACCTCGCGCTCGACGGCGACCCCGCCCGGTCCGACCGTGTCCACGGCTGCACCGTGACCGACGGCGGCCGCACCCGGCGGCTCGAGGGCGACGAGCCGACCGTGCTCGGCGACCTCTTCGGGCTCATCGAGGCCGTCGACCCCGACGTCGTCCTCTTCCCGAACGCGGACACCTGGACCGAGCGGCTCGTCGCCAGGGCGGAGGGATACGGGCTCGAGACGACGTTCTCGCGGACCGGGCGGTACGTCACGCTCGGCTCGCGGTCGTACTTCTCGTACGGGAGGATGTACCACCGGCCGAAGGCGATGATCCCGGCCGGCCGCGTGCTGATCGACACGGAGGAGTCGTTCACGTACCGCGAGGGCGGCCTTGCCGGCGTGCTCGTCGCGGCCCGGATCACCGGGCTCTCGCCGAACCGCACGGCGCGGGTCACGCCCGGGACGCTCATCTCGTCCTTCGAGGTGTACGCGGCGCTCGCCCGGGGGATCGCCGTGCCCTGGCTGAAGGCCGACGCCGAGCGGGCGAAGACCCTCGCGGCGCTGAAGGCGGCGGACCGCGGCGGGATGATGTTCCAGCCGGCACTCGGGGTGTACGGACGGGTCTACCAGGTCGACTTCACGTCGCTCTACCCGTCGATCATCGTGAAGCACAACCTCTCGCCCGAGACGGTCGAGCACCCCGGGCAACCGGGGTTCCTCGCCGCATGCCTCCGGCCCCTGCTCGAGATGCGGATCAAAACGAAGGCCGCGAAGAAGGCGGACCCGGGGGTCGCCGGCATGGACTCGGTGCTGAAGTGGATGCTCGTGACCTGCTTCGGGTACACGGGGTACCGGAACGCGAAGTTCGGGCGGGTGGACGTGCACGAGGCGATCACGCGGATCTCGCGCGAGGCCCTGGTCTCGTCGAAGGAGCTGGCGGAGGCGCTGGGCTTCGAGGTGCTGCACGGGATCACGGACTGCCTCTTCGTCCAGGGCGATCCGGTGGACCGGCTGAAGGCGGCGATCGAGGCGGCGACCGGGTACCTGATGGAGGTGGAGGCCTTCGACTGGGTGGTCTTCCTGCCGCAGAAGGACGGGACGGGGGCGTATACGTGGTACTACGGCCGGCTCGACGACGGCGAGGTGAAGGTCCGGGGGATCATGGCCCGGCGGGGCGACTGCCCGGCGTACGTGCAGCGGTTCCAGCGGGACGCGCTGGCGCTGATGGGCCGGGCGCGGTCTGTCGCGGAGCTGCGGGAGCTCGCCCCGGAGGTCGAGGAGGTCTACCGGCGGTACTGCGACGGTCTCGCGACGGCGCCGCTCGAGGACCTGGAGGTGAGCCGGCGGATCTCGACGGTGGACTACGCGCGGACGTGCCCGGAGCGGGGGGCGGTGGCGTCGTACTGGCGGGCCGGGGTGCCGGTGGCGCCGGGGATGACGATCCGGTACGTGGTCCGGGACGCGCGGGCCGGGCTCGCGGACTGCGCCTGGGATGCCGACCATGCGGACCGGCAGTACTACCACCGGATCCTGGCAAAGGCGTGGGGCGAGGTGGCCGCGGGGCTCGGGCGGCCGGTGGGGGCGGGGGAGTGCGCACCGCCGGCGTAGTCCGGGGACAGCCTTCGGGCGCCGGCGAGCGCGGCGCCGGTACGCGCCGGTCCCTCTCGTGGCTCCCGCGCCAGTGGAACGTTTCGGAGACCTGGTCGAACGGCCGGGGCCGATACCGGTACCGCAGGGAAGGGGCCGGCCAGCCTAACTGGGGGGGGCAGAACAGACGGCGAAGACCCCGGCGAGTCGGCCATGAACGATCCGGGCCGGGCACGCCTCCCTGAGGACATGGACGTCCTGACCCCGGCTGTCTTCGGGGACCGAGACCCCGCTGAGGGCCGAGGGAGGGGATCGGGGCCGCGCCGTCGATCGACGGGCCCCGCGGTCGCCCTGGAACGGCCCCGCCAGGATGGCAGGCATTTTCCATCGTATCTATATTGCTCGCCCTGATGAACGGAAGATTGATAAAGGACCATCCGCCACATACACCAGTTCGTCACATTCCCTCCGTCGCCCCGTCTCGACGGCATGGGAGGTACAGCCATGGTGCGCTCTTCGCATCGACAACTCCCGGGCTCGCCGGAAACGGGTGACCGCTCATGAATTACCCGGACCCCCTGTTCGACGCGGCCGGCGTCGTCGCCTTCGTATTCCTGCTGACCGCCGCCGCCGCTGTTCTCGGGAGGTACCTCGCGCGGCTCTTCTTTCACGACGCGCCCCCGGCGTTCGTGCGGCGGCTCGAGAAACCGGTCTGCACGCTGCTCGGCGTCGACCCCGACACTGAAGAGACCTGGCGCGGGTACGCCCGCGACCTTCTCGTCTTCAATGGGATTGGCATCGCGTTCCTTTTCGTCCTGCTCCTCGTCCAGGGCGTCCTCCCCCTCAACCCGGCGGGCGCGCCGGGAATGGCCCCCGACCTCGCGCTGAACACCGCGATCTCGTTCGTGACCAACACCAACTGGCAGGCGTACGCCGGCGAGAATGCCGCGAGCTACCTCTCGCAGACGGCCGGCTTCACGGTCCAGCACTTCCTCTCGGCCGGAACCGGCCTCGCCGTCGCCGTCGCCCTCGTCCGCGGGCTCTCCCGCCGCGAGTCGGACCGGATCGGGACCTTCTGGATGGATCTGGTGCGGGCCGTACTGGGCCTCCTGCTGCCCCTCGCCTTCGTCGCCGCGCTGCTCCTGGCGTCGCAGGGCGTGATCCAGAACCTCGACCCGTACGTGACGACCCCGTCCGGCCAGACCATCCCGATGGGCCCCGTCGCGTCGCAGGAGGCGATCAAGGTGCTCGGGACCAACGGCGGCGGGTTCTTCGGCGCGAACTCGGCCCACCCCTACGAGAACCCGACTCCGCTCTCCAACCTCGCCGAGGTCTTCCTGCTCCTGCTCGTCCCCGCCGCTGTCCCGTTCATGTTCGGCGAGGCCGTCGGGGACCGACGGCAGGGCAACCTCCTCTACGGCGTGATGATCGCCCTCTTCCTCGGGGCCTTCGCGTTTCTGTACGCGGCCGAGCTCGCCGGGAACCCGCTGCTCGCGGGGACGCAGGGCTTCCCGATGGAGGGCAAGGAAGTCCGGTTCGGCCTCGGCGGGACCGCCCTCTTCGCGACCGCGACCACGGCCACCTCGTGCGGGGCCGTCGACGCGATGTTCGACTCGTTCACCCCTCTCGGCGGGCTCGTCCCATTCGCCCTGATCCTTTTCGGCGAGGTCGCGCACGGCGGCGTCGGCTCGGGGTTCTGCACTATGATCGCGTTCGTGGTCGTCGCGGTCTTCATCGCCGGGCTGATGATCGGGCGCACGCCCGAGTACCTCGGTAAGAAGATCGGCGTCCTCGAGATGGAGATGGCGGTCGCCGTCGCCCTCACTCCCGGCGTGCTCGTGCTCGTCCTCTCCGCCGTCGCGCTCGCCGTCCCGGCCGGCACGGCCGCGGCCCTGAACCCGGGCCCCCACGGCCTCTCCGAGATCGTCTATGCCTTCGCCTCGATGGCGAACAACAACGGCTCGGCCTTCGCCGGGCTCGACGCCGGGGTGCTCTTCTACACCCTCGCCGGCAGCCTCGCCATGGCCGTCGGCCGGTTCGTGCCGATCGTCGCGACCCTCGCCCTGGCCGGGGCCCTCGCGGGTAGGAAGGCGGTCCCCCCGTCCTTCGGCACCCTGCCGACGCACACCCTCCCGTTCGCGGCCTGGCTGGTCCTGGTGATCCTGGTCGTGGGCGCGCTCACCTTCTTCCCGATCTTCGCGATGGGGCCTATCGCCGAGCACCTCCTGATGGCCGGGGGGGCGTAGATGGCCCGCAAGCGCGTTCCGGCCGTCGGCGCCTTCGACCTGGCGCTGATCCGGGAGGCCCTCCTCGACGCGCTCCGGAAGCTCGACCCCCGGCGGCAGCGAGCGAACCCCGTCATGCTCGCGGTTGAGGTCGGCGGCATCGTCACCACGCTCGCGTTCCTCGCCGGGCTCGCCGAGCCGGGCGCCGAGCCGCAGCTCTTCGCGGGCCTGGTCTCCCTCTGGCTCTGGCTCACGGTCTACTTCTCGAACGTGGCCGAGTCGCTCTCCGAGGGGCGCGGCAGGGCACGGGCGGCCTCCCTCAGGGCGTCGCGCACGGGGGTGGCCGCGCGGCGGCTCTCCATCCCGTCGGCCGACGCGCCGTTCGAGGATGTGGTCTCGACCGGGCTGGCCGTCGGCGACCACGTGCTCGTCCGCGAGAACGACATCGTCCCCTCGGACGGCGAGGTCGTCGCGGGCGCGATCCTGGTCAACGAGGCGGCGATCACGGGCGAGTCCGCCCCGGTAATCCGCGAATCGGGCGGCGACCGGTCGGCCGTGACCGGCGGGACCGCCGTGCTCGCGAACGAGGCCGTGGTCCGGATCACCGCGGCGCCCGGCGAGACCTTCCTGGACCGGATGATCGCGATGGTCGAGGGGGCGGAGCGGCGCAAGACCCCGAACGAGGTCGCGCTCGAGGTCCTCCTCTTCGCCCTGACCGGGGTCTTCGTGGCCGTCGTCGCGAACCTCTTCCCGGTCTCGGCCTACAGCGCCGCCGCGAGCGGGCAGGGGGGCGCCGTCGGCCTCGTGGTGCTCGTCGCCCTCTTCGTCTGCCTCGCCCCGACCACGATCGCGGCCCTCCTGCCCGCGATCGGGATCGCCGGCATGGACCGGCTCTTCCGGCGGAACGTGGTGGCGCTCTCGGGCCGGGCCATCGAGGCCGCCGGGGACGTGAACGTCCTGCTCCTCGACAAGACCGGCACGATCACGCTCGGCAACCGGCAGGCCGTCGCGTTCGTCCCGGTCGAGGGACGGGCGTACGCCGGGCTCGTCGAGGCATCGCTCCTCGCCTCGTACGCGGACGAGACCCCCGAGGGGCGGTCGATCGTCGAGCTCGCGCGGGAGAGCGGGGCGGCCGGCACCGTCTGCCCTCCGGACGCGGTCTTCGTCCCGTTCTCGGCCCAGACGCGGCAGAGCGGCCTCGACTGCGGGAGCGTCCGGTACCGGAAGGGCGCGCCGGACACGATCGCCCGCGAGATCGCGGCCGCCGGCGGCACCGTCCCGCCGGACCTCGAGGCCAAGGTCACGGGGATCGCGGCCGCCGGCGGGACGCCGCTCGCGGTCTCGCGGGACGCAACCATCCTGGGCGTGGTCCACCTCAAGGACATCCTGAAACCAGGGATCCGGGAACGGTTCGAGGACCTGCGCCGGATAGGGATCCGGACCATGATGATCACCGGCGACAACAACCTGACCGCGTCCGCGATCGCAGCCGAGGCCGGGGTCGACGACTTCCTCGGCGAGGCGAAGCCGGACGACAAACTCCGGCTGATCCGGGAGCGCCAGGACGAGGGCTACATGGTCGCGATGACCGGCGACGGGACGAACGACGCCCCGGCGCTCGCGCAGGCCGACGTGGCCGTCGCGATGAACAACGGCACCCAGCCGGCCCGGGAGGCCGCGAACATCATCGACCTCGACTCGGACCCGACCAAGCTCCTGGAGATCGTCGAGATCGGCAAGCAGATCCTGATGACGCGGGGGGCCCTGACGACGTTCTCGATCGCGAACGACATCGCCAAGTACTTCACTATCATCCCGGCCGCGCTGGTCGGGATCTACCCGGCGCTCTCGGCCCTGAACGTCATGGGTCTCGCGACGCCGTCCTCGGCCGTCCTCTCGGCCGTGATCTTTAACGCGCTCGTGATCCCGCTCCTGGTCCCGCTCGCCCTCAAGGGCGTCCGCTTCCGGCCGATCCCGGCCGACCGGCTCTTCCTGACGAACCTCGTCCTCTACGGCGGCACCGGCGTGGTCGCGCCGTTCGTGGGGATCAAGCTGATCGACCTCGTCGTCGCGGGGGTGCTCCACCTGTGAGCCTCCGCGCCTCCCTCCGCCCGGCTATCGTGCTCTTCGTCCTCGCCCTCCTCGGCCTAGGCCTCGTCTATCCCCTCGCCGTGACCCTGCTCGCGGGCGCGCTCTTCCCGGTGCAGGCCCACGGTACCCTCGTTCACGGGCACGACGGATCGGTCGCCGGTTCCGACCTGATCGCGCGGCCCGTGGCTGACCCGCGGTACTTCCATCCGCGGCCGTCCGCCGTCGGGTACGGCGCGTCCGGGTCCGGCGGGTCGAACCTGGGGCCGACGAACCCCGACCTCGCCGACCGCGTGAACGCCTCGATCGCGGAACTCCGCGGCGCAGGAGTGACCGGGCCGATCCCGTCCGACCTCGTGATGACCTCGGCGAGCGGGCTCGACCCGCACCTCACGGTCGAGGCCGCCTTCATCCAGGCGCCGCGGATCGCCGCGGCCAGGAACCGGTCGGTGGACGGCGTGGAGGCGATCATCCTAGCGCACCGGGTCGCCGATCCCGCGCCGTTCCACCCGGAGTACGTGAACGTGAATATCCTCAACCGGGCCCTCGATGCACCATGACGGGGAACGACGGTCGGCCGTCGCCGGAGGACCTGCTCGTGCTGGCGATGGACGAGGAGCGGCAGCGGGCCGAGGGGAGGCTCACGGTCTACCTCGGGTACGCGGCCGGGGTCGGCAAGACCTACACCATGCTCGCCGACGCCCTCGCCCGCCGGAGCGACGGGGTCGACGTGGTCATCGGCTACGTCGAGACGCACGGGCGGGCCGAGACCGACGCGCTCGCCGCCCGGCTCGAGGCGGTGCCGGCGGTGACGGTCGAATACCAGGGCCTCCGGCTCCGGGAGATGGACGTCGACGGGGTCATCGCGCGCCGCCCGGACGTGGCCCTCGTCGACGAGCTCGCGCACGACGCGGCGCCCGGACGCCGGCACGCCAAGCGGTACCAGGAGATCGAGGAGCTCCTCCGCGCCGGGATCTCGGTCTGGACCACGGTGAACATCCAGCACATCGAGAGCGAGCGCGACGCGGTCGCCCGGATCACGGGCGTCCGGGTGCGAGAGACGGTCCCCGATACCGTCCTCGAGCGCGCCGACGACCTCCGGCTGATCGATCTGCCCCCGGACCAGCTGATCGAGCGGCTGCAGGCGGGCAAGGTCTACGTGCAGGACATGGCCGCCCGGGCGGTCGAGCGGTTCTTCCTGCCGGCCAACCTGACGGCGCTGCGGCAGCTCGCGCTCCGGTTCGTCGCCGGTGCCGCCGACCGGGAGATGGTCGGCATGATGCGGTCGCAGGCGATTGCGGGGCCCTGGCCAGCGGCGGAACGGGTCCTGGTCGGGGTGAGGGCCGGGCCGTACGCGGACCAGATGGTCCGGGCGGGGTACCGGATGGCGACCCGTATGCAGGCCGGGTGGACCGTGCTCTCGGTCGAGACCGAGGGCGACCTCGAGGCCCGGGGGGAGGACCGGGCGCGGCTGCGCGAGGCCCTCGAGCTGGCGCGGACGCTGGGGGCGGAGATCGTCCGGTACCGTGCGGAGGACGTGGCCGGCGAGATCGTCCGGTACGCGCGGCGCGCCAACGTCACCGTGATCCTGCTCGGAAAGCCCCGCGGGCTGGGCATCCTCCTCTCGCCGGTCTACCGGGTCATGCGCGAGACCCGGGGGATCGCGCTCCACCTCCTCGACCCGCTCGAGGACGTGCCGATCCCGATCCACCGGCAGCTCCCGCGACCGCCCACGCTGGACGTGGCCGTCGGCCTGATCCTGATGGGGCTCGTGACCTGCGCGAACTACCTGCTCCGCGACACGATCAGCTCTTCGAACCTGCTGATCATCCAGCTGGTCCCCGTCGTGCTCGCGGCGCTCTTCCTCGGGCGCGCCGTCTCGGCCTTTATCGCCGTGCTGAGCATCGTCGTCTTCGACTTTCTCTTCGTCCCGCCGTACCACACCATCGCCGTCTCCGACTGGGAGTATTTCATCTCGTTCATCGGGTACCTCGTGATCGCGCTCGTGATCAGCTCGCTCGCCGGCCGTCTCCGTCACCTGCTGCCGCAGATCCACGAGAGCGAGGCGACGGTCGAGGCGGTGGCGGGACTCGCCCGGGATCTCGAGGGAGCGGCGACCCGGCAGCAGGTCTACGACCGGCTTGCTGACCACATCCGCCAGTATACGGGCCGGCCGACAGTGGTGCTGGTCCCCAGGGCAGGACGGCTGGTCAGGGGTGCGGGCGACACGGAGTTCCCGCTCGACGACAAGGAGGAGGCGATCGCGGCATGGGTGTACGAGAACAGGGCGCCGGCGGGTCACGGAAAGGAGACGCTGCCGGCCGGGATCGGACAGTACCTGCCGCTCGTGGCCTCGGGCCGGGCGCTGGGCGTCGTGGGAGTGATCCCCCGGGACGGGGAAGAAGGGTCGATCCCGGAGATGCTCGAGCGGATGGCGAGGCTCGCGGCGCTGGTGCTTGACCGGCTCGGGTAGGACGGGAGCCCAAGCCGGTCTCCGCAGCCGAAAGGGGGACGGAATTCAGACCTTCGTGCAACGGCGACCCCTCCTCCTGGCGACGAGCTGGGCTCGGCGGCTTCATGCCGAACGAGAGCTGGGAACAGAGAGAGGTGCCGTTTTTCGCCAGAAGCCGGCGTGCTCGCGACGAGGATGGTCGTGTCCCGGGTCGGCACGCACGGAATCGGGCCGGGACCACGTGCCGTCCGGGCAGCGGCATCCGCAGTGGTGGTGCTGATCCGTAGAGGCGACGCCCGCGTGGACGCCCGTCCCCCCGTTGATCCAGGCCGGTTCCGTCTGACTCCGTCCCGTGCCGGCCGACGGGCTTTCGCCGGGAACCGACCCGACGGGGACGGCCGGCGTTCGAGTGGCAGCGGCTGCTCGGCGGGGGGTGGGACGAACGCGGGGGCTGCGCCAGGCAGGACCCGCTCGACGGCGTGTATGTCCTTGCCGGGAGGAGCGGATCGAACGGGAACGGGGACGTCGCCGGCGAGAACCAGGGGGACAAGGACATCTGGGTGGTGTGGCTGGAAGCGAACGCGGGCACCCCGCCGAAGCTTCCCGGCGGCTCGGGACTACCGCGGGACACGGACGCGGACGGGAAGTACGACGACGTCAACGGCAACGGGGGTGCCGACTTCGCCGACATCGTCCTGTACTTCAACCTGATATCGTACATCGCGGTGAAATCGCCGCTCGAGGCCTACGACTACAACGGCAACGGGCGGATCGACTTCGCGGACGTCACCTGGCTGTTCGCCCATCTCTGACCCCTATTTCACGGTGTGATAGAACGATCACAATAGTACCGCAAGCCTGCTTCTCATATACCCGCGCCGGCAGCAATCCGGCCATCCCCCGCTCGGACCTCACCCGTCCGCAGCACCGTAACAGAGTGATTCGTCATGCTCCCCAGCCAGCGGGACGGTCCCTGTGCCCTCCCCGCCGGGCCCGGGGTGGAACGAAGCCTGCCCCCCCATTCCCGGAGCCCGATGATCGATGCACGGACCCCGTTCAGGCGAAACCCGGACGTCGGAGGCCGGATCCGGGAGCTGGTGGTCGAGGTGGAGTCCCGGACCGTCATCGACTTCATCACCCAGGCGGTCCTGCCGGAGTTCGGGATCGACCGGGTTCCCGTCGGGAATGCCCTGATCGGGACGGACCCGCTCGACCGGTCCTTCGGCTCGTCCCGCGGGCGACGCCGGTTCGAGGCGGTGCCGCGGGCGCCTGGCCGACGACCCCACCGGCAGGGGGGCGCGGTGGAAGCCTCCCGGCACGGGCGGGCGGGCGCGGTTTCGCCGGGGATGGGCCCCCTCCCCCGCGTTACGGCCCTGCCGGGCCCGATGGGCCGGCCGCGGGATCCGGGGCCACGTCGCGGCGACCCCGACCGGAGCATCGATAACGTGCGAGAGCCAATAGCAGGAGCGATACGCGAGCTGAGAGAGATGACAGCGACCGACCCCGATCCACCCGTGGGCGCGTCCCGTGAAGCCGGCGCGGCGCCCTGCGACGACGAGATGACCATCACCGTGACCGGGGACGGCCCGTACATCGTGACCGGCGGCGTGCCGCTCCGGAAGGCGGAGATCTGCTACGACGACAAGGGCTTCACCCGGGGGTACGACGAGACGGAGATCCCGGTAGATCGACCGACGTACGCCCTCTGCCGGTGCGGGCATACCGCGAACCCGCCGTTCTGCGACGGCGCCCACGGGCGGGTCGCGTTCGACGGCACCGAGACAGACGACCGCCAGCCGTTCAGCGAGGGTGCCCGGATCATACGCGGCCCGTCCCTGACGCTCGCCGATAACGATCGGCTCTGCATCCACGTCGGGTTCTGCCACCGGGCCGGCGGGATCTGGAACCTCGTCAAGTTCTCGGACCCCGAGTCGCGGGAGACCGCCATCGAGGAGGCCTGCGACTGCCCGACGGGCCGGCTGGTGGTCTTCGACAGCGCCACCGGAGAGGAGATCGTGCGGGACCGGGAGCGGTCCATCGCCGTTATCGAGGACCCCCTCACCGGGGAGCACGGCCCTCTCTGGGTCCGCGGCGGCATCCCTGTTATCTCAGACGACGGCACGCCCTACGAGGTCAGGAACCGGGTCACGCTCTGCCGGTGCGGCAGGTCGAAGCGGATGCCGCTCTGCGACGGGAGCCACCTCGATTAATACGGCGCCGGGACACCCGCCGCCGGGCGGGCGACACGCCACCCCCTGATAACCGGGCGGTCGGCCCCCGGCCGGAAAGAAGAGGGGGGCCGGCGGGTCGACGGCGTCCCTGCTCTGCGGGTTGATATCAGGATCACGTCCCCTCCGGCCCGCGGGTATGATATTCCGTCACCGGTACTCCCGGGTATACTAATATCATCCCCGGGGATCATCTCCGGTGCGATCCCCATGACCGTGGACTACCGGATCGAGACGGACGAGAACGGGGGACACCTGATCGAGTCCAATTACGTCTCCCGCGCGGAATGGGGTGACGGCGGAAGGCGACCCCGCGCAACTCCGACGCCGGATGGACGCCGCTCCAGGGCCGCCGCGACCCCGTGGAGGTCCTCGAGGAGACGAATGCCGGGCGGTTGCCGGAGCTGATCCCCATCCGCTACGGGCGCATGTCCGCCGGGCCGTTCCCGTTCCTCCGGGGTTCGACGGGGCTGATGGCCGAAGACCTCGCCTCGACGCCGGCATCCGGCATCTGCGTCCAGGCGTGTGGGGACTGCCACCTCCTCAAATTCGGGCTCTTCACCTCGCCCGAGCCGAACCTCTCCTTCCGGGATCAACGACTTCGACGAGACCCGGAACGCGCCGTTCGAGTGGGACGTCAAGCGCCTGGCCGTCTCGTTGATGGTCGCCGGGCAAGCGAACAGCTACACGCGGGCCCAGGCGGAGGGCGTGGTGGCGACGGTCGTCGGGTCGTACCGCGAGTTCATGGCGTACCTCTCGAGGCTCCGCGCCATCGACGTCTGGTACACGCGCCTCGACTCGGACCTGATCCTCCGCACGGCCCGCACGAAGCGGGAGCTGCGCGCCCGGGAGCGGATCATCGAGAAGGTGTGCCAAACGGGTCCACGAGTACGTCTTTCCCAGGCTGACTGCCGACGTGAACGGCCGGCGGCGGTTCGTGGACCAGCCCCCGCCGATCCGCCACGAGAACTGGGAACGGGAGCAGTACGAGAACGTGCTGCGGCTCTACGACAGAAACCGCGCCTCCCTGCCCGAAGACCACCGGGTGATCCTCGACCGGTACCGGATGGTCGACGTCGCGTTCAAGGTCGTGGGGATCGGGTCGGTGAGCACCCGCTGCTTCGTGATCCTGTTCCTGGCGGAGGACGGCGACCCGCTGATCCTGCAGGTGAAGGAGGCGCGCCGCTCCGTGCTCGAGCCTTTCGCCGGTGCCGGCCCCTGCGAGGAGCAGGGGCGGCGCGTGGTCGAGGGGCAGCGCCTGACCCAGGGGGCGAGCGATATCTTCCTGGGCCGGTTCACGAACGACTCGGACGGGGTCCAATACTACGTGCGCCAGCTGCCGGACATGAAGTACGCGTTCGGCTCGGCGGGCGCGCCCTGGCACGGACTCGCCTCGTACGCCCGGTTCTGCGGCTGGAACCTGACGCGGGCCCACGCGAAGTCCGGGGACGCGGCGGCGATCGCCGGGTACCTCGGGAAGTCGGACCCGTTCGACCGCGCGGTGGTCGCGTACTCGGGCGCCTACGCGGAGCAGAACAGGCAGGACTACGAGGCGTTCCGGGCGGCTGTCGGGAACGGCCGGATCGCCGCGATACCCGGGCTCTAGGACGCCCCGGGGACCGGCCCGTGCACCATTGCCGGGCAAATATTTATTTCGTGCCAACCGATACCCGCACCGCATCATGGGACCGTGCGTTGCCTGCTCTGCCGACGACACCGTTCCCCGCGAGTTTCCCGACTCGGCGCTTCGGGCGGTGCTCGAGAGCATCGACGAGCCCGCCCTGCTGTACTCTGCAGGAGGCCGGATCGCCGCCGTCAACCGGGCCGCCACGGCGCTCTCCGATCTCCCGGTGGTCGGCATCACCATCCTTGAGCTCCTCGAGCGCTACGGCGCCTACCGTGCCGACGGGAAACCGGTCATCCTGAGCAACCTTCCCCACGCCCGCGCGCTCCGCGGGGAGGTCGTGGAGCAGGGCGAACGGCTCGTCATGCGCCTCCCCGGCGGGCGGATCTACCGCACGCTCGTGACCTCGACCCCCGTCAGCGCCGACGGAAGGGTGGTGGGGGCCCTCTCGGTCTGGCACGACTTCGACGCCTACCTCCGGCGACTCGATCCGGACGAACAGCCGGCAGGCAGTGCCTGACCCGCCCGCCGCGTTCCGGCCCACGTCAGTCCTCGAACGGGATGCCTCAGGCTGCCGCGATGCCCCGACCGTGCGCCGGCACCTCCCGCGCGCGGTTCTCGATCTGTCGCGGCTCGATGATCATGGGCGCGTCGCCCCTGGTGCGCGCCGTCGTCTTGAGGAGTGCCCGCTGCTGCGCCTGACTCGTCACCCCGGAGAGGTTGCCGGGCTGCGTGCAGTCATCGGTGGCGTCACCGCGGCAGTCCCGGACATCGCCCGGGCCTACGATCTCGAGCGGGAGCTCACGGGACTCCGGCGGGCCTGCCACTCGCGGAACGGGTTCTCCAACCGTCGGGCTGCGTTTGCCCTCCACACGCATCCGCCCGTCGCGGTGCGAGGATCCGGCGCCTCGGCCGGCCGACCCGGGTTCTGGCGGGGAGTTCCCCCTGGCCGGGAGCGCCCCCCGTCGCCGTGCGGGAAGAGCCGGCCCGGGATCATCCTGTCCGGCGAGAACCCGGTGCCCTGCACACCCGCCGCCAGGTTGGACCCCGCCTGCTTGACGTCCCGGTAAGAGGATGAGGATTCCCGGTTCATCTCGAGCACGCCGACCTCGATCAGCGAAATTCGTCCTCGTGCCGGGCCCTGGTGGGTCGAAAGGGGAGGGTCGAACGGGATCTTCGCCCCTGCTCCCGGGTCATCACCTGAAAAAGGGGGTCCAGCGCGGAAACTCGCCGCGGTCGACCGCCCCGAGCAGGTCTCGCTGGTGGCTCTCGAGGCCCTTCGCCTGATTGCCCCCGCCCCGATGTCGACCGGGTATTCGATCTCCCGCTGCCTCGGGAAACGGGAACCTACCAGGGACGCGCTCTGTCGCCATGCAGGCCATTGAGCACGCGTGGCTCACGAACCCGGTGCAGGTAGCGGCACGAGCGGAGGTTGCCGCCGGCACGCGGAGAGATCGGGACCCGGTGCAGGGCCCCGGGAAGCGAGGGCCGGAAATCCCGGTTGTTGGTCCCTCCCCATGCCTGCCGCGCCGCACGGCGCGGTTACCGGTCCATCATGGCGACCATCCGGCCCTTGACGCCGCCCTGGTGCAGCTTCTCGAGCCCGTCGGCGATCTCATCGAACCCGATCTCGATGATCTCCGGTTTGAGGTCGCCAGACGCCATCATCTCGTAGACGGCGGCGATGTCCTCCTTGGTGCCGCCCTGGCTGCCCACGAGCGTGACCTCCTTCAGGATCACGGGCATCGTGTTGATGGTCGTCTCGAGTTTCGCCATACCGACCAGGACCACGCGCCCCTTCGGGCCGATCGCCTCGATCGCGTCCGACGTCGTCTGGCCCGCTCCGGCAAAGTCGACGATGACGTCCAGGTCGTGCTTGGCCGCCTCCAGGATGTTCGAGTAGACCGCCTTGCACCCGAGCTTCATGGCCTCCTTCTGCGCGTCGGGGCTCCGGGTGGCGGCGTAGACTTCCGCGCCCTTCAGGACGGCGACACGGGCGCCGATCGACCCGAGGCCGCCGATGCCGATGATCCCGACCTTCATCCCCGCCTTAACGCCGCCCGTCCCCACGACGGCGTGGTGGGATGTCATCCCCGCGTCCGTGGCGGCGGCGGCCTGCGCCCACGTCACACCCTCGGGGATCGGCACGAGCGCCTCTTCCGGCGCCGTCGACATCGTCGCGTAGCCGCCGTCGCGACCGTAGCCTCCGCCGTAGCCGTCCTTCGTGGGCATGGGACAGACGCCGACCTTGTCGCCCACCTTGAATTTCGTGACCCCTTCACCGACCTCGGTGATGACGCCGGCGTACTCGTGCCCGATGAAAAGCGGGGTACTCATCAGGGCCATCCATTTCTCGTCTTCGAGTGCACCCACGTCCGAGTGGCAGAGTCCGGAGGCCTTCACGTCCAGGACGACGTATCCCGACTTTGCGACCGGATCGGCTTTCTCGATCAGTTCCAGCGGCTTGTGCGTGCGCTCAAATTGCCATCCTCTCATTCTATTCACACTCCTTGTCTCGCTTCTGGTTCTCGTTCGTACAATGGGACGGTCCGCGGTCCATCTCGTCCCGGCAATGAACTGGTCACGACGGAGCCCTGGGTCTTTTCGCGGTGGTTCCTGTCAGCGCGCGAGCCGGCCCCGCCGTGTTCCGTGGGCCCACATGACAGGATGATCACGTCTATCCTAGGGTATAGTGTCATTTCAGCCCCTAACTCGTATCATATAGGAGGGGTTCATGACCAGGATTGTATGCCCGCGCTGTCACTGCGCGAAGTTGTATCGTATGAGCACGGGAAAGCATCGATGCTCCCACTGTCGGTATGACTTTCGTCCCCATCGGTTGCCCCTCTACCTGACCCGAGACGAATGGAAAGCAATCATCACCTGGTTCCTGCTCGAACAGAGCAGTCAGACTATTGCGAACAAAACCGGTATCGAACGCAAACGAGTTCTTCGAGCACTGACATACATCCGTCGCGCTCTCATCCGGGATGTTCCGGAGGTCTTTTCGGGGACGGTTGAAGTCGATGAAACCTACGTCGGTGGGCGCTGGATAAACAAACGGAAGTCAATCCGGGAAAAAGGGACCAAACGAGGAAGAGGTACGAAGAAACAACCGGTCTTCGGAATTCTCTGCCGAAGTGGTCTGGTCTGGGCTGAAATCGTCGAGAATGTCGAGGCCGCAACACTCCAGCCGTTAATCTCAAGCAAGGTGAAGAAAGGATCAATCATTTGCTCAGATTCCTGGCGGGCGTATACGGGCATCGCATCGAAAGGGTTCGTCCATCGGATGGTCAATCATGGTGAACGAGAGTACAGCGATGGGAAGGGAAATCACATCAATGGGTTGGAGGGATTCTGGGGATATCTGAAACGAAAACTCGCAGCAAAGGGAGGTATTCGACGAGATACATTATTCCTGTATTTAGGTGAGTACGTGTGGCGCTATAATCACAGAAAAGAGAGCGAAAAAATGAAATTGAAGAGCGTCCTTGAGTTATTGGAGATGAAGGTTGGGGGCTAGTTTGTCACTATACCCTATGCTATTATCCGTTTCCAAAGGTTTCGGCGCCGTGCGGATCTTTTTTAGTCCAGGACGGCGACCATCCTACCCTTCACGCCGCCGGCTTTGAGTTTTTCAAGGCCCTCGGGGATCTCGTCGAACCCGATCTCGATGATCTCGGGCTTGAGGTCGCCGGACGCCATCATCCGGTACACGGCCGCGATGTCGTCGACATTGCCCCCGTTGCTCCCCACGAGGGTGAGCCGGTGGGTGATCATGGTCATGGCGTTGACGACGGGCGCGAGATTTGCCATGCCGACCAGGACCACGCGCCCGTCGGGGCGGACCGCCTCGAGGGCGTCCGTGGTCGTCTGGCCCGCTCCGGCGAAGTCGACGACGACGTCCAGGTCGTGCTTGGCCGCCTCGAGGATGTTCGAGTACACGGCCTTGCACCCGAGTTTCAGGGCCTCTGCCTGCGCGGCGGGGCTCCTGGTCGCGGCGTACACCTCCGCGCCCGAGAGGACGGCGACCCGGGCGCCGATCGACCCCAGGCCCCCGATGCCGATGATGCCGACCTTCATGCCCTTCTTGACGCCCCCGTTTGCGACGACGGCGTGGTGGGAGGTCATGCCCGCGTCCGTGGCCGCGGCAGCCTGTGCCCAGGTGACCCCCTCGGGGATCGGCACGAGCGCCTCTTCCGGCGCGGTCGACTTCGTGGCGTACCCGCCGTCGCGAGTGTAGCCTCCGCCGCCCTCGGACGGTAGCCCCTCCTTCTGGATCACGGGACAGACGCCGACCTTGTCGCCGATCTTGAACTTCGTGACGCCCTCGCCGACCTCGGTGATGACGCCGGCATACTCGTGGCCGATGTAGAGCGGGGCCTTCATCAGGGCCATCCAGCTCTCGTCCTCCATCGCGCCGACGTCAGAGTGGCAGAGCCCGCTGGCCTTGACATCCAGCACGACATAGCCGGGTTGCGCGACCGGATCGGGTTTTTCAACAAGTCTCAGCGGTTGATGCGTGTAGGTAAATTCCCATCCTTTGACCATAGTAATCCTCTCCTCGTTTCGGCTGCTCCGTCATGTCGGACATGCAGCCTCACGGACAGCATCCACGGTCACACTTTCCACCCCACCAGACCACGACGTCTATCCGGGCGGGCATGTGCGGAGATGCTGGTTCCTCCCGCCGTTGCCGGGGCGCGGGGACGAGCCCGCGCACCCGCCCGGCAGGGTTCTGATCGCCTGCTCTCCTTATCTCAGTACGCGGACCAGCCGGCGTCGGCCGCGACGACCACGCCGTTGACCAGGCTCGACTCATCGGACGCGAGGAAGAGGGCCAGTTCGGCGATCTCCTCGGCCTTTCCCATGCGCGGGTTGGCCCCGACACCGGCGGAGACGATCTCCATGCCCTCGGCGTGGCTCTGGGTCGTCCTCGAGAGGTCCACCATCTCGGTCGCGACGTACCCGGGCGCGATGATGTTGGACCGGATGCCCTTCTTGGCGTACATGTAGCCGACGTTCTTCGCGAGCCCGAGGTTCGCGTGCTTGGACGCCGTGTACGCGGCCCCGGTATGCCCGCCGTGGGTCCCGCCGATGGACGAGACCGTCACGAAAGCGCCCTTGTTTAGCCCCTCGGCGTCGCCGGGGTTCTTGAGCATCTCGGGGATCGCGGCGCGGAACATGTACATCGGGCCGTCGACGTTGACGGCGAAGACGTTCCTCCACGTCTCGTCGTCCAGGTCGGCGACGGGCGCGACCTTGTCGAGCGCGCCCGCGTTGTTGACGACGATGTCGAGCTTGCCGTACTGCTCGACGGCCGTCTTCACGGCGTTCTTGACGTCCGCCTCGTTCGCGACGTCGCCGGCCAGGGCGACGGCCTTGCCGCCCTTCTTGGTGACCTCGTCGATGACGTGCTGGAGCTTCTCCTTCCGACGCGCGATGGCGAGCACGGTGGCCCCCTCCTTCGCAAAAAGCTTCGTGATCGCCTCGCCCATCCCGGAGCTGGCTCCGGTCACAATTGCTACCTTTCCGTCAAGTCTTCCCATGATGATTCCTCTGGACTTTGGTGTTCGAATCGCGATACTAGCAGACGCGGCCCTTGTCGAGCCCGGTGATCCGGATGCCGCCGAACTGGCACTTGTTCCGGATGTTCAGGCCGATCAACAGCGGCGTGATCTTCTCGATGATGCTCGCGCGCTCGAGCGCGCCGCAGTCGATGACGCGCAGGCCCGGGACCTTCTCGATGAGCGGGGTCACCAGGGCCTTCGCCTCCTTGTCGTCGCCGCAGATCAGGCAGT
>JAAYEG010000052.1 GCA_012728895.1 Methanospirillum sp. | reverse complement strand
GATACCCGAGGAAGTGTCGGAACGAGATCCGGTCCCCGGCCTGCCGTTCGAGCTCGTAGTCGGAAAGACCATACCACTGCTGCAGCACGAGCAGCTTCATGAGCACGATCACATCGGTGTGAGGACGCCCGCCCTGCTCGGTATCGCTCTGGTAAAGCGTGGACAAACGGGGACGAAACAGCTCCCAGTCGATCAGACTCTCGATCTCATTGAGAGGATCACCACGGGCGGCGATAGCCGGATATTCCTGGTGGAGGAAATAGTTCCCGAACGTGCTCACCCAGAAAGATCGATCGAAGAGTGGATAAAGGTGAGCTGGGGTTTATCGCTATTCTCCAATATTTATCAACCTGAAAGCAGCAACATTTTTAACGGTACTAGGGAGCTTCCTGCATGTTCCGCATCCTCGCCCTCCGGCCGGACGAACGGCTCGAGCCCCTGCTCGGGTTGCTCCGGGACCGCGGTCTCCAGGTCGACCGCGACTGGGAGGGCGAGGCCTGTCTCTCTGCGTACGACGTGGTCCTCCTTTCGCCGGAAGAGTCCTCGCCCCCGCCGCCCGACGACGGCGGCCCCCTCCGGGTCCAGACCGCGGGGTGCGCCGGGGATCCGGGGAGGTGGGCCGCCCTGATCGAGCAGATGGCCGGAGAGCGGCGGCGGATGAGGCTGCTCACGAGGATCCTCGAGACCTCGCCGGACCTGGAGGCCTGGCTCGGCCCGGATGGCAGGGTCAAGTACATCTCGCCCTCGTGCGAGGACCTGACGGGGTACCCGGCCTCAGCCAATCTTGCCGACCCGTCCCTCCTAGTCCGGTGCTGCCACCCCGACGACCGGGACCGTCTCCGCGAATCGCTCTTCGGGGGCGGGCACGTCGCCCGGACCTTCTGCTGCCGCATCGTGACCTCACAGGGCGAGACCCGGCGGATCGTCCATCGCAGCATCCCCTGCCAGGACCAGGACGGGCGACCTATCGGGGTCAGGCTGCACCAGCACCGGGCCCCGGACGGAGATCGCGACGGGGAGGTCCGGCGTCTACGGGCACTTCTCGGCCAGATCGAGGGGGAACGGGCACTCCTCACCGCCGTGCTCGAGTCCCTGCCTGTTGGGGTGATTGCGACGGGCGCTTCCGGCGAGCTCCTGGTCGCGAACCCGGCCGCCATCCCGTACCTCGAGCAGATCCATGGTCCCCCGCTCCCGGTCGAGGCCTACACCGGCCATTACCGCGAGCTGGAGCGGCAGGTGCACGACCCCGACGGATGCCCCGCGGTACCTCCGCCTCTCGGCCGGGCCGCTCGCCCGGACCGGACACCGGATCTTCGGCGCCGTCGGGGCGCTCCAGGACATCACGCAGATCAGGACCCAGGCACAGGCCCGGCGGCGCGAACTGGCCGAGGCCAAACAGCAGGTCTGGAGGCTCGAGGGCGTGAGGGCGGACCTCGCTCTCCACCTCGAGATGCTCGAGATGCACGCGTCCAGGGCACAGAAGGGACCGAACGCGGGGCGGGAGGGGGACGAACCGGCACCCCTCTCCCTGGACGCGTCGGACTTTTCCTCTCTCCCGGAGGCGTTGCCTGACCAGGTCTGGGTCCTGGACGGCGAACTGCGGTGTCGCTACGTCAACGCTGCGGGAGCGGTTGCAGCGCGGAGACGGGCGAGCCGGCTCATCGGGTCGACCTGGATGGAGGTCCCGCTCGCCTCGGACCTCGTCGTCGTGCTGGCCAGGAATGCCCGTGGCGTCCTCGAGGACGGAGGGGCACGGGATGGGGTCTGGACCGACGGGGTCGAGGGGGCGCTCCGGATCTGCCGGTACGCGGTCCGCCGGATCGCGGACCGCGCGGGGGGCCCGGGCGTCCTGGTGGTGCTGACCGACGGCGCGCCCTTGCACCGGTTCCTCCGGGACCGTGCCCGCCCGGGAACCCGGCAGGAAAGGCTCAACGCGGACCTGCAGGCGATCCTCGACCAGATGCCGGTCGGGGTCGTAGTCGCGGAGGTTCCGTCCGGGCGAGTGATCTACCGGAACCCCGGGTTCGCCGGGATCTGGGACGAGGCGACCCCGTCACCAGCCAGGGTCGAGGATTACGGCGTCTGGACGGGGCGCCGCCCCGGGGACGGGCCGTTCCTCCCGGAGGATTGGCCGCTCGCGCGGGCGGTCAGGGACGGGCGGGAGGTCCGCGACGAGGAGGTCGAGGTGATCCGGAAGGACGGGTCGCCGGCTGTCTACAGCGTGAACGCGGTGCCGGTCCTAGACGAGAGCGGCGAGCCGTACGCCGCCGCCGCCGCGTTCATCGACGTCACGGCCCGGCGAACGGCAGAGGAGGCGGTGCGTGCAAGCGAGGCCCGGCTCCGGCTCGCCACCGCGTCCGTGCCGATGGTGTTCGCCATCGTCGATCGCGACGGCCGCTACCTGTTCGTGAACGAGGCGGGGGCCGCGTTCGCGGGGCGGCCCGCCGGGGAGTTGATCGGCCGTGCCGACGATGAGATCCCCGGCCCCGGCGGCAGGCCCCCCTGGCACCGGCTCCTGGACGAGACGATCCGGACCCTGGACCCGATCGGGGGGGAGGTCCGGTGGACGGGGCCCGACGGCGGCGAGCGGATCCTGCTCGTGACCTGCCTGCCCCTCCCGAGAGACGACGGCGGGTGCGACGAGGTGCTCCTGGTCGCCCATGACATCACGGAAGAGCGACAGGCCGCGCGGGAGCTCGCGCGGTCGAACGAGGACCTCCAGCGGTTCGCGCACGTGGCGAGCCATGATCTCCAGGAACCGCTCCGGAGCATCGTCAGCTTCGTGCAGCTCCTCGAGCGCCGTTACAGGGGGCGCCTTGACGAAGACGCGGACGAGATGATCGGGTTCATCGTCGAGGGGGGGACGCGGATGCAGGGGCTGATCGACGGCCTGCGCGCTTTCTCGCGGATCGCCACGCGGGCGAGACCCTTCGCCGCCCTCTCCCTCGACGGGGTGGTTCGCGACGCGCAGGCCGACCTCAGGTGCGCCATCGCGGAGAACGGGGCCGAGATCCGTCACGGGCGGCTTCCGACGGTCCTGGGGGACCGCGACCAGGTCGTCCAGGTCTTCGAGAACCTGATCGCGAACGCCCTCAAGTTCCGCCGGCCTGACGCCAGGCCCGAGGTCCGGATCTCCGCGTTCCGGGACGGGGAGATGTGGCACCTGATGGTCGCCGACAACGGGATCGGGATAGAGCCCGAGTACTTCGAGAGGATCTTCGTGATCTTCCAGCGACTCCACACCCGCGACGCCTACCCGGGCACCGGTGTCGGTCTCGCGATCGTGAAAAGGATCGTGGAGCGGCACGGGGGACGGTGCTGGGTCGAGTCAGTCCCGGGGGAGGGGTCGATCTTCCACTTCACGCTCCCAATGGCCCCGGTGGAGAGCCGCGGGAGGGAGGGAGGGAGGGAGGGAGGGAGGGGGGGGCGTCCAGGTCGACCCCGATGCCTCCTCGCGCGCCCTGTCGTGAGCTCAGACCGGGACGGCGACGCGCTTCTCGAGCTGATTCGCCCCGATCGTCGTGATTGTCACCAGGGCCAGGTAGACGAGCCCGACCACGAAGAAGGTCTCGTTGTAGGTGAAGTAACGAGTCGCGATCTGCTTGCCGGCCCCCGTCAGCTCGACCACGGTGATCATGTACGCGAGCGACGAGTACTTGATCAGGTAGACGAACTCGTTCACCAGCCCAGGGATCGCCCGGCGGAGCGCCTGGGGAAGGATCACGTTCCTGATCACCTGCCCCTGACTCATACCGAGGGCGAGGCCGGCCGTGAATTGCCCCTCGCGGATCGACTTGATCGCGCCGCGGATGTACTCGGAGTCGTAGGCGGAGTTGCAGAAGATGAACCCGAGCACCGAGGCGACGAACGGCGTGAGCGAGATGCCGATGGACGGCAGCCCGAAGTAGAGGATGAAGAGGAGGAGGAGGAGCGGGCACCCCTTGAAGAAGGCCACGTAGGCCCGGGCGAAGTACTGGACCGGCCGGTTCCCGTATACCCGCCCGACCGCGATACCGGCCCCGATCAGCACGCCGAACGGGGCGGCGGCCGCGATCAGCTGCAGAGTGATCGCCAGGCCGTCCCAGAGAGCGGGGAGGAGGATCGTCGTGATGAAGGCGAGCTGGTCCATCCGACCCTCACAGCTCCGCGAACCGGCCGGCGAACTGCCGGGTACGCTCGAAGGCCGGGCTGTCCCTGAGGTCCGCCGGCGGGCCGCGTTCCAGGATGGTCCCGTGCTCCATGAAGCAGATCTCGTCGGCGATCGAGAGGGCGAACCGCATCTCGTGGGTGACGATCAGCATGGTCATCCCGTTCGAGGCGAGCTCCCGGATCACCTCGAGCACCTCGCCGGTCAACTCGGGGTCGAGGGCGGAGGTCGGTTCGTCGAAGAGCATCACGTCCGGGTCCATCGCGAGCGCGCGGGCGATGGAGACCCGCTGGGCCTGCCCCCCCGAGAGCTGGGCCGGGTAGTGGTCGGCCCGGTCCTCGAGCCCGACCCGTTTCAGCTCGAAGAGAGCCTTCTCGCGAGCCTCGCTCTCCTTCATCCCCTTGACCTTGAGAAGCGCGATCTCGACATTACGCAGGGCGGTCAGGTGGTCGAAGAGGTTGAAGTTCTGGAAGACCATCCCGATCTTGGCACGGTACTGGTTGATCTTCGAGCCGGCATGGGTCACCTCCTCGCCGTGGAGATAGACGCGGCCCCGGTCGGGGACGATCAACTGGTTGATGCATCTGAGAAGGGTGCTCTTGCCGGTCCCCGAGGGACCGATGAAGGCCTTGGTCTCGCCCTTTCGGACCGTGAAGGAGATCTCCTTGAGGACCTCGGTGGCGCCGAAGGACTTCGCGAGCCCCTCGACCCGGAGGATGGTGTCGTCTGTGGTCATGGCTAGTTGCTCCCGGCCTCGAACCCGGGGATCGCAACCCGCTTTTCGAGGAGGTTGAGGCCCTTAATCCCCGTGTAGTTCAGCACCAGGTAGATCCCGGCGCAGGCCAGGTAGATCGGCATCGCGATGAACTCGGTCGAGACGATCACCGAGGTGCGGGTGAGGAGCTCGGTGACGCCGATCGCGTAGCAGATCGAGGTGTCGGTCAGGACGGTCGGGTACTCGTTCGACCAGCCCGGCAGGGCGATCAGGAGCGCCTGGGGGAGGATGATGTGGCGGATCGCCTGGAGCCGGTTCATCCCCAGGGTGCGCGCTGCCGTCATCTGTCCCTCGCCGATCGAGAGGATCGCCCCGCGGAAGATTTCGGCCTGGTACGCCCCGCCGTGGAGCCCGAGCACCAGGGCGCCGACGACAAAGGCCGAGACGTCGCCGAGCCCGATCGCGGGAAAAATTCCGAAGTAGAAGAGGAAGAGGAGGACGAGCAGAGGCAGGCCGCGGAAGAACCAGACGTAGACGTTGATGGCGGCCCTGACGGGAGGCGTCCCGTACACCTGGCCGATCGCCGCCGGGAGCCCGATGATGAACCCGATGCCGAGGGCCGCGATCACCAGCCCGAGGGTTGCGACGATACCGGTGAGGAGGAACGGGAACCAGGAAATGAGGATCGCGACGAGGTCCATGAATCGAGTCCGCTGCGGTGGAGCTAGGCCTTCGGGCCGGCGAAAAGGCGCGGGAGGACCGAGGGCCGCCCAGCCTTCGCAGGTACTTTTCTGTACCTGCTACTATATGATGCCGGGGGCCGTCAGGCGCCGACGAGCTCGTACTTGACCTTGAGTTCGTCCCAGTACGGGTCGTTCATCAGGAGGTCGAGCCCGGCGTTCATGGCCTCGAGGAGGGCCGTGTCGTCTTTCCGGATCGCGATCCCGTACTCCTCGCTCGTGTCGATCTCGTGGATGATCTTCGCGTCCTGCTGACCGATGATGTTGACCGTCGGAGGCTTGTCGTAGACGGTCGCGTCGACCTGCCTGTTCATCAGGGCCGTGATCGCGAGCGGGAAGTTATCGAACGACTTGAGGTTCGAGGCTGGCATCTTCCCGGTGGCGACCAGGTTGTCCTGGACCCACATCTCCCCGGTCGTCCCACGCTGGGAGCCGATCACGACCTTGCCAGACATGATGTCGTCGAAGGTCAGGTCCGAGTCGGAGCGGACCGCGACGGACTGGTTGATCTTCAGGTACGGTTTCGAGAACGCGACCTGCTCCCGGCGCTCCTCGGTGATGGTCATCCCGGAGTAGACCATGTCGATCTTCTTGGCCTGGAGCGCGGGGATGATCCCGTCCCACGCGACGGCCTGGAACTCGACCTCGAAGCCCATCTTGTCGGCGATCCAGCGGGCCGAGTCGATGTCGAACCCGACGAAG
>JAAYEG010000051.1 GCA_012728895.1 Methanospirillum sp. | reverse complement strand
GAGCGGCAGGGCGTCGGTCGCGTCCTCCATGACGAACGGCTCGTCGCAGATGCCGTCATGATCGGCGTCCGCGTGGGTCTGCGAGAAGCCCGTGCCGCTGGGGTTCGCCCAGAAGTTGCCGCCGAGGTACGGGCCGCCAACGATGTTCGTCCCGGCCGTCTTCTCGTAGTTCAGCAGCCCGGCCACGGACGCGCCGAAGAACCCGTTGTCGGTGTTGTTGAAGTAGTTGTTCCGGACGCTCGACGACCAGTCGCCGCCGACGACGACGCCCTGGCCGTTGCCGGTGATCCAGTTGCCGTGGATGTCGGAGCCGCCGCGGTCTGAGGACTCGACGCCCGTGCCGGTGTTCCGCTCGATGTGGCAGCCCGCGACCTCGGCGCCGCCGTGCTCGACGTAGATGCCGTCGTTGCCGTTCTCGCCAACGGTGCAGTTCCGGACCTCGAGGCGGGTCTCCCTGAGGGAGATGCCGTTTGCCAGGTTCGCCGAGACCGTCGAGTCGACGACGCGGTTCGCCGTGCGCTCGCTCGACCTGAGGAGGTCCGCATCGATCCCAGCGCCGTTGCCCGTGATCGAGCACCCCTCGATCGCGACCCCCTAGGCCGGGTAGCCGGCGGAGATCCCGACGCGGCTGTTCTCGCGGAAGACAGAGTCGCGGACGAGGTGGTCGTTGGTGGTACCGCCCCCGCTGATCTCGAGTCCGACGACGTTCCGCTCGGCGACGACGTCCTCGAGCACGGCGCCCGAGACGCCGCCGAGGGTGATCCCGGCGCCGCAGTCCCTGACGGTGAGGTTACGGATCGTGACGTTCGTGAGGACCCCGGACGACCAGAGGCTCGGGGTCCCGGAGGCGTAGACGCCCGTCGAGTTCGCTTTCGTCCCCTCGATGGTGTGGCCCATGCCGTCGAGAACGACGTCGGAGCTGTTGATCATGACGCCGAGCCAGCCGGTCGTGAGATCGCGGTCGAGGGTGTGGAGCCCGGGCGTATCGATCAGGACCTCGGGCGCCGGCGTCGGGGCGGGCGTCGGCCCCATCGACTCGAGACCGAAGGTATCCAGGTTGATCCGCCCGACGCCGTCGAAGGAGAGCCGGAGCACGGTCTCGCCCGCCGGGAACGTGAAGGGTGTTGAGATATGGCCGTTGTATTGCTCGAAGCCTCCCGTCGGGTGGACGTCGACCGTCCCGGCGATCGTCCCGTTCAGCGAGTAAGTGACGCGCTTGGTCGTCGCGTCCGGGTTCGCCGCGGAAAGCAGGAGATAGACGGGCTGCGGCTCGGTCGCGGTCAGCGTGTAGCTGAGCCACTCGCCGCTCCGGATCCATCCGACGTTGGTGACGTACTGGCCTGTCTCGATGTCGACCCCCTCGGCGGGACGGTACGCGCCGCCCAGGTTCGCGGGCTCGAGGTCGTGGTACGCGACTCCCTCGCCGCCGAGGTCGAAGTCCTCGGCCTGGACGTAGCCCGGCACGGGATAAGGGCCGGGGTAAGGAGTGAGTCCGGCCGAATCGACGGCCTCCGGTACGGCCTGCGCGCCGACGGCGAGCAGGAGAAGCGCCAGCAGCAGGGCTGCTGCCGGCGCGAGGGATTTCTTCAGCCCTCGATGATTTGCACTATTGAGCATGCTTTGTCCTCCAGCCGCTCCGCTCTGGAGCGGCGATTACGCACTGGTGAATTTCATCCCGCACGGAGGAATTGGCACGGCGCCCGGCCCCGAGGGCCATCAAAGAGGGTCTGTCACCCCAAGCGCGATTAACCTAGATACGTCCCTGAACCGACAAACCTTTCGGAACGATACGTTCGTAGCATGCCGAAAACTGCATCAGAAGGGCACAATGACGACGAATGCGGCCGGCCTCGTCGCTTCGTCCCGCGAAACGGGTCCGGGTGGAACCGACCTCGTCACGGGGAAGGCAGCGGCCATGGCGGATCGTGTTCGACCGTGACGTCGGCCTTCACCACGCTCTCCGCCGACGATAGATAACCCTCACAGTTCGGTAACGGCCGTCCTGGTAAGCTACGAGTCCGGTCGTTCTTCACCGTCTCTCCGGGGACCCGGTGATGGGCGTCATCCGCCGCGAGAAGGGCGGATCTTATCGTGTGCGTCGGAATGGGGGTGCGTTTACATATGAATTACGACTGATCCTCCGGCGAGGGCGGTTGTCGGGTCTTTGCATTCAGCGTCTCCCATCTGAGAATCGTAAACGAGCGCTCCCGTCTCCACGTTCCAGATCCTGATCCGGAACAGGTCCGGCTTCTGGAGGCCCTGCCTCCTCCCGTCGACGAGCGTCAGCCTGAACCGGTAGGTGCCGGCCCCGTCGAGTGTCCCGCTCCCCATCAGTTGTGCTTTTCCCCCGATGGCCACGAGCCAGTCGTAGCCGGTCGAACGGAAGACATGACCGGAGGGTTCGAAGAGGATCATGAGCTGGCCTGCCGGCGTGGCCGTACCCCACCCGTTCGCCGCGTCGAACTGGAAGGTCGTCCTGCCGCTCAACCTCGGAGCGACGCTCCAGGTTCCGGCAGGCGACATGAACCACCCGTCGCCGGTGACGTGATGCTGGTTGTCCTGGGCGAATCGCCGCACAGAGAAGGAACCGTCGGGAGCTATCGCGGCCCGCTGCGTCCGATCGGCTTCATTCGCTTCCCTCTCCGCCATCTCATCGCTGGCGTCTCGCTCCGGTGAGAATACGGCCGGGCTACTATCTGTAGCAGCCACTGGCAGGATGCCGAGCAGGCCCATCAGGGCGAGGGCACATGCCATGTATACCAGAAGCCTCTTCGCCATTACGTTTCTCCGGCCGCGACGGATCCACCGTCCGGGCCCGCGGCCTTCGCCCGGAGCGCGGGGTCGGTGCGGGACAGAGCGGTCCCGTACGCCCATCAACGGACCCGCTCTCCTCGCCGCGGGTCCGGCCCGGCCTCCCGGGCAGGCCCGCCGGGGAATCCCATCGAAGAGAACGGATACGAGTCCTTCCCCGCTCTACGCAATAAATATTGTGAATTGGATTTTTTTGAATGAATCCGTAGTTCCCCATCGACGCATTCCGCCGCCACGGACGTGAAATGAAGAGGATGGATTCCTTCACCATCGAGGCCGCTGGCGGGGTCCACGGTGCGGCGGCGGAGTGAGCTTCTCGACCGGCTCCCCCGGGTGCACCGGCCGGTTTCCTTCCCCGCATCCCGTCGCCGTATGCAGCAGAGGGCACTCGACTGTGATACCTGCCATCTTCACGTCGTGACGAGACGTCGGGCGCACCTCGAGGACCTCCATCCGCGGGCCCGTGACGAACGCGGTCCTGTCGCCCTCCATCGCACTCCCCCGCGCACGGTATCGCTCCAGGTCGGTCGTGTGTGACGGGCGCATCGACCGGCTCGCGCCGTCAAAGGGGCTTCGGGCAACAAGGGTCGGCCGTTGCCGTATCATCTTCGCGGGAGGCAGGTCTTACTCCATCGCCTCGTCGAACTCGACGCGGTGGCGGACCACGCCCCGGACGCCCGCCATCGCACCGGCATCGAGTACGAGGACCATGAAGACGTCGTCGGGCACGTCCGGAATGTGGCTCGCGAGGCCGTGGGCCGATGCCCGCTCGAAGCCGAAGCGGGGGTAGTAGCCGGGATGGCCGTAGACGATGACGAACGGACATTCCCGCTCGCGCAAGGCAGCGAGGCCGCGCTCCACGAGGGCGGTGCCGATCCCCCGGCGCTGGGCGTCCGGCTGGACGGCGAGCGGCGCCAGGGACATCCCGACAGGTCCGGTGTCGACGGCCGCCGGGGTGAAGAGGGCGTGCCCGACGACCCGCTCGCCGTCGAGCGCCACGAGCGAGACGAAGTCCGGGCACGACTCGCGGAGGATGTCGACGATCCCCGCCTCGACGGGGCGACCGAATGCAGCTGTCTCGACGGCGCGGATCGCATCCTCGTCGCCGGTTCTCTCCTCGCGTACCGAGATCAGGCTCATCATGTCCCTGAAACCATTGGTACCGAGCCGGATAATGCATGACCCCCGAGCGTGACCCGTGCGGCTCGACGCCGCCCGGCCCCCTGGCGTCCCTGGGATGGGACGAGACCCTCACCGCCGCGTTCGCACGCTATCCCGCGCAGTACCGGCCCGGCCGGGTCTCGTGCCGGCAGCGGACCGTCTTCGACGTAATCACGGCGAACGAAAGCGTCAGCGCCCACGCCTCGGGCGCTCTCCGGCATGCGGGCCGTCTCCCGGTGGTGGGCGATTTCGTCGTCCTCCTCTCCCAGCCTGAGGCGGCCGTCTCCACGATCGTGGACGTCCTGCCGAGGAGGAGCATCATCGCCCGCGGTCTCCCCGGGAGGGACGGGGCCGACCAGCCGATCGCCGCGAACGTCGACCTCGTCTTCATCGTCACGGCGGCCGGCCGGGACCTTAACCTTCGCCGGATCGAGCGGTACCTCGCGCTCGTCAACGCCTCGGGCGCGCAGCCGGTGATCCTGGTCAACAAGGCCGACCTGGCCGGGGACCCGGCCTCGCTCGCCAAGACCGTCGCCCCCGTCGCGGCCGGTGTCCCGGTCGTGGTCGTCAGCGCCCTCGCCGGCACCGGGTTCGCCGGGCTCGCGCCGTACCTCGCGCCCGGCTGGACCGTCGCCCTCGTCGGGTCGTCCGGGGTCGGGAAGTCGACCCTGATCAACGCCCTGCTCGGGCGCGCCGCGCAGGAGACGGCCTGCGTCCGCATCCACGACGGGAAGGGGCGCCACACGACCTCCGTCCGCGAGCTGTTCGTCCTCGACTCGGGCACCCTCGTCATCGACACCCCCGGGCTCCGGGAGGTCGGCCTCGGCACCGTGGGCGGCGGACTCGCGGAGACGTTCCCCGAGATCGCCGAACTCGCCTTCGACTGCCGGTTCTCGGACTGCACCCACGCGCACGAGCCCGGGTGCGCCGTCCGTGAGGCCGTCGACGCGGGCCGCCTCTCCCGCGCCCGCCTCGAGAGCTACCTCAGGCTCGCCGGCGAACTCGCGTTCGCACAGGAGAAGGCGGAGATCGGGTCGGCCCGCTCCGAGCGCAGACGCTGGAAGGGGATCAGCAAGCAGGCCCGGGATTTCCGGGAGAACAAGGGCCGCTGAAGGTTCTGGCCGGAACAGCCCCCGACCGTCCGGGGCCCCGGTCCGCTCTCGGTACAAGGAGGCAGTCAGATATCGAGACCGGACCGTGAGCCGCCGGGCCGCGATTCACGGGACGGGTATCGGGTTCCGGGTCGGGGTCTGCACGCGGTCTTCTGTCCTTGACGATGGCCTCGATGATCATCTCGTACGGAACCTGGCCGGGGAGGCGGTCCTGAGCGGGACCGGAGGGTGCTGGCGTTTCCTCACCCTGGAAGGGGGGCAATCCTTTTTCGGCACGGGAAGTCTCCTATCCCGTCACCTCCACGCCGTAGACCCCCCCGCCGATCCACCACTCGTCGTCCACGGCCTTCATGTAGACCAGCTTCGGCACGGGCGCAGTCCCGTTCAACGCAGTCTCCCGGAAGAGAACGTGGGAGAACCCGGTCCCGTTCCGCATGGCGTCGATCCCGATCCTCGTCGTCTTCACTTCGTTCTCGTCGGTGACGTCGAGATAGTCCAGCCCGATCCCCTCCTTCCAGAACGGGTCGGCGATCACGGTCCCCTTTGTCCCCTCGGCCCAGACGAAGAGGTCGCCGTCGACGAACGGGCCGGCCGGGTCGTCGATCGCCGCGAGGGCCCGCGCGGTCCCGTTCGTCCCTGCGTAGTCCACGGCGCGGGAGACCAGGGCGTGGAGCTCGGCCCGGGTATGCTGCCGCCGCGGGATGCCGGTCAGGTTCCCGGCGGCGACCTCTGCATAGGCGGGGTCGACGACGCCCGCGAAGAGCCACCAGGTGTCGTCGATCGGCTCGGCGTAGTTGACCTTCGGGACCAGGACGTCGGATTCGTTGACGGTCACCTTCGCGACCGTGTAGAGGAACCCGCCGCCCGTCCGGGCGAGGTCGCGCATGCCGCGGATGGTGTTCACGACGTCGGGGTCGTTGTAGCTGAGCAGGTTGAACCAGTTCGCCGCCACCCTGGGGCATATGGCAAGCTTGCGAGAGCGGTCCCGTTGCAGTCGAGGGCCATGACGGCGAGCTCGCCCCGTGCGACGCCCCCAACCGGGTCGTTGAAGGCCGCGACAGCCTTCTCCTTCCCGTTCTCCCGGGTGTAGGCGACCGCGCCCTTCACGAAGGCGGCAAGGTCCCCGCGGTCGGCCTTTTCTCCGGTCGTATTCATCACCAGCGACGGGAAGACGTCGCCCTCGGCGGCGGAGAACCCGGCAGCCACGTAGTACGCGCCGTCCACGTCCTCGACGACCATGAGCCCGGGCCCGGCGGCGGAGTCGTTACCCGGGCCGGGACCGTCGTGGCTGACCAGGCCGATGCTGAACCGCGCGGTCTCGGCGAGCCTCGTCACCAGGGGGATCCCGAACGGGTCGGTCGTGGTCGAGATGTTCGTCCCGATCCTCCCGGGCTCCGCGCTGTCCGCGAGGAGGGTCCCGTTGTAGTCGACGGCGACGACGTGCACGTTCCCGGCGACGAACGGTCCGTTCCCGTCGTTGAACGCTTCCACCGCCGCCCCCCCGCCCGTTCTCGCGGGCGAAGGAGGCGGCCCTTTGCACGAACTCGATCAGGTCGGCCGAGGTGGTGAACGCGGTCCCCGGTGTCACAGGGACGGTGACCGGGGGCGTGGTGCGCGGGCGGGGCCTGTGTGCAGCCCGCGGCGAGCGCCATGACCGTGATGAGCGCGAGGAGAAGGACGGTCCGGTGAACCATCAGAAACGGTTCACACGGCGGTTTATTAAGAATGGTGAATCGTGTCGAACGGCCCCCCCGGGGGGCGGCGATCCCGGTGGGGCCCGCCGATCGGGACTGTCCCCGGGACCCGTCGCCGCGGGCGAAGCCCTCACCCGGCCGGCAGGGTGAAACAGAAGGTCGCGCCCCCGCCCGGCTCGGAATCGGCCCACACCCTGCCGCCGTGCCGCTCGACGATCCGGCGGACGAGCGGCAACCCGATCCCTGAGCCCTTGAACTCCCGCGTGTCGTGGAGCCGGACGAAGTCCTCGAAGATCCTCTCCGCATCCTCCTTTGGGAACCCGAGGCCGTTGTCGGCGACGCGGTAGACCGTCTCGCCGCCCTCGCACCCGGCGTCGATCCTGATCCGGGCCGGGTCGCGCGTCCGCGTGAACTTGAGCGCGTTCGAGACGAGGTTCTGCCAGACGTGCCGGAGCATCTCGGGGTCGGTGCGGCAGGGCGGTAGCTGGCCGACGGTCACCTCGACGCGCCGCACCGACGGGTCCGGGACGAGCTCCACGAGCACGTCCTCCACGAGCGCCGCCGTCTCGACTTGCTCCAGGGAGAGCGGCCGGCTCGACAGGCGGGCGAGCGAGAGGAGCGCCTCGAGGAACCGGTTCGCATGGATCGCCCCTTCCCGTGCCCGGCCCACGAGCTCGACCGCTTCTGGCGGGAGCTCGGGGCCGAACTTCAGCATCAGGATGCCGAGAAAGCCGTCGATGGCGCGCAGCGGTCCCCGGAGGTCGTGCGAGACATGGTGCGAGAAGGCCTCCAGGTCGCGGTTCGCGGCCCGGATCCCGGATGTCGCCATCTCGACCCGCACCTCGAGGTCCTCCGTGAGCGCGGCCAGCGCCGCCTCCGCCTCCTTCCGTCCGGTCACGTCCCGGCCGACCGACTGGAACTCCTCGAGCCGCCCGTCCGCGTCAAAGAACGCCCGGTCCGACCACTCGAGCCAGCGCTCGCGCCCGCCCGGGAGGCGGACGCGGTGCTCGATCTCCCCGTCGGGGCGCTCCGGCGTGAACCCCGCGAAGTAAGCGCGGACCACCGCCTGGTCCTCGCCGGGGATCTCCGGGACGAACCGCGACCCGGTGATCGACGCCGGGTAGAGGCCGAAGAACCGGCAGTAGGCCTCGTTCGCGAAGAGGTGGGTCCCGTCGGGCCGGAAGCGGCAGACCAGCTCGTGCTGGCTCTCGACCACGGCGCGGTACCGCGCCTCGCTCTCCCGCAGGCGCGCCCGGGAGTGGTGGTGGAGCAGGGCGACCGCCGTCTGCCGGACGAAGACCTCGATCAGCTCCTGCTGCTCGGGCCCGAGCTCCCGCCCCTTCCGGAGGGCGACCGTCAGGAGCCCGTAGAGCCCTTCGCGGCACGTGAACCCCATCGAGTAGTACCTGCCGATGTCGAGCCGCTCCTCGATCCGCCGGCACGCCTCCTCCGGCAGCGTCTGCATCATGCCGTGGTAGAGCGAGGTGATGGCCTCCACCATCCGGTTGCACCCGAGCATCGTCACCGCAGTCGGATCCGCATCGATCGGAAAGGACTTCCCGACAAGGTCGGACCCGAGCTCCTCCCGGGCGACCCGGACGGCCGGTTCTTCGGGAAGGATCGTGTGGATCGTCAAAAGGCGGGAGTCGTGATCGAAGAGCAGAACGTTCGCGAATCCTTCCGGGACGATACACAGCACCTGCCCGGCGATGTACCGGTAGATGTTCGTATCGTCGTCCATGCGCACGAGGTCCATCGCCGTCCCGGAGAGGAACGCCAGGTCCTCGTTCCGGCGCTGGAGAGAGACGAACTCGTCCCGGCGCCGGCAGAGCGATTCGACCAGGGCGAAGACGGCGCGGAGCCGGTCCGCGGGGTCCCCGCTCTTCTCGACGTAGCGCACGCCCCCGCCGTCGACGGCCCGGAGCGCCAGCGCCTCGCGCCCCGGCTGCATGAAGAGCACGAGCGGCACCGGCTGAGGGAGCAGTCGGACGAAGGAGTGCAGGGCCAGCACCTCGGTCCCGGGCGGGTCGGCGACGACCGCGTCGACCTGTTGCGCCCGGAGACGGTCGGTCGCCTCCCCGAAGGTCGCGGCGGTGATGATCTCCGGGACCGACGGGAATGAGCGGCACCGCTCAACCCGGTCCCGCCAGTCCGGGTCGGGGTCGAAGTAGAGCACGACGACCATGGGAGAACCCCGTGCCGTGACTTATCGCCGCAGGGCTTTAAAGGGACCGGTCTCCGGGGAGTACCCCTGGTCCAGGCCCGTCGAAAAAAGGGGGATCAGATATACCGGGGACGGACCGAGAGGCGGCGGGCCGTGTAGAGCGGCCGGAAGGGCATGCCCGCCGTCGCCTCGTGCACGACGCGGACCAGGTCGTCCGTGGTGAACTCCTCTTTGTGCGGCTTCTTCGGCGCGGAGAGCCGGCGGATCGTGACCGTGAGCTTGCCCGTCTCGACCTCGGTGTCGCCGACCACCGCGACGAACGGGACCCATTCCATGCCGGCCTCGCGGACCTTCTTGCCGACGCTCTCCTCGCGGTCGTCGAGGTCCGTCCGGACGCGGGCCGCGTTGAGCCGGTCCGCGAGCCCGGCGGCGAACTCGAGGTGCCGTTCGGCGACGGGGATCACGCGGACCTGCGTCGGGGCGAGCCAGGCGGGGAGCCGGGGGACCTCCTGGTGCGCGGTCTGCTCGAGCAGGGCGCAGATCACGCGCTCGACCGAGCCCGTGGGCGAGCAGTGGAGGACCGGCGGGTAGACCTCGCCGCCGTCCTGGTGGTAGCTGATCCCGAAGCGGTCCGCGGACTCGACGTCGATCTGGACCGTCGGGTTCTCGATCGGCCTCCCCTGGCCGTCGATGGTCGCGAGGTCGATCTTCGCGATCCAGTAGTGGACCCGGTCCGAGAGGAGCTCGACCAGCATCGGGGCCCCGGACTCCCGGGCGAGCCCGGCGACCCAGTCGCGGTGCTCCTCGAAGAACTCCCGGGTACACCGGAAGGCCGCGACGAGCGGGGTCTCGAAGTCGCGCCCGGTCCGCCACCCGATCCGGAGCTGCTCATCGAAGCAGGCGCGGGCCTCGTCGAGGTCGCGGCAGAGGGTGTGCATGTCGGGCATGGTGAAGGCCCGCAGGCGCTTCAGGCCGATGACCTCGCCGCGCTGCTCGTGCCTGAACGAGTAGGTCGAGAGCTCGTACATCTTCATCGGGAGCGCGTTCGGCGAGATGTGCATGTCCCGCATAATCGAGAACATGCCGAAGCAGGCGGCGAACCGGAGCATCATGGACCGGTTGCCGGAGCGGAAGCGGTACTGCCGCTCGCCGAACTTGTCGGCGTGCTCGAAGATGGCCCGGTCGCCCAGGTCGTACATCACCGGCGTCTCGACGGGCGAACCCCCGTACTCGAGGACGAGCCCGAGCGCGTAGTCGGCGATGAGGTCGCGGACGAGCTTGCCGCGCGGGAGCCAGCGGAGGTTGCCGACGTCGGAGGCCGGCTCGTAGTCGACGAGCTCCTTGGCACGCATCAGCTCGACGTGGACGGGGTCGCCGCCCGTGGGCACGGCGACGCCGAGCTCTTTCCTGACGAGGCAGCCGAAGGGGGAGTCGTCCAGGAACTCGTCGACCTCGTGCTCGAGGCCGTCGGGGGCCAGGACGAAGAAGGAGTGCTCGACCGCGGGCTTCTCGGGCCCGGCCTCCTCGTCCGCCCCGGAGGGGACGATGGTCTTCGAGAGCTCGGAGAGGGGATGGCCCTTGCAGCGGAGCGAGAACGACTTGTACCAGCCGAACGGCGCCCGCTTGACGGTGTACGCGCCCAGGTCGTTGAGCCCGATCTCGACCAGGGCCAGGACCTTGATCGCGACGTCGGGGGCCGCCAGGTCGTTCGAGAGGTGCGCGTAGGGATAGAGTAAAACGTTCTTCGTCCCCACGCGGTCGGCGGTCTCGACGATCTCGGAGACGGCCTGGTGGACGACGTCCTCGATGCCGTCGGCGTCTGCCTGTTCGACCGCGGTGAAGACGGTCAGGGCCTCCTCCATGCCGTCCGCGAGCAGGGAGCATTCCTCGGCGATCCGGGTCTTCTCTCGCGCCTCGTACTCGAAAGAGTCGGAATGGATCAGAAGGAGTCGCATATGGTCTGCCTCGAATAAATCGTTAAAACTGTGCGCTCATCGGGTATAGCCTTGTGGCGTGGCATCCGGAAGGGCTATACCCGGCGACGTCCATCTCCGGGACATGCCTACCTGCGGCGACTGCCAGAACTACAGAGAGACGGGGAAGGGGACGGGCGAGTGCCGGATGGCCGGCCCGGTGCCGGCGGACCGCGACGCGGAGCGCTGCCCGGTGCGGCTCTTCGTGCCGAAGAAGTGAGGGTGGGCCGGCGGGCGGCGGGGTGCCGGGCCGGGTTCTGCGGAGGATGGTCGCGGTGGCTCCGGTAACGGCCGCGTGTGGTGGGGCGGTGCCGGGCTCTCTTTGATGTACGGACGCGGAACCGGAGCTCTGGGAGCCGTCGTCAATTGCCGGAACCGGTGGAACCCAGAAGTGCATGGAGAATGAAGCAGAGAGAGGGGGTATATCTCAATCCCGCCCGATTATCTATAACGGTGAATCATGCGCACACTCTATCTCTATACCCTCGATACCCTTTCCGACTGGGAACCGGGCCATGTCCTCGCCGAGCTCCACTCCGGACGGTACCTGAAAGAACCGGCACTCCGGTATTCCATCGTGGTTTGCGGCAGTACCTTGGACCCCGTCACTACCATGGGCGGGCTGCATCTGACGCCGGAAGTCCTCATCAGGGATATCCACCCCGTCCCCGGCGACGTGCTCGTGCTGCCGGGAGCAGATACCTGGCTTGATCCGGCACAGGAGCCCGCCCTCCGGATGACAGGCCGGTTGCTTGATGAAGGAATACCTGTCGCCGCGATCTGCGGTGCAACGCTTGGCCTCGCAAATGCCGGCCTGCTGGACAACCGCCCGCACACCAGCAACGATCCCGCAGCCCTGAAAATGTTCTGCCCGAACTACCGTGGCGAGAATCATTATGTGAACGAACCGGCAGTGTCTGACGGCGATCTCATCACTGCAAGCGGACTTGCACCGGTAGAGTTCGCGTACCAGGTATTCCGGAGACTGGGTGTCATGACACCTGCAACGCTCGAAGCCTGGCACGGGCTTTTTGCCACCCGGCAGCCTGAATATTTCTATGCCCTGATGGGATCGCTGCCGCAACGGTAGGGATTCCTGAGCATGCGTGTGGGGCTGTCCCGCCCTCTCTTTTGATTGATGGACCCGGTAACCGGTCTGTACTGAGGCCGCTGTCAATTGCCGGAACCAAGGGCACTGAGGAACGGGGGGGTTCGGACGGGTCGGGACACATAAGATGGGGGGGTCGGGCCGGTACTGATCGGGCGGACCCGGGACTGGATGTAGTACCGGACCCGTCGTCAAGTACCGGAACCGGGGGCACTAAGGAGCGCCGGTACTGATGTATTCCCACGAAACGTGGGTTAAAGAACGAATATGATTTAATCACATTTTCCTTCAATTCGTAAAAAAAGAAGTATATGAGACGAGTCAAAAGCGAGTATCAGTAGTTCACTAATTTCGTACAGGCCCTGATGTCTCTGCGATCGTTGATTTGAGGAGAAAAGCGGCAGATCTATATACTATGCAGGCTGCCTCCTCATGGTTCCTCAACCCAGAGGCACTACCTG
>JAAYEG010000050.1 GCA_012728895.1 Methanospirillum sp. | reverse complement strand
CTCCCGGTCGAGCCGAACCTTAAGGTCGGAGACCGTCCATGGGTTCGAGCCAAACTCGTCGAACACCGCAGACAAGAACCCCTCCCACTGGCGGAGGTCCGAGTCTCCCTCGACGAAGACATCCATCGCGTTCGCCATGAACTCAGTCGCGCCCGCATACTCCAGGACCCCCCCGACGACATGCCGCCACCCCTCGAACCCGCCGAGGGGAGACACCTTCTCCGGCTCCGGACACCCGGCCCTCACCCAGGCAAGACCGAGCGTCAACGCAGCGGCGATCAGGCGACCCCGGTTCTCCCGGACCCACAGTATCAGGTCCGGGTGTCGGAAGTCCTCCCGGAGCCACGGCATAGCCACCTCGGCGTCGATGCGTGAGAGGATCACCCGGCGAGCGAGGTCCCCCCCGATCTGCACATTGTTCCCGTTGCCGAACCAGACGGTCCGGGCCGGCAGTGCTGCGTCCTCTGTGACGCCGAGGATACGATCGCTCCATTCCCGGGCCGTCAGGAGCGACGCCAGGACATCCGACTTGAGACTTCCTTCGAGGTTATCCCAGATATGGAGGGGCGACCCGCCGCGCAGGATTGACATGATCCGCTTACTCCACTCCTCCTTCGTCTTCGGGGTCACGCTCGCCGGCGGAGTCACCCCCGTGATCGCCATATACACCGCGTTCTGCATCAGTGACGCGCCCGACCCGGCCTGCGGCTTTGTGAGCAGCCAGCACGGGCACGGGCCGTCGATGATCGGACGGAACACCCCGGTCAAGAATGCCCCGACCGCGTTCCACCGGCTGGCCTCATCCACGAACGGAAAGTCCCAGAAGATCTCCAGAATCAAGTCCTTCGCGGCCTCAACCTCATCGTGTGTCGGATCGTCGGGCACCGGGGCGAGCATGAACCCGGGCTCCGGCATGAGGTACATCCGCGTCACCTCGTCGTACCCTACGGTCGCGTGGATCGTGCCGTCCAGGTGCAAGATCGGAGACGTCGCAATCCCGACAAGGGGAGGGAGCCGCCATTCATCGGAAGGTTGACCGAGGATATCGCGGACAATCGAGATCGGAGGATACTCCGGGATCTCTTTAAATCCCCCTTCTTTCATCATCTTGATCGAGAGCCAGACCGCAACCCGGTCCATAACCCCGCGGAGCGCGTGCTCGGTGAGCGACTGGATCTTTGCCCGGTCCTGCTCGTCCCGGCAGACCCGCACAGGTGCGCCGGCCCGGTGAAATAATATCGGCGGATCGTTCGCCTCACTGATCGCCCGGATCGCGTCCTCCGTCACCTCGTGCATGTGCCGACCAGTCAAGACGATCGTCGGGCGGAGGACCTCGACCATCTGCGTCTCGCCCGGCACCTCGTCGTCAGTCGAGACTGAGACCTCACGCTTCCCCGTCTCCCACTCCCACTCTTTCAGCTGCTCCGCATACCCGTGAGCCTTCAGGGCCTCGAAGATCTCAGCCCAGTGGCCCTGCAGGCATCCCGCCCGAGCATCCGCGCAATCGATGATCTTCTCAGCGACCGCAAGGGCCTCCAGCGGCCCGCCCCCGGTCTCGTGCCGGCGACACCACCACTCTTGATTATCGGCCGATATCGTCAGGTTCGTGCCCGTCTCGGAGCCGTGTATAGGGTGCACCCCTTCGATCTCCCCAGTATCTCGGACGGTCG
>JAAYEG010000049.1 GCA_012728895.1 Methanospirillum sp. | reverse complement strand
TGCGAACATCGACGTTTCCCAGTGCCAAGGCGATACACCTTCATACAGTGACATCGCGGGCAGACGATCCTGGCCATAAACCCCTCCTGAATGGTAGGAGTTAGTGGTTAAAATGACACTATACCCTATTTCTATTATACCTGTAAGATACCTATAAATATTCCACGAGCTCACTGGCGGATCGCCCCTGCTGGATGGATCGGGAAGAGGTGGCACTCCCGGGAGGCGGCACGAATCGCTGCACGGACAGGGAACGCCAGTATGAGCGGCGGCGTCCGCGGCGGTTCGCAAGCCGGGGGGGCCTGCCGCAGCAACCTGCGCACGTCTCCGAACCGGGAGACACAGTCAGAACAGGGCGGAACGGGATCCCTTCACTGGGCGTGATGAACGGGGCCCGTTTCGTCGATTCGTCCAGGGGGCACCCTCCTCCTCCTCGCAGGTTTTTCAGCGATGCTTCTCCGGGAAGGGCGACCCGCCCCCCGTCTCATCTCTCCAGGGGGCCGTCCCCCGATATCGAGACGGTTCTCTACT
The DNA here is from genome assembly GCA_012728895.1 of Methanospirillum sp. Classification (GTDB taxonomy): domain Archaea; phylum Halobacteriota; class Methanomicrobia; order Methanomicrobiales; family Methanospirillaceae; genus UBA288. Next base: position 52,149 of record JAAYEG010000049.1, on the reverse strand, counting down.
CCCCCCGACTGCCGGGCCATAGCCCCTTCCCCCCAGCACGGGATCCTGTCCCCTCCCGGGTTGGTCCTCTGTCGCGCTCATCCTGCCGATACGGAAATCAGGCGTCGCAGCGGCCCCCTCAGGACATCGTTTCGCACCCGAAGAGACCGGGCTGACCGTAATTCTTATATCATGAGGTGACGACGATTCGTTATGAATCGCTGGGCAGCATTCCGCACGTCGCTCGCGCTCCTCCTGCTCCTCCCGGGACTCGCGTGTGCAGCGACTGCCGCCGGCATCGGCACCTTCTCCATCGAACAGAACCAGGGTGCTGAAGTCGGCGGATTCGCCATCGCAACCCTGTACGTCGATAATAATTGGCAGCCGCTCGCCGACGACCTCTGGCTCAACGTCACGTGGGACGACACTATCCTCGGATACGCCAGCACCGATTTCAAGGTCGGCAATACCAAGGCGGCGACGCCGATCGGGACGAACGGGCTCTCCATCCGGCTCGCTGACTTCTCGAACAAGATCGAGAACGGGAAGGTCGCCATCGCCGAGCTCTACTTCCGGGCGCTGGCGACCGGAACCACTCCGATGAACATCGAGATCAAGACTGTCCGGTCCCACGGCCCGTCCGGCGAGATCGCCGCCGACCTGACGATGTCAGCGATCGCGCCGCCCGGCTCCTTCACGGTCGGCTCGGGCAGCCCGGTGCCGACGGTGACGGCCGCACCGACCGTCCCGGTGGGAACGGTCACGGTGGTCCCGACCGGGACCATCACGGTGGTTCCGACGGTGCTGCCGCCCGTTGAGAACGCGACCTACGGCCAGGCCAAGACCTACTACGCGGCCGGCGGCGACGCCTGGTCAAGGGCCTGGGGGGCGAGCGACCTTGTCCTGATCCGGCAGTACCTGAACGAGGCGAAGACCGCATACACGAACTGCCTGAACACCGCCAACGCGGTCGTCGACCCGGCGAACGCGGCGAACCTGGCGCTGTTACGGTCCATCTCCACCGCGTACATCGGCCTCGCCGACGCCGCCCTGGCGATGTATGACGGCGCTGATACCTACGCCGCGGGCCGGGACCAGATGAACACCGCGCGGTACGCCGAGGCCGCCACCTCGTTCGAGGGCGCCGCCGGGCAGTTCAACTCGTCGCGGACGCTCTTCTTCCAGGCGACATCGATGCTCCAGTCGGTGACCTACGCCGGAACCGAGTTCGGCGACGGTACGGCGTATACGGCTGCGATCGTCCCGATCCTGAACAGCAAGGCCGCATACATGGGCGAGTTCGCGTCCTACGCGCAGGGCTGGCAGCACACGGCGCTCGCGTACCAGGCGAACGCGGTCGGCGACCAGGTTGCGTTCGTGAGCGAGGTCGCTCAGGCGATGGGGCTCTTCGACGGGCTCCGTGCCTCCGCCGCCTTCGGCCCCGACGCGTCCGCGAACTACGACGTACTGGCCGGGCTCACCGGGTGACCTGGCGGAGTTCCCGCCCCGCATCCTTTTTTCGTCGTTTCGCTCCACGGGCCCCCTTCTTCCCGCACGGACGCCGTTCCCGCTGACCGCCCGTCTTTGACTGTCCCCGTTCCCCACCCTGGTTCCGTCCGGGCGGCACCGACCCCGGGCCTCCCGCTATCCCCGCCCCCGGCGGACCCGGACGGCGAGCCGCTCGAGCCCCTCCTCGAGCTCGGCCGTGTACTCGCGGCACGCGAGCGAACCCGCGGGAAACGGGCTTCCGGGGTCCGATACGCGCGCTATCGTCTCAGCGGAGGGGAGCAGGAGATCGAGGGGGACGCCGGCACGGCCCGCTCCCCGTTCCATCGCTTCGCGGAAGAGGCCGATGCAGTAGGCCCCCCTGGCCCTGTACAGCCCGCGCGTAGCCGACAGGAACCGGGCGAGACGGTCAGTCTCGATCTCCAGGAAATCGCGCCTGACCCGGGAGTCGCGGACGGCGCCGAGCATGAACCGGTAGTGCGCGAACGGATACATCTCTTCGAGCTCGGCCGGAACGACGCCGCAGGTGCCGAAGACCAGAAGCTGGTACTCGTCAGGGGCGAGGACCCGATCCAGGACTGCCCGGAAGATGCGGTGGCTCGGGCTCGCGCTGTACGGCTTCCGGACCGCACAGGGGACGAAGAGGGCGAGCGCGCGGCGCGGGAGGGGGTACTCCTCGAGGACAAAGCGGAACGCTTCCTCGAACTCCTCCCGGTAGAAGGGGGGGTTCGAAAGCCGCCTGCGCTCCTGCGGGCGGACCATCCAGATCCCGTCTATCTATCCCCGCATCAGGGTTTCCCCCGGGATTAGTTTCAATAAAACACCTCGCGCAAAGAAAGGTGCACGGTGATGCCCCTGCAGCTCAACTTCGGAGGATTCGTACCGCTCAGCACCGTCGACTGGCCCGGTCGTGTCGTCTGCACCGTCTTCCTCAGGGGGTGCCCGGCCAGGTGCCCCTACTGCCACAACACCCCTCTCCTCGGCGGGAAGGATCTCCGCGAGGTGGACGAGGTAGCCGGGATGATCGCCAGCAGCGCCCTGGTCATCTCGGGCGTCATCTTCACGGGGGGCGAGCCGACGATGCAGCGGGATGCGCTCCTCGCCCTGGCCCGGGCGGCACGTGACCTGGGGCTCCAGGTCGGGCTGCACACGAACGGGGCCTACCCGGAGACGCTCGTCCGGCTGATCGACGCCGGGCTCGCGGACCACGTGGCCCTCGACCTCAAGGCGCGTTGGGAGCGCTACCCCAACCTCCTGGGAGCCGACCTCACGGAGCGGGTCCAGGAATCGCTCGCCCTCCTGGGCGCGGCCTTTACCGGGGGCCGCCTTCCGGAGTTCGAGGTGGTGATCACCCTCTTCAGGGGGTTCGAGGACGAGGTCGGAGCGATCGCGCGCGAGGCCGGAGATGTCCCGCTGGTCCTCCAGCAGGGGGTGACGGAGGCCGTCGCACCGCTCACGCACGGGGAGCTGGTCGCCGTCGCCGACCGGGTCGGGCGATCGTGCCGGATCAGGACCAGGGAGAACGGAGAGATAGAGCATGAAACTGATCGGGATCGTGGGTTTGCCGGGAAGCGGCAAGGGTGAGTTCTCGCGGTGCGCCAGGGACCTCGGCATCCCCGTCCTGGTGATGGGGGATGTGATCCGGCGGGTCGCGATGGAGCGGGGGCTGCCGGCCGACGACGCGACCCTCGGAGGGATCTCTGGGGAACTCCGGAAAGAGCTCGGGCGCGGGGCCGTCGCGTTGCTGATGATCGACGCGATCCGCGGGCTCGGCGCCCCGGTCGTCCTGGTGGACGGGATCCGCTCCGACGCCGAGGTCGTCGAGTTCAGACGGGCCTTCCCGGGCTTCGCCCTGGTCGGGGTGACCTCCCCGTTCGAGGCGCGGCTCGCTCGTCTCCGTGCGCGAGAGCGGACTGACGACATCGCCGGGACCGAGGCCCTCGCGCGGCGGGACGAGCGGGAGCTCGGCTGGGGCCTGGGCACGGCGCTCGCCGGGGCCGAGGTGACCGTCGAGAACGCGGGAAGCCTCGACGCCTTCCGCCGAGAGGTCCGGTGCCTGCTCGCATCCCTCTCGGGGGGCGCATGAACCCCGGGATCCACTTCTCGTCCTCGGCCAGGGTGACGGCGCCGCCCGAGTGGGTGGGTGGGATCGCGGACGCCGGGTTCGACGGCTGGGAGGTGGTGGCCGAGGGCGACTACCGGCTCGATGAGCCCGCCGGGCGCGAGCGCGTGGCCGGGCTCGTGGAGACCACCGGGCTCGAGATCTCGGTCCACGCCCCGTACTCGGACCTGAACCTCGCCTCGCTCAACCACCCGATCCTGCGCGAGACGGTCAGGCAGGTCAAGGCCTGTATCGAGGCGGCCTCGGAGTGGACCGACCGGGTCGTCGTCCACCCGGGGTACCTCTCTCCCCTCGGGAAACTTGCCCCGAATCGCGCCTGGGGGGTGCAGAAGGACGCGCTCCGCGAGATCGGCCGGTGCGCGGCCGACCACGGGGTCCTGGCCTGCCTCGAGAATATGATCTCCATCCGCGAGTTCCTCTGCCGCGATCCGGGCGAACTCCTGGGCATGGCCGACGGGATCGAGGGGGTCGGGGTCTGCTTCGACCTGGGCCACGCGAACACGGTCGGTGTCGTCCGGGACTTCCTCGCAGTGCTCGAGCGCGCGGACCATCTCCACCTCCACGACAACCACGGCGCCTCCGACGAGCACCTGGCCCTCGGTGACGGGACGGTCGACTGGGACACCGCAGGGCGGGCGATCAGGACCTCCTACAGCGGCATCGTCGTGGTCGAAGGGCGCTCGCTCGAGGAGGGGCGACGCTCGCTCGGGGTCATCAGGGGGTGGACGCGGTAGCGGGCGAGACCCTGCAGGTCTACTTCCTGGGCACGGCCGGCGCGCTCCCGACCGTGCACCGGAATCCGGCCTGCTTCCTGGTGAGGCGGGGGGCGGACACCCTCCTCTTCGATTGCGGCGAGGGGGCCCAGCAGCAGATGATGCGGGCGCAGACCGGGTTCACGGTCGACGCGGTCTTCGTGACCCACTGGCACGCCGACCACTACCTGGGCCTCTTCGGGCTCGTCCAGACGCTCGCGTTCAACGGGCGGTCCCACCCGCTCACCGTCTACGGCCCGCCGGGTATCGACGGGATCGTGCACGTGATCGAACACCTCTCGACCGCGACGATGGGCTTCTCCGTGACCGGGCGCGTCCTGAAGCCCGGCGAGGAGGTGTGGTTCGACGGCTACGCCATCCGCGCCTTCGGCACGCGGCACGGGATGGCCTCGCTCGGGTACGTGCTGGTCGAGGACCCCCGGCCCGGGCGGTTCGACCGCGAGGGCGCGATCGCGCTCGGCGTCCGGCCCGGCCCGCTCTTCGGCCGGCTCCAGCGCGGCAACGCGGTCACGGTCGAGGTCGACGGCGTGCCGCGCGAGGTGCGCCCCGACGAGGTGCTCGGGCCGCCCCGGCCCGGGCGGTCGGTCGCGTACACGGGCGACACCCGACCGGTCGACCTGGCCCGCGCCGGCGTCCCGGAGGGGCTCGACCTGCTGATCCACGACGCGACCTACGACGACGCCGACGCCGAGCGTGCCGCCGGAGTACACCACGCGACCGCCGGCGAGGCGGGCGAGGCCGCGGCCAGGATCGGGGCGAAGCGGCTCGCGCTCGTCCACCTCTCCTCGCGCTACACCTCGACCGCCGGGCATCTCAGGGACGCCGCCGCGCGCTTCAACGGCCAGGTGTTGGTCCCCGACGACCTCGCGATGCTCGAGGTGCCGTTCTCGGACCGGTAGGCCCCCCGGGGACCAGGCACTCTTCTCCCGGCCCGATCAGATCCGTCCGCCCGGCCTCGCGGAGGCCCTCCAGCACGAGCTCCCGGTTGCGCTCGTCGCGGTAATGGAGCAGGGCCCGCTGGATCTGCTTCTCCCGTCCCCGCGGCACGTGGATCTCGTGCCCGGTCTCCGGGTCGATCCCGGTCGCGTAGATCGCGGTCGCCAGCGTCATCGGGGTCGGGGTGAAGTCCTGCACCTGCTCGGTGTAGAGCCCCTCGTCCCGGATGTACTCGGCGAGCTCGATCATCTCGGTGAGCGTGCAGCCGGGGTGGCCCGACATCAGGTACGGGAGCAGATACTGGCGCCGCTCCCGCCCCTCCTGGAGCACCTCGAACCGCGCCCGGAAGGCCTCGAAGGCGGCCCGGCCCGGCTTGTGCATCAGGGCGGTCACGGCGTCGCAGACGTGCTCGGGCGCGACCTTCAGGTGGCCGGAGACGTGGTGCCGGCAGAGGACGTCGAGGTACTCCGGCTCGGCCGCCAGAGCGAGGTCGTGCCGGATCCCCGACCCGATCGAGACCCTCCTGACACCGGGAATGGCGCGGAGCCGCCGGAGGAGGTCGAGCTGCAGCGCGTGGCTCGTCGCGAGCGACGGGCAGTCGGGGCCGCAGCGCCGGTCCGGGCAGGCACCTGTGGACTCCCAGAGGGGGCACGAGAGGCCGTACATGTTCGCGCTCGGACCGCCGACGTCCGGGATGACGCCGCGAAACCCGGGCATCCGCGTCATCCGCTCGGCCTCGCGCACGATCGATTCGACCGTCCTCGACTGGACGATCCGGCCCTGGTGGCACGCGATGGCGCAGAACGAGCAGTCGCCGAAGCAGCCCCGGTGGGTCGTGATCGAGAACCGGACCGGTTCGAGCGCCGGGACCGGGGCCCGGTATGACGGGTGCTCCCGGCGTGCGTACGGGAGTTCGTAGATGCGGTCGAGCTCCCGGGGGGTGAACGGGATAGGCGGCGGGTTCTGGACCACCACGGTCTTCGGGTGGGGCTGCGCCACCGGCCCGGACGTGAACGGGTCCTGCCCGGCGGCGTACCCGGATTAGGCCCGGGCGAACGCCCGCGGGTCGTCGGCGACCGCCGGGAATCCCGGGAGCTCGGCGAACCCGACCCGGTCCATCCCCCGCCACTCCCTCGGCGCGCACTTCCACATCGTCCCCCGGACATCCCGGATCCTGCGGACGTCCTCGCCTCCGTCGAGCCGATCCGCGATCGCGATCACCTGCCGCTCGCCCGGCCCGTAGACCAGGATGTCAGCTGGCGCGTCCGCGAGGACGGACCCCCGGATGCTGTCCGACCAGTAATCGTAGTGGACGAACCGCCTGAGCGAGGCCTCGATTCCGCCGAGCACGACCGGGGTTCCCGGGAAGAGGGCGTGAACCCGGTCGGTATAGACCAGCACGGCCCGGTCCGGCCGGCGCGGGATCCCGCCCGGAGCGTAGACGTCCCGGGAGCGATAGCGGCGGTTCGGGGTGTAGCGGTTCACCATGGAGTCGACCGCGCCCGACGAGACCGAGACGAAGAGTCGCGGGGGACCGAGGGCGAGGAGGTCGGCGGGGTCCGGACCGGGCTGGGCGACGACGCCGACCGTGTACCCAGCATCCCAGAGCACCCGGCCGATCACCGCCGTCCCGAACGACGGGTGGTCGACGTAGGCGTCGCCCGAGACGAGGAGGACGTCGACGCCGTCGAGCCCGAGGGAGGCGAGGTCGCGCGGGGTCATCGGCAGGAATGCGGGCTGGTCCCGGGGTGTCATGGCGCTCGGGGATCCCGTGAACCGGCAGCAGGTATAATACCAGGGGACCGACCATACATCATCTCCGAGAGGTAGGACCATGACCGTCCGACGTTTCAAGTGCAAAGTCTGCGGCTACATCTACTCGCCGCTCCGCGGCGAGCCCCGCCAAGGGATACCCGCGGGAACCGAGTTCGAGGACGTGCCCGACACCTACGTCTGCGCCCTCTGCGGCGTCCAGGGCAAGGGGAAGATCGGGAGCTGGGCCTTCGAGGAGTGGATCCCGACCAAGTACATCTGCCGTTACTGCGGCTACGTCTACGATGAGAAGCGAGGGGAGCCCCAGCACGGGATCGCACGAGGCACGAAGTTCGAGGACCTGCCCGACGACTATACCTGCCCGGTCTGCGCGATCGACGAGCGGCTCACCGACCGCCTGGGCAAGGTGGGCAAGGAAGCCTTCTCTCCGCTCGACTCGGACTGAGACCCCCACCCCCTTTTCGTCCGGGGACGCGGGAGACGGGTGAACCCCCCTCCCCCGGCACCGGTTGACCGCCTGCAGCACCGGCGGCACCCGCGCACGGCGATCCCAGCCCTGTCGCACCGTCCCCGGCGCCGTCCCCTCGCGACAGACGGCCCGGGCGTCCCGGCGATCCTCCTCGGAGGCACGGCGGCGTCCCCCCCTCGCGACAGGGAGGAGCGCCCTGCAACCGTAGGGGGGGGCGGGTCAGCCCGCGAGCTCGCGTACCTTCGCGATGTTGCCGGCCCCGTCCCGCCGGTCGTCTTCCGGGGTCTCGCAGATGAAGGGGAGCTCGCGGAGTTCCGGCGCGCGGAGGATGCGGCGGAACCCGTCCTCCCCTATCAGCCCGAGCCCGACGTGCTCGTGCCTGTCGAGCCCAGAGCCGAGCGCCCCCTTCGAGTCGTTGCAGTGGACGACGTGCAGGAGTTCGAGGCCGATCGCGTCGTCGAAGGCGGCAAGTGCCTCTGAGAAACCGTCCTCGGTCTTCAGGTCGTACCCGGCCCCGTACGCGTGGCAGGTGTCGAAGCAGACCCCGAGTCGTTCTGGAACGGTGCAGTTCCCCAGGATGCGGGCGATCGATTCGAAGTCAGAGCCGACGCTGTTCTTCTCCCCGGCGGTGTTCTCGAGCAGGATCATGACGTCCGGCGGAGCGGAGGCCAGGGCCCGGTCGAGCGCGGCGACCACGCGGGCCTCGCCGGTCTCGCTCCCGGCGCCCAGGTGGTGGCCCAGGTGGGTCACGACATACGGGACACCGAGAGACCCGGCACGGGCGAGCTCACCCTCCAGGGCCTCGACAGACCGCGCGTGAGCCTCGTCCCGGGGCGTCGCGAGGTTCGGGAGGTAGGGCATATGGTCGACCGCCGGCGCCATCCCGGAGGCCCCGAGCGCGTCCCGGAACGCCGCGACATTCCCCGGAGCGAGTGGCTTCACGGCCCAGCCGCGCGGGTTCCTCGAGAAGATCTGAAACGTGTCGCACCCGCATTCCTCCGCCCGGCCGACGGCCTTCGCGATCGAGCCCGCGATCGAGACGTGCACACCCACCCTGACCATGCCCTTCACCACGGAGATCTGGAGCCGGTCCGACCATCAGGGTTTCGATGGCCGGGTGAGCGGGGTTCGGGAATTCTTAAGTGCTCGCAGAGACAAATTGGTAGGGCAGCGGGCCGATAGATCAGGGGTAGATCGCTACCTTGGCATGGTAGAGGCCGCGGGTTCAATTCCCGCTCGGTCCACTCGTTCCTCATTCTTGACGGGTTTGCACGGCAGATCCGGAGCCGCCGGCCTGCACCGACTGTTTTAGATGCGATCGCGATCAATAGCGTGTGATCACCCGTGGGCCTGAGAGAGGTGTTGATCCCGCAGGACCAGGTCTTTTTCGACCTGTTTGAAGAGATGGCCGATATCCTGGTCACTGCCGCCGACCTCCTCGTCAGGTTCATGGAGTCCGGGGCGCACCCCCCCGAGTGCAGCCAGGAGATGAAGGACCTCGAGCACGCGGGCGACACGGTGACGCACCGGATCTATAACCACCTGAACCGGACGTTCATCACCCCGCTCGAGCCCGAGGAGATCTCCCACCTGGCCTCGGTCCTCGACGACGTCCTTGACTGCATCGAGGGCTCGATCCAGATGATGCGCGTCTACGGCGTGGACGAGGCCGACGACGTGATGCGGCAGCTCGCGAAGCTGATCCGGCTCTCGACCGTCGAGGTGCAGGGGGCGACCCGCGGGCTGCGGAAGCTCTCGAACGGGAAACAGATCGCGGAACGGGTGATCGAGATCAACCGGATCGAAAACCTGGCCGACGACGTCCTGGGGCACGCCCTCTCCGACCTGTTCAAGACCAACGACCCGGTCCGGATCCTGAAGCTCAAGGACGTCTACTCGGAGCTCGAGCGCGCGACCGACCGGTGCGAGATGGTCGCGAACATCATCTCCGACATCGTGATCCGGCACTCCTGACCGGCTAAGGCGCCGCGGTCAGATGAACGGGGAGAGCAGCCAGAAGGCGGCGAACCCGATCGCGGCACTTGCCGGGATGGTCATGATCCAGGCGCCGATGATGTTCCGGGCGATCCCCCAGCGGACGGCGCCCGGCCCCTTGGTGCTTCCCACGCCCATGATCGCCGTGCTGATGATGTGGGTGGTGCTGACCGGGATGCCGGCGACCGACATCCCGATGATCGTCCCCGCGCTCACCGTCTCGGCCGCGAAACCGTGGACCGGGCGGAGGCGGGTGATCTTGTACCCCAAAGTCTTCACGATCCGCCAGCCGCCGGAGAGGGTGCCGAGCGCGATCGCGACGTGCGCCGCGAGTATCACCCAGACAGGCACCGGGAGGTGGCCCGGGTCGGCCCCCGCGCCGTAGTACCCGATGCTGAAGAGCAGGGGGGTGATGATCCCCATCGTCTTCTGCGCGTCGTTCGTGCCGTGGCTGAAGCTGTAGGCCGCGGCCGAGACGAGCTGGAGCCGCCGGAAGTGGTGGTCCATCTTATCGCGGGTGTGTGACCTCGTGAGCCGGAGCACCAGGGCCATGAAGAAAAATCCGACGATCAGCCCGATGACCGGCGAGATCACCATGAACTGGGCCACGACAGTGACCGTCGAGAGTTTCACCGCGGCCACCCCTCCCGCCGAGATGCCGGCGCCGGCGAGCCCTCCGATCAGGGCGTGCGACGACGAGGAGGGGAACCCGAGATACCAGGTGATCAGGTTCCAGCCGATCGCGCCGATCAGCGCCGCGAGCACGATGAAGGGGATGGTGTCGGTCGGGACCATGGCCAGGTTAATGGTCTTGCTGATCGTCGAAGCGACCGCGACGCCGAAGCCGAACGCGGCCACGAAGTTGAAGAACGCCGCGAATACTACCGCCTTCTTCGGAGAGAGGACCCGGGTGGAGACGACGGTCGAGATCGAGTTGGCAGAGTCGTGGAACCCGTTCGTAAAATCGAAGACCAGGGCGATGCCGATGATCAGGACGATCAGTTCGACGGGCGGACTCGACATCCGTTTCAACGTCTGTCTGCATCAAAGATGAAGGATGAGGTTCCGACCGCCCTGCCGGGAGACCCCGCGGGTGTCCGCGGGCCGCGGCGGTCACCCTGTCCCGGGCGGGAGCGGGGGGCGGGCCTCGCGGGCGTGCCGGCAGAGTCCCGAGAGGAGGCAGACATCGCAGTGGGGCCTCCGGGCCGTGCAGACGGCCCGCCCGTGCGCGATGAGGAGGTCGGTGAACGGTCCCCACCGGGCCCGCGGAAGGCCGGCCATCAGGTCCCGCTCGACCCGTACCGGGTCCACGTGGCAGGAGAGGCCGAGCCGCTGGGCGAGCCGGAGGACGTGGGTGTCCACGGCGATTCCCTCGTTCCTCCCGAACGCGTGGAAGAGCACGATGTTGGCGGTCTTCCGCCCGACCCCCGGCAGCCGCACCAGATCCTCCATCGTGGCGGGCACCTCTCCGCCGTACTCGTCGACGAGGAGCCGGCTCGCCCCGAGCAGGTGCCGGGCTTTCGCCCGGAAGTAGCCGGTCGGACGGATAACAGCCTCGAGGTCGGAGGGGTCGGCCTCCGCGAGCGCCTCCGGGCTCGGGTAGGCCTGGAAGAGCGGCCCGCGGAGGGCCCAGACCTGTGCGTCTGTCGTCTGGGCCGAGAGGATCGTCAGGACGAGCACCTGAAAAGGGCTTGAGAAGAACTCCTGGGGGTCGCAGGCGCGTGGATAGGCGGCCGCGAGGACGTCGAAGACCTGCATGCACCGGTCGGCTTCCGGATTCACAGTGGGGTAGGGCAGATTCGAACTGCCGTCAGAGCGTCCCAAACGCTCTAGGATGGACCAGGCTACCCTACTACCCCGTGATGCATTTCAGGTTGGGCCCGGACGGGGAAAAGGGTTGGCCCCGGCGGAAACGGGGTCAGAGCGGGAGGGGCCGACAGGCCGCTTTCGCGATCACCGTTCCCTCGAAGACCCCGGTGAGGATCGCGTCGCGCACCGTCTCAGGCCTGCGCCCGTCCAGGACCACCATCGGGATGCCCGAGCGCTCGACGATCTTGGCCGCGACCAGGTCGATCACGGTGTTGGACCCCGCCCCCATCCGCTCGCCCGCGACCAGGGCGAGCAGCTCGCCAGGGGTCATTGTCCCGTGCCGCACCGCCGCCGGGTCTTTCTTGGGGTCGGCCGTGAAGACCCCGGGGACCGAGGTGGCGTTGATGAGCAGGTCCGCGCCGACCTCCTCGGCCAGGACGGCCGCGACGGCGTCCGTGGTCTGGCCGGGGGCGACCCCGCCCATCACGACCACCCGGCCCGCGACCCCGCACGCCTTCGCGGCGGCGTAGGTCTCGGGGACGCCGGGGTACGCCGCATCCCCGAGGGCCGCGACCAGGAGCCGGGCGTTCAGGCGCGTCACCAGGATCCCGATCTCGTCCAGGGTCGCCTCGTCGATCCCGAGGTCGCGCCCGACCCCGATGAACCGGCGCGCCTCCCCGCCGCCGCCGACCACGACGAAGCACCGGTGCCGTTCTGCGAGCCCGGCGAGCACCGCCGCGTACCCTGCCAGCTCGTTCGACTCGAGCGACGGGATCAGGACCGATCCCCCGAGAGAGAGCACGATCGTCGTCACGCCCGTTTCTTTGGGCGCCTTCGCGGCAGGCGTCATTTATCGCATTAATTGGCCCTGACGACCAGATATACCTGTTGAGCTGCCCAGGTCCCGTTCTTTCCGTCCCGCACGACCTCCCCGGTGCATCCGGGGATACGGGCCTGCCCCGGGTCACGATCCCCCGGGCAGATGGCGCTCGAGGGAGCGAGAGCAGCGGACCAGGGCACGGACGGATTAATATTGCAGCGGCGCCACCGGAGATCGGTGACGCACGTGCACGAGGCACAGCTCTACACGAAGAACCCCGACGGGACGGCGGACTGCCGGCTCTGCAACCATCGGTGCCGGATCGCCGGGGGGCGGACGGGACGGTGCGGCGTCCGCCGGAACCGCGAGGGCGTCCTCTGGTCGGCCTCCTACGGCAGGGTGAGCGCGGAGCACGTGGATCCTATCGAGAAGAAACCGCTCAACCACTTCCTCCCCGGGACGCTCTGCTACTCGCTCGGCTCGGTCGGGTGCAACTTCACGTGTGAACACTGCCAGAACTGGCAGCTCTCCCGCGCGGCGGACGCCGTCGAGTCCCTCCCCCTGCTCGAACCGGGAGAGGCGGTCGACCGGGCCGTCGCATCCGGCTGCGCCTCCATCTCCTGGACCTACAACGAGCCGACCATGTCGTTCGAGTACTCACTGGACACGGGCCGCATCGCCCACGGCGCCGGCCTGGGGACGGTCTGGGTCACGAACGGCTACATGACCGAGGAGGCCGTCGACGCCCTCGCCCCCGTGCTCGACGCGTTCCGGGTCGACCTGAAGGCGTTCGACGACGGCTTCTACCGGACGGTCTGCGGGGCGCACCTGGACCCCGTCCTCGCCGCGACCAGGCGGGCGCACGAGGCGGGCATGCACGTCGAGACGGTCACGCTCGTGATCCCGGGGCTGAACGACGCGCCAGCGGAGATCGATGCCCTGATCCGCTGGGTCATCGAGGAGCTCGGGCCGGACACCCCGATGCACTTCACCCGGTTCCACCCCGACTACCGGATGCGTGACCGGGCACCCACCCCTGTCCGGACCCTCGAGCGGATCTACGAGCGGGCCCTCGAACTCGGGCTCCGCTTCCCGTACCTGGGGAACGTCGGGGGTCATCGGAACGAGAACACCTGGTGCCCTGCCTGCGGGAACCTGCTGATCGAGCGAAGCATGTTACAGGGCCGGCTCCGTGGGCTCGACGGCAGCTCCTGCCGGCAGTGCGGCGAGGCGATCCCGGTTGTGCGATCCGTCCGGCCCCGCTGACCGGCCACGGTTCGTCGTGGACCGGATGCTCGGGCCGCTCGTCCGGTACCTCCGGTTCATGGGCTACGACACTCTCTCCGCGACCGAGCTCGGGCCGGGCGGGCCAAGCGAGGACACGGAGCTCCTCCGCCTGGCAGAGGGGGAGGGGCGGGTCCTGCTCACGCGCGACCGCGAGCTCGCCCGCCGCGGCGGGCTCCTCGTCCCCGAGGAGGACGTGCTCGACCAGCTGGCCGCCCTGGCCAGCGCCGGGCAGGTCGACCTGGTGCTCCGGCTCGACCGCTGCTCGTGCTGCAACACCCCGCTCCGCCCGTCTGTTCCCGGCGAGGTCCGTGCCGCCGGGTACGTCCCGGCCGGGGTCTCTGCCGGCGACGTCCTAGCGTGCGGGAACTGCGGCAGGCTCTACTGGGCCGGGTCCCACGCGGCCAGGCTCGTGGAACGGCTTCAGGGAGCGGGCGAGCGGGCGGGAGCGGCAGGTATATGCGGGGCCGGGGTGGAACTTTCTCAGGGGTGCAGGACGGACGTTTCACCGGGAGAGGGCATGATCGGAGAGAGGCGAGAGACCGGGGAAGCGGGGGAAGCGGGCCGGGCGACTCTCGGCCCGGGCCTGTTCATCAACCGGGAGCTGAGCTGGGTCGAGTTCAACCGCCGCGTCCTGGACGAGGCCCTCGACCCACGCCACCCGCTCCTGGAGCGGGTGAAGTTCCTCGCAATATTCGCCAGCAACCTGGACGAGTTCTGGATGATCCGGGTGGCCGGGCTCCGCAGGCAGCTGGCCGAGGGAGTCGTCGATACCCCCCCCGACGGAATGTCCCCCCGGCAGCAGCTCGACGCGGTCCGGGCCGCGGTCGACCCGCTCCTCGAGGTCGCGCACCGGTGCTGGGCCGACGACCTTCGCCCGGCCCTGGACCGGGCGGGGATCGGCGTCCGTCCCGTGGCGGAGCTCGGACCCGCAACCCGCTCCGCCCTCCGCAGGCAGTTCGAGGCCGAGATCTTCCCCGCTCTCACCCCGCTCGCGTTCGACACCTCTCACCCGTTCCCGTTCATCTCGAACCTCTCGCTCAACCTGGCGTTCGAGGTTCGTGACGCGGACTGCGGGGACCGGTTCGCCCGGCTCAAGGTCCCGGTGGGCCCCCTCCCCCGGCTGGTCGAGGTCCCGCGAACAGAAGGGGATGGGAGGCGCGAGTTCGTCTTCCTCGAGGACCTGATCGCGGCGAACGCGGACCTCCTCTTCCCGGGCATCCAGGTCGTTGCCGCCTACCCCTTCCGGGTCACTCGGAACGCCGACCTGGAGATCGCGGAGGACGAGGCCGACGACCTGCTCAGCGCGGTCGAGGAGTCGGTCGAGCTCCGGCGGACTGGCGCCCCCGTCCGGGTCGAGGTCGACCGGTCCATCCCGGAGGCACGGTGCCGGTTCATCGCCCGGCAGCTCGGGATCGCGACGGAGCAGGTCTCAAGGCAGGAGTCCCCGATCGGCCTGGCCGACCTGGCCCAGCTCGCCGCACTCTCCATCCCGAAGCTGACCGACCCCCCGTTCCTTCCGGCCGTCCCAGCCCAGCTCGCATCGGGACGCGACCCGTGGGCCGCGCTGCAGCGGCAGGATCTCCTCCTCTACCACCCGTACGACTCGTTCGGTCCGGTACTCTCGTTCCTCCAGCACGCGGCCCGCGATCCGGGCGTCCTGGCGATCAAGATCACCCTCTACCGCGTCGGCCCGAACTCACCGATCGTGGACGCGCTCATGGAGGCGCGCGAGAACGGCAAGCAGGTGACCGCCCTGATCGAGCTCAAGGCGCGGTTCGACGAGGAGAACAACATCGTCTGGGCGCGAGCGCTCGAGCAGGCCGGGGTCCACGTCGTCTACGGCCTGCTCCACATGAAGGTCCACGCCAAGGTCTGCCTGGTGGTCCGGCGCGAGCGCCAGGGACTCGTCCGGTACGTCCACCTGGGCACGGGTAACTACAACACCCAGACGGCCCGGATCTATACCGACATCGGCCTCCTGACCCGGGACCCCCGGATCGGCGCGGACGTCTCGGACCTCTTCAACTACCTGACCGGCTACGCCCGGATCGAACGCTACCGGGAGCTCCTGGTCGCGCCCGGGACGCTGCGGGCGGGTCTCCTCGACCGGGTCGAGCGCGAGATCGCGCGCCACCGCGAGCACGGCGACGGGCGGCTCATCTTCAAGATGAATGCGCTCGTCGACCGGGAGTGCATCGAGGCCCTGTATCGGGCCTCGCAGGCCGGCGTCAGGGTCGACCTCCAGGTCCGGGGGATCTGCTGTTTGCGGCCTGGGATCCCGGGCGTCAGCGACCGGATCACGGTCACCTCGATCGTCGGCCGGTTCCTCGAGCACGCGCGGGTCTACTGCTTCTGGAACGGCGGCGACGCGGAGGTCTGGATCGGGTCCGCGGACCTGATGCCCCGGAACCTGAACCGCCGCGTGGAGGTGCTCTTTCCGGTCCGGGATCCGTTCCTCCGGGACGCCGTGGTCCGGCAGATCCTGCTGGTCCACCTGGACGACACGGCCGGGGCACGCCGGCTCCTGTCAGACGGGACCTACGAGCGGGTCCTGCCCCGGGAGGGAGAGGCGTCGCTCGACACCCAGGCCTGGATGGTCGAACACCGCGGGGAGTGGTCCGTGCCCCCGGCGGACCCCTGCCCGGGACAAGGCGCGGCGCGGTGAGGCGCGGTGAGGCGAGGATGACGGGCGCGCAGCACGACCCGGGCTACTGCCTCTTCGTCGCCCAGCGAATGCTCGAGCTCCTCCCCCAGCTCCGTGTCGAGGTCGACTGCATCCGGGCGGGCGGCGATATCGAGTGCGTCCACCGGATGCGGGTCGCGAGCCGCCGGCTCCGGGCAGTGCTTCCGCTCTTCGAGGGGTGCGGCAGGAGGAGGGAGGTCGCGCGGTGGCGCCGGGAGGTCCGGGCGATCACCCGTGCGCTCGGCGATGCGCGGGACGCCGACGTCCAGCTCGCCTTCCTCGCGTCCTGGGCCTCCGGGCTCCCCGGCGTCGGGACGGGAGGGGGGATCCCGTCGGCGGCCCCGCTGCTCTCCGGGACGCGGCTCGGGGCCAGCGCCGGGACCGACTCCCCCCCGGACCAGGCGCCCGCAGTACCGACAGGCCGTCTCGCCGGATTCAGGGCGTGGCTGAGAAGGCGCAGGCTGGCCCTGGCCCGGGATCCGGCCCCCGTCCCCACCCCCGGCAGCGCACCCGGGCGCCTTGACGAGAACGTCCCCGCGCCCCAGGGAATCGAGTGCCTGCTGCTCCGCCTGGAGCAGCGGCGCGCGGCCCTGCAGCCCGCCGTGCTCGAGGCGCTCGACAGGCTCGAGGCCTCGGGGACGCTCGAGGAGATGGCCGTCGGACTCCGGACGCTCGAGATACGGGCGCGCAGGGAGGGGGCCTCGCCACGCTCCGGCCCCGTGTACGCAGCCGCGCACCTCAACGGCGCGCTCCGCTGCGACGAACTCCGGGTATACGCCCCGGCGCTCCCGGACCCGGCGCGGGCGCCCGAGCACCACGCGATGCGGATCGCCGCGAAGCGCCTCCGCTACACCGTCGAGATCTTCGCTCCCCTCTTCGACGACGGGCTCAGGCAGGAGCTCAAGGCGCTCAAGCGTCTCCAGGACGCCCTGGGGGAGCTGCACGACTGCGACGTCTGGATCGAGCAGCTGCCCCGGTTCCTGGAGGAGGAGCGCGAACGGGTCGTCGCGTACTTCGGGAACGAAGGGTTCCTCAGGTTCATCGAACCCGGGATACGGCGGTTCCACGCCGACCGGGTCGAGGAACGGTCCCGTCTCCACGCGGCGGCCCTCGAGATCTGGAAGGAGCTCGAGGCCGACCGCTTCGCCGAGCGCCTGGAAGAGCGGCTGGCGCGCGCCCGGGACGAGGCCGGCCAGCCGACCGAAAAGCTCCGCCGGATCGCTGAGGGGACCGAGACGGCCCGGATCGCGCTGTTTTCCGACGTCCACGGCAACCTTCCCGCGCTCGATGCCGTGGCCCGCGACGCCGCCGCCCGGGGCGCGCAGGCGTTCATCAACGCCGGCGACACCGTCGGGTGGGGAGGCGATCCCGGCGGGGTCGTCCGCCGGCTGGTCGCGCTCGGGTCCGTCGATGTGCTGGGCGAATGGGACCGGCGGGTGGTCCGGGCTTCCCGGAAGCAGGCCGGAGCGAGCCCCAAGGAGGCCGCCAGGATCGCCGCGTCGATGAACCCGGCAGGGCTCGCCCACCTCGCGTCGCTCCCGGGAGAGCGCCGGTTCACGCTCCGCGGCACCCGGTTCCTGGTCGTCCACCGGTTATCGTCCGCGGAGGGCGGGGAGATCACGGACGACGTCGTGGCCGGGCTCGCCACCTCGTCCGGTGCCGACGTGCTGATCACGGGGCACACCCACCGCCCCTTCGTCCGGTCCGCGGGATCGTTCCTGCTCGTCAACCCCGGAAGCGTGGGGGAGGCCGGGCCCGGGGAGGGAGGCGCCACCATGGCCGAGTACGCCCTGCTCCAGGTCTCCCCCCTCGACATCTCCCTCCTCCGGGTGCCGTACGACGATCCGGGCGCCTCCCCCCGGATCGAGGCAACGGGGAACGGAGGCTGAAACGCTCCCGCCCCGGGGCGCGGCCCGGCCGGTTCACCCGCTCCCGCCGCCGGGCTCGTCCGCCATCGTAAACCGCCAGTGGCAGTACTCGCCGGGAGGATGGGGGTCGGGCGGGGCGTGGACGCACTCGACCCGGATCCGCGGGTCGACCTCGCGCGCGATCGAGGTGAACTCTGCGCGGTGCATTTCCCGGCAGACATACTCCCCCTGCCCCCGCCGGAGCCGGGCCTCCTGCGACGGGCACGACGGGACGCGGATCTCGACGAGATCCCCGGACTCCTCGATCTCGTAGCCCACGATCACCGCCCACGGGAAGAAACGGAGGGTCTCGACGAATCCGGCGAGGCCTGTCCGGGTGAGCCCGAAGCGCCGACGCAGGTCGCGCGCGCCCATGCCGGCCACCCGTCCCCAGACCCGCTCGTTCAGGGCCTCTGCCGCCTCCTGGCCGTACGCGTTCGCGGTCTCTATGAACCAGAAGGCGTCGACGACCCGGTAGTGCCAGAGGAGAAAGTCGAGGTACTCCCGCAGCCCGTCGGGATCGAGATCGTGAAGGTCGCCTCTCACGTGGATCACTCCCAGATCTCAAGATGGGCGGCAGGCTCAAAAATACCATCGGGCAGGGGCGGCGGCGGTTCCACCCCGGGACCCCTGGGGACACGGCTGGAAGGGTGCCGGCAGACCTGTCCGGGCAGCAGGACGCAGTGGGCGGACCGGCCTTCGCGCAGTTATACCGAGACCCGGTCGAAGCGAACGCGAACAGAAACGCCGTGGGCCCGATTTGAACGGGCGAGGGACGAAGTCCCAGCAGCTTTCAAGGCTGCCGCCTTACCTGGCTAGACTACCACGGCCCAGGTACAAAGGGATTCCTCTCGATATCAGAATGCCGGTCCCGCCGAGAGACGGCCCATGGCCACCGCGCTCTCGCAAGGCGCGGGGAACCCTGGAAGGGCCGGCAGGCCCCCTTCGAAGAGAACGCCCGCCGGCGAGGTAGCGCCGACTGGGTGTCAGGGGGAGAGCCGTCGCCCCCCGACGGGTATCTATATACTTGCGGCCCACTCTCTGATCATACCGGAATCCGGATGCACCCGGAGAACGGCGGTCCTGCAGGGAGGGCGGGTGCACCGTGGATCCCCCGGGTCGAGAGGAGGGGCGCGATGATGCGATGGCCGCGGGACTGGGGGTTGCAGTCGAGGATGATCGGGACAGTCGCGATGCTCGGCGTCGTGTACGCGGCGTTCGTCGGCTTCCTGGTCTACCTCGGCGTCGGGACCGTCATGCTGCTGGTGATCGTCGCCGGCGCCCTGCTGATCCAGTACTTCCTCTCCGACCGCCTGGTCCTCTCCGGGATGGGCGCCCGCCTGCTGGCCGAGGACGAGGCCCCGCAACTCCATGAGACGATGACGCGCCTCTCCGCGATTGCGGGGATCCCCCGTCCGCGGCTCGCCGTCGTGGACTCAACCGTCCCCAATGCCTTCGCGGCCGGCCGGTCGCCGAAGAACGCCGTGATCGCGGTCACGACGGGACTCATGCAGCGGCTCAACCGGGACGAGCTCGAGGCCGTTCTCGCCCACGAGCTCTCCCACGTCAGGAACCGCGACGTCGTTGTGATCACCATCGCCGGCCTCCTCTCGACCGCCGCCTTCTTCATCTTCCGGTTCGGGCTCTCCCTGGGGGGCAGCGGAAGGGGATACCGCGGCGGGGGAGGGGGGCAGATCGATCCCAGGGCGGTCCTGGTAATCGTGGCGCTGGTCGCTGGCGCCGTCTACGGCGCGAGCTTCCTGCTGATCCGGGCCCTCTCGCGCTACCGCGAGTTCTCGGCTGACCGGGGGTCGGCGCTCCTGACCGGGCAGCCCTCTCACCTCGCCTCGGCTCTCGCGAAGATCAGCGGGCTGATGGAGCGGGTCCCGACCCGGGACCTCCGGGAGGTCGAGGGGATGAACGCCTTCTTCATCATCCCGGCCGCCTCGCGCGGCTCGATACTCGGGATACTCGACTCGCACCCGCCGGTCGAGGCGCGGATCGCGGCGCTCGAGAGACTCGAACGGGAGATGGGCTGATGGGGTTTCGGGAGGCGCTCGACGCCCTGCTCGGCACCGGGCGGATCCCCGAGGCGGACACGGAGCGCCTCTTCGCGATCGCGACCGCGAGGGTCACCATGCAGGCCGCCCTCGGCCTCGAGCCCGCCG
This sequence comes from Methanospirillum sp., assembly GCA_012728895.1. GTDB lineage: Archaea > Halobacteriota > Methanomicrobia > Methanomicrobiales > Methanospirillaceae > UBA288. The sequence goes on along the minus strand of JAAYEG010000049.1, from coordinate 31,922 downwards.
GGTCCGCGGCCCTCTGCTTCCGGCCGATCGACTCCGCCCGCGCCGCCAGGGTCCGGGGCGAGATCGAGGAACTGCTCGCCTTCGGCAGAGAAGAGACAGGGACCTCGTACCGGCTGGAAACCGACCAGTACCGGTACACCTGGGTGGTCCTCGAGGACCCCGACTTCGAGGACCTTGTTGCGGGGATCCACCTGATCAGCCAGACCCTCATCGAACGGGGTTACGGCCCGTACCTTCTCTGCGCCGTGTACGCGTTCGACGGGAACCGGCGGGCCTACTGGATCTTCACGTTCAAGCGGGGACGCTACTATCCCTTCGTGCCCGTTGACGAGGGCAGGGACTCGGCCTGCGAGTTCCGTCTGCGCGCCATGCTCGAGCGGGAGCTCCCGATCGAGACCTCGGTGGAGGAGTGGTACCCCCTGCGGGGGATCCCGCTCTAGGCCTCCCCCGCCGCCACGGGGCCGTCAGTCCTGGAAGACCCCGGTCCCCTGGAAGACTTCCCGCGCCTCGGCAAGGGTCAGGTTTGCCGGGGGGACGATGACATCGGACTCGATCAGGTCGGTCTCGGCCACCGGTTTTCCCGCCCGGCGGATCTCCCCGATCAGGTCGTCGAGCCCCTGCCTGAAGGCCTGCCCGTCTCCCTTCGTCACGTCTTCGACGATCCGGTTGTCGATCTCGTTCAGGACGTCGAAGAGGCTGCTATCCACGAGATACTGCCCCTCGCCCATGACCCTGATGATCATTTTCCCTCCTCCGCCTTCAGCCTGGCGAGTTCGGTCTCGACCGCTCCCTGCGCCCCGATCTTCGCGAGTTCCCGCTCGACGGCGTCCTCACGCCCCGTGAAGTCCTCGAGCGTGCCCTGCTCGATCAGCTCGTCGAGGGCTGCCGAGCGGGCCTTCATCTCCTCGGTCTTCTCCTCGGCCCGCTCGATGGAGAGCCCGACGTCGGCCATCTCCTCGCTGATCCCCGAGACCGACTCGCTGATCTTGACCTGGGCCTCGGCAGCAGAGTACTGGGCCTTGATCGTCTCTTTCTTGGTCCTGAAGACCTCGATCTTCGTGGACAGACGCCGCTCGGCGTCGACCAGCTTCTGCTGCTCGGCCTCGAGCCCGGCGATCTCCTGGTCGAGGGTGGCGACCTGGGAGTCGATGGCGCTCCTGCGCTCGAGCGCGAGCCGGGCGAGGTCCTCCCGCTCGACCCGGACCGCCTCGCGCGCCTGCGTCTCGAGCTTCGAGCTGTTCTCGACAAGCTTCGCCCGCTGGAGCTGCAGCCGCTTCTTCGAGGTCGCGACGTCCGCGACGCCCCGCTTCACGTTCTGCAACAGTTCGAGCTGCCGCTCGTACGAGTAGTCGAGCGTCTCCCTGGGATCCTCCGCCTTGCCGATCAGCTTGTTCATCTTGGCCTTGATCACGGTTCCCATTCGATTTAATAGACCCATCCTGTGTTCACTCCCGATGGCGTCATCCGCCAACACGTTCTTCTTGATAACCTGACGAGCTGCGAGATATACCTTTCCCGAGCGAACGGGCCAGTCCGCCCCGAGATCCGGTCACGCGCTCGAATCCGCCGGAACCCGGCGGACGTCCCCGGGGAGCGCCCCGCCGGGCATCCATGCAATTGTTGCAGCATTCGATATCATTTTACGCGCCTCTCCCCTGTTAGCCACGAAGAGAGACGGAGCAGGCATGAACCCGGTGACGATAGTGATCATCCTGTTGATCCTGGCCATCCTCGTCGCGCTCGTCGCGCTGAGCATCAGGATCGTCAAGCAGTGGGAACGGATCGTCGTGCTGTACCTCGGGAGGTTCGTCGGTGTGCGGGGCCCGGGACTGGTATTCATCGTCCCCTTCCTCAACACTGTCCCGTACAGGATCGACCTGCGGGTGATCACGACCTCGTTCACCGCCGAGCAGACCCTCACCATGGACACCGTCCCGGTGAACGTGGACGCGGTGCTCTTCTGGAAGGTGACCGACGTGGAGAAGGCTGCGCTCCAGGTCGAGGACTACCGCGGGGCCGTGCTCCTGGCGGCCCAGACGGCGCTCAGGGACGTGATCGGCAAGACCGTGCTCGCGGACATGCTGGCCGGCAGGGAGATCATCGACCAGGAGCTCCAGAAGACGATCCAGAGCAGGATCGACGGGTGGGGGATCGACGTCCTTTCCGTGGAGATCCGCGACGTGGTCATCCCCACCGCGCTCCAGGACGCGATGTCGATGCAGGCACAGGCGGAGCGTGAGCGGCAGGCGCGGGTCATCCTCGGTGACTCCGAGAGGCAGATCGCGCGGGCCTTCGAGGAGGCGGCCCGGACCTACTCCGACAACTCGACCGCGCTCCACCTCCGGGGCATGAACATGCTGTACGAGGGCCTGAAGAGCAGCAACGCCGTCCTGGTACTCGTCCCGGCGCCTGTTCTCAACACGATGGGCCTGGGAGACACGGCCGGGCTGGTCGCTCTCTCACAGACGATGAAGAAGAGAGGGGAGGGGGACCCCGGGGAGACGACGGATCGGCCCGGCACCTGACGGCGGGCGGGACGGCGAGGACGGATGCCTCCGTCGTCGACCCGGCAGTATCTCCAGGCGTTCCCGGTGACCGTGGACGGGTATCGTAAGCGCTTTCCCGCGGACGCGTGTGCGATCGTAAAGCCCGGCATCCGGGGATCGGCCGGCGGAGTTGACCTCCATCTGGGGGTCTGGGATCCCCCGGCGCGTCCGGGGCGGGACCGGCGTGCGGGCCCGGGGTTGCCGACGACCGCCCCATCTTCGTCCGGGGCAGCGAGCGAGGAGAGAAGAGACTCCCGCGGACCACCCGAACGCGGGAAGAACGGGGAGGACTCGCGCACGCCGTCGGACCGGTCAGCGGCCCGGGGGCTCCGGTGATCCGCCCGCCAGCCCGTCACCGGTCCCCAGGTTGAGCCGCACCCGCAGATCCAGGGGCGGGAGACGGTTTCCGGCACGGGAGTTGAAGACTCGCCGGTCTCTTTGGCCGGCCCGGCGGAGCGAACCCGGGGCCCGGCGCGCGTCGCCGGCAGGGTCTCAGGGGTTCAAGTACCTCGTCAGCGAAGAGATGACCGTGCCGTCCGGCCGTTTCAGGGTGGCCGTATCGCGGAAGTCGTTCCAGACCTCCGACCCGGCGCCCCAGTAGAGGTCGGTCGCGGTATCCGTGCCGCCGGTCGAGTGGACGGTCGCGGTCGCCCCGGGTCCGAGCATGAACGGGGGGAAGGTGTACACGCGAGCCGCCCCCTCGTTCGAGAGGGTGCACCCCTGGAGGTCGATCCCTCCCCCGCCCGTGTTCGCGATCGAGACCCGTTCGTTCACCAGGTCGAGGCCGGTAACCTTCAGCGAGTACCCCTGCGTCGGAACCGCCGTGGGAGTCGGTGTCACGGAGACCGTTGGGGTTGGCGCTATCGTGGGGGTCGCCGTCGTGACCGGAGTCGTCGTGACGGTCGGGGTCGGGATAACGGAGACCGTTGGGGTTGGCGCTGCCGTGGGGGTGGCCGTCGGGACCGGAGTCGCCGTGGCGGTCGGGGTGGGAGTCGGAACGGGGCCGGCGTGCTCGAGACTCAGCCAGTCGAGGTTGAGCCGGCTGACCCCCTCGAACGCGAGGGTTACGACGGAGCGGCCCGCCGGGAGAGAGAGCGTGGACGACGCGGGGAACTCCCGGTAGGACGGCCAGCCCCCGGTCGACCCGACCGGGACGCTCCCGGCATAGATACCATCGAGGTACACTGCGACCGGTTTCGTGGCCGTATCCGGGTTCGATGCGCGCAGCGAGAGGGTGAACGCGCCGGCAGCCGTCGTGTCCACCGAGTAGTTCAGGTGCTCGCCGGCCCGGGTCCAGGCGACGTCGTAGTTGCTGGCGCCGACCTCGATGTCGACCGCGTCGACGCGGTACGCCCCGCCCTCGTTCGGCGCCGTGGTGTCCGAGAACCCGCCGAGGTCGTAGTCCTCGGCCTCGACCTTCCCGGGCACCGGGTGGGGCGAGGGGTACGGCTGGTTACCGCTGGTCGGGGCCAGAACCGAAAGAGACCGGGAGACCGAGCTGGACTCGCCCGTCGAGACGTTCACGGCCGTCAGGGCGACCGTGTAGTTCCCGGCGGCATGGAACAGGTACTCCGGCGTCGCGCCGGCCATGGACGCGACGGGGGCCGGGCCGCGCGCGATCGACCAGGCGAGCTCGTCGAACGGGCCGGTCGAGGTCGAGGTGAATCGGACCGGGAGCGGAACCTCACCGGCTGACCTGTCCATGGTGAACCCGGCGACGATCGGGACGGGCGACGGGGTCGTGCCGTTCGGCGACTCGATCGTCTCTGCAGGGGACGGTGCCGGGGTGATGTGGGGAGCGCCGAGCAGGTTGAAGAGCCGGATCGTGTCCCCGAAGTCGATGACGCCGTTGCCGTTGAAGTCGAACGCAGCCCGTGGACCGTTTTTCGCGATCCACTCCATCCGGTCGAAGAAGAGAAGGATGTCCCCGAAGTCCCTCCGTCCGTTGCCGTTGACATCGTCGTACAGCCCGTCGCCGTCCGTGTCGGTCGGCGCCCCCGACCCGCCGGGCACCGGGTCCACGCCTGGCGGCGATAGAGAGGGGGCGGCGAATTTCAGGTTGCCGTTCCCCTGGTCCAGGTAACTGATCCGGGGGCTGCCGGCAGCGTCGATCGCGAGGGATGTCCACATTCCGACCTCGCCGTCCGCGTCCACCGTCTCGGTCTGCCAGCCCGAGCCGTCGCGCCGGGCGTACTTCAGGCTGTCGTTCGTGTCGTCGAAGTAGCTGATCTGCGGGTTGCCGGCAACGTCCAGCACCATGGACGTGTACCACCCGACCCATCCCTCCGAGTCCACCACCTCGATGTGCCAGCCCGAGCCGTCGCGCCGGGCGTACTTCAAATCGTCTTTGGTATCGTCCGAGTCGTCGAAGTAGCTGATGTGGGGGTTGCCGGCGTCGTCGAGCGCGAGCGAGGAGCACTTCCCGACGTAGCCCTCCGTGTCCACCACCTCGATCCGCCACCCCAAGCCGTCGTTCCAGGCGTACCTCAGGTCGTCTGTCCCTTCGTACAGGTAGCTGATCCGGGGATTCCCGGCGGCGTCAAGGGCGAGGGACGTGAACCATCCGACCGTGTACTTGGAGTCCACCGTCTCGGCGTGCCAGCCCGAGCCGTCGCGCCAGGCGTACTTCAGGTCGTCGTTCGTCGCGTCGAAGTAGCTGATTCGCGGGTTGCCGGCGCCGTCCAGCGCGAGGGACGTGTACCACCCGACCATGCCCGCCGCGTCCACCGTCTCGGCGTGCCAGCCCGAACCGTCAGCCCAGGCATATTTCAGGTCGTTGTTGGTCCTGTCGAGGTAGCTGATCCGCGGGTTGCCGGCGCCGTCCAGCGCGAGGGACGTGTACCACCCGACGGTTCCCTCCGCGTCCACCGTCACCGTCCGCCAGCCCGAACCGTCGTGCGACGCGTACTTCAGGTCCCCGTTCTTCTCGTCGAAATAGCTGATCCGCGGGTTGCCGGCGCCGTCCAGCGCGAGGGACGTGTACCACCCGACCCCCCCCGAGTCCACGATCTCTGTCTGCCAGGATAGCGCTGCGACCTGACCCGCGCCGGGCGCGATCAGCAGCAGCGCCGCGAGAAGTGCGACCGCCAGGCACAACAACCGGAACCGTGCCAGGGGTCCTCCGCGTACGTCCACGTTAGATCATCACGAAGAGCAGCAATAAACCCTCCCGGGCCGGGACCGGATGCAAGGGCATGCTCGGAGTGAGGGTGCCGCCGGCCGGCAGGGGCGGCATCTTTCCTCCAGGCGCATCTCCCCCGGTTCCCCGCGCGGACACTGCCCGGCCGAGCATGGCACGCTCACCCCCGTTCGCCGTGGCGGGGAGTCACCCCTCACCGTGGTGGCTGACCGGAGCATCGCGCACGCAGCGCCGCCCGAGGCCCTGCCCCCCGTCTCCGGGGACGGGCCGGTGACGGTATCCGTCACCCCTCGCTCCCCTCCTCCAGCCCGTTCCTCCAGGCTCGGCTTTCGGGGAAGAAGCCCGACACGGGTATCGCCGGGATGATCGAGACTGCCCCCCGACGTCGATACGGGGCGCTTCTGGACGTTCGCTTCCGGCCCGGCACCGCAGGGCGGCAGGGCATCCGGCGGATTGAAAAAAATACCCGTGGCGCAGTCGCCCCCGACCCTGCCACCGGGTTGCCCGGGGCAACTCCGCTCCCGGCGACGCCCCGGCGGGACACGGCGCGCCAGGAGACGCGGTCCTTCGCCGCGTGATCGATTACCCCCGGGGAGCGGCCTTCCACCTTCTCCGCGCCCCACCAGGCGGTCCGCAACCGATTCCCCGGACCCCTTCGGGAGAGTGATCGGACCCCGGGACCCGACAGTGACCGGGGGGCGTCGTCGACCGTGCCACGGGGGACCGCGACGGCACGACCCGCGAGGCCCTGGTACGGACCGTGTGGACGGGACACCGGGGCCGTGAAGGTCGTTGTCGTCCACCGGCCCGATCATGGCGTGGCCATGCAGGAGGTGGCCCGGGCGATTGCGGAGCCGATAGGCGCCACCCCTGGTAGAGGTCGACGGAGTCCAGTCGCAGGGCCTCGCCTGGTGCGACCGGTTCGGCTTCGGGTTCGTCATTTCCGGGGGCGGCACCACCCCGAACGTGTCGCGCCAGCCGGGCGGGTTTCTCCTTCGCAACCGCGCCCGGGGCGAGACACACCCCCGCGCCCTGGAGGAGGCGTCCGTGGCGGGGAGCTGCCGCATCGCCGGCGAGACCGGTTTCCAGGGCAGTGTCCGCTTCCTGCGGTTCATCCCCGTGAGCCGGGGGCACCCGAGCGGAGAGGACCTTGCGAGGGCCAGAGCCTCTGCGAGAGGCCCCGTTCCCGCACAGGTCCACCGGTGGAGGGGCGTCTTGCGCGGTCGGTGGCCGGACACGGGCCAACCGGGAAGCTCTCCCTCCCGATCTCCAATCGAGCGGTCACCGGCCCCGGAGCCCCGCCGGGTGGCCCCGGGGAATTTTTTTGGGAAGGGTCGGCGGAAGAATGTCGTAAGCGGTTACAATAATAATGCCAGGATAAAAACGGAAATCATTTAAACAGCAGGCTGGAATAGATGGCTTGCATCAGGAGGAATGAATGCAATGGCAGATTTTGGACCGATATCCCTGGTTGCGGTCGGGTTTCTGGAACCCGAGAAGCTGAAGGGCGCCCTGCTAGAGGAGCTGTTCACGCTCAGCGAAGCGGGGATCATCAGGGTGATCGGGCTCCTGGGAATCGTGAAGGACCCGAACGGGACCATCGGCTCCGTCCAGATGACCCAGCTGCCCGATGCTGACCGGGTCAAACTGGCCGCGGGGGTCGGGGCCCTGATCGGTTTCGGTGCGACGGGCGAGCAGGGGGCGCACGCCGGGGCCGAGATGGGGGCGCAGATCGCCGCCCAGAAAGAGTACGGACTCAGCCAGGACCAGATCAGGGAGATCGCCGAGGGGATCCCCAGGGGAACGGCGGCCGGCTTTGTGCTCCTCGAGCACCTGTATGCCAAGAGGCTGAAAGACCTGGCCCAGCAACAGCACGGGGTTCTCCTCGCCAACGCCTTCATCAACCCCCAGGCACTCGTTGGACTCGGCGCGGCGCTTGCAGAGGGCGCCATGGTCGCGGAACAGGCCAGGCTGGCGTAGATCGGCGGTTGCCTCCGGCAACCTTCGATCGTCACGTTCCGCTCCCCGGGCAGTCGCCTGCTCGTGTTGTCAGAAACGTCTACAGCGGGGTCGACGGACCCCGGGGGCCGGGACGATCCGACCGGCGCCGGGAGGGGCGACAGTCGAAAGCCCGGGCCCCCGGCGGCGATCGATGGGAGGTGCTGCCGAAGGCCCGGAGTCGGAGGTCATCCCTGCGTTCCGCGCCGCGTTACCATCTCGGGGCGAGGTCGGGCCAGTACCTTGCCCGGCCGCCGGCGTCGGTCTCTCCGGGTCTCGATCCGGCCGGGAATCCCCGTACGCGTCGAGGATATGACAGGGGTCGGTCCCCGTCGGAGGTGATCCCGGACCCGGGCGGCTCGATCTCTCCTCGCGGACCTGACCCCCCCCGGAGACGTCAAACCCGGGTGAGCGCCGAGAGCCAGGCCAGGGAACCCTCCGGCCGGATCCGGCTCTCGAAGACCGCGGGCCGGATCGGGTCGATGCGCCACCCGATGGAGAACGACTCCCTGACCTCCCCCGACGCCACCCGGCGGGGGAGGCTGAACTCTCCCGGCTCGAGGTCGCTGAAGGCGAGCATGAAGCACCGCCCGCCGGGCCTCAGGACCCGGGAGAAGCTCCGGACGTAAGGGGGGCACTCGAAGTCGCCGAGGACGTGGAACAGCCCGGAGTCGATGACGGTGCCGAAGGTCCGGTCGAGCCAGTGAAGATTGAGGGCGTCCCGGACCGGGAACGGCACGGCGCAGCCCCGCTCCGGCTCCCTCTCCCGGGCGATCGCGATAGCCCGCGGCGCCCTGTCGATGCCCCAGACGACGTGACCGCGGCCCGCCAGGAAGAGGGCATTCTCGCCCGTCCCGGACCCCACGTCCAGCACGTCGCCGGCGATCTTCCCGGACTCCTCGAGCGCCACGTACTCCCGCTGCGCCCTATGGATATCCCACGTGGGGGCACCCCGGTAGACCTCGTCGAAGAACTCCATCCCTCACAGGTGGCTCCCCGCCCCGGAAGAAGACGGTTTCTCCGCGCCGGCGGCCGGTCAGGACCTCAAACACCTCGTCCCGTGGTATATCTCATGCCCGGCCCGCGGCCCCCGGCGCTCCTGGCCGGGCGGCGGTGCGACAGGAGGGGGAGAACCAGGGACCGAACCTGGGACGAACGGGGACCAGCAGCGTTATTACCGATGCCCGGCCAGCTCGTGGCGATGCCCGGATCCTTCCCCGGAGGGGGGCCGGCGTGACCGGCACCGACGGGCTCCTCGCCTGCATCGGGGAGCTGGAGCGTGTCGACGAGGCGATCGCAGAGGCCACCCACCGCCGTGATACGCCTGCCCTCCTCGAAGCGATCGAGGCGAGGGCGCCCGTGGCAGCGGCCCTCCTCGAGGCGATCGCGGAGGACGACCGGCGGCAGCAGGCCCGGCTCGGTGCCGCGGCGGCCCGGGGGAGGGAGACGTCGGGGCTCGTCGCTTGGCTCGAGGACCGGGACCGGGTGATGGAGGCGCTCGCCGGCCTGGTGGATGCACGGACCCGGGAATACAACCGGATCCTCCGGGAGATCGCAGCCGGTCGGCGCTGGCGGTGAGCCGGCGAGGCCGACGAACACCCGAAAAAAGAGCGGGGGGAACGGCCCTTCCCCGGGCCGTCCTCCGTGTTGCGGCCCTACACCCCGAGGTAGAGCTGCATGGCCTGCGTGAAGTAGGCCGTGGCTTCCTGCTCTCTCCCGACCTTCACCAGAGTCTCCCCCTTGTCGAACAGTGCGTCCGCGTCATCGGGGAAGATCGTCAGGGCACGGTCGTAGGCGTCCAGCGCCTCCACGTAGAGCCCCCTGCTGTCGCAGAAGTTCCCGTACTCGACATACCCGCACTCCTGCTTGAGTTCAGCGATCTGCATCCTCTCTCCCTCCTCTCTGTCTGCTGTCTTTCGACGTAACTCCCTCTCACGGGTATGTTAATAGTAATTTGCACTTCGACGTTGCACGGCAATGATGACGGGCAATATCCGGGTCGGATCAGGCAGAAGCGGCTCGCAGGGAGTCGTTCCCTGTAAAGCCGTTCCGGCACGGTCCCGGGCTGGCAAGCCCGGACATCCCTCACGGGCCCCGGCCCGGTTGTCCTCTCCGACGCCGACCGTCGTCTGAAGGGCGAGCAGCAGCAGCAGCAGCAGCAGCAGCAGCTGGCGACCGCGCTCCCGGGCCTGACGGCGGGCGTTGGATGCCGCGGGGGGCGCCGGCGGCGCCTGCTCCGGCAGCCCGTCGACCGGGAAAGGGTCTCGTGGAGGGGGGGTCGTGCCCGGGGTGCCGTTGTCGCCCGGAAACCGGTCACGGCGAAAGAGGTGAAGACCACCGCGCGCCGGCCCACCTCGTTCGCGCCTCTCAGGTCGTTCGCGGTAGACGGTAGCGTCCCGGGGTGCGACCGCCCCGGTCGACCCCCCCGTGTGACCGGGCGGGGGGACCCGGGCTATCGCGCCCGCTCGTGGCGGAACGAAGATTACGACCCCGGACATCTCGCCGTGCCCAACGGGGGGACGCCCGGGCTCTCCTACCTTTAAGGGGTCTCTCGGCTCACCAGTCCTGTGGTTCCCGGAGCCCGCCTGCCCCCCGGATACAACGAGATCGCCGCGATCCTCATCACTCCAGGCCGCTCCGTCCGGATCCAGGTCTTCTCGGTCCTCCTGGCTCTCTCGGTGCTTGCGGTTCTCCTCCTGGCCGCCAGGATCACCTCGATCTCGATCAGCCCGGCCGGGCTTCTTCCGCTCCTGGCCGTCCTCGCCGGCACGGTCGGGGTGGTCTTTCTCCACGAGGCGGTCCACGGGCTCGTCTTCCTTTTATCGGGAACGAGACCCCGTTTCGACGCGGCGATCCTTCACGGGATGCCGGTTCTCTCGACGGGCGCGGACCGGCCCCACGGGAGAGACACGGCCCTTCTCGGCCTGCTCGCCCCGCTCGTGCTGATCGATGGCGCGCTCCTGGGGCTGTCGGCCGCTTTCCCCACCCTTCTTCCCTGGGTGATCGGGCCCGTCGTCTTCAACACGGCCGGTTCCGCCGGCGACCTCTGGCTTGCCGCCCGCCTCGCGCGGTTCGGTTCTTCCGTCCTCGTGGCCGACGTCCCCGACGGCCTGGTCGTCTACGGTCCATCCGGCCAGAAGGGGGCGTCGAACCGGTAGGGAGGGGTCCCCGTCCACCACACCGCGGAACGCATGACCGGGCCTCTCTGAGGATGGACTCGCCCGGGTTGCAGACGGAGCGCCGCGTGTGCCGCGTCCCGCGGCGGTCGCGGCAACGATGGCCGGCGTGGTATTCCGGCCCGCTCTCCGCGACTGTCTCACGGCGCCGCTCGCAGCGAGCCGGCGCCGTCAAGCGTGTCGCGACGGCGGCGGATCCACCGCCCGGCACCGGGCCCCGTCCGTGCACCCGCACCCATGCCCGCCACCGGCATCGTACACGGGCACGTCCCCGTGCCGTGATGTGAGGCCGTGACCAGTGACCCGGAGCCCCCGCCTGACCACCGGCTCCGGCCCCCGTCCTCCGGAGATGCTGGGGGATCGGCGACCCCTGTGCTTCTTAAAAGGGGGGCGCACGGATGCGGGTGGATCTCATGGGCCAGCAGGCTCCGGAAACCCTCCGGTGGACCGCCGCCCGCCCGGACACTCCGGAGATGGCGTCCCGGGGATCCGCAGGGTTCCTGCTCGCCGGGTCATGGCAGGGGGGGATTCCGGGATCACCTGGATCGGCAGGACCCGTTCAACCCCCCTGGACTGCCTCCCGGACAGACGCTCCGGGGACTGCTGATGCACCTGGTCCGGTGTGCCGGGTCGCCGGAACGGGCATGGATGGGCGCCCCCGGTTCCCCTTCCCGGCAGTCCCGCCCCGCGGACGCTCGCGTTTCCGTCCGAAAGACCTTCCTATCCTCGCGGAGACGCCCCGGGGATGGACACGGGGGGGGAACCGGGAGAGACAACCCCTCCGGGGGCTCCCTGCACTGGCAGGTTATTCTCACCCCCGCGGTACACCTGCGCCGGCGGACGAGAACCATGGCGGACACGAACACGACGGTGATCCCCGATCCCGGCACGGTCGCCGGGCGGGCGGGGAACGTGGGGAGCGAAGCCCCGGTGCGGGTCTCGATGACCGCGACCATGGCGCCGTTTCCGTGCCCGGTCTTCGAGGCCGGCCGGCTCCACCCTGCCGTGATCGTGCTCCCGGGCGGGGGATACGCCTTCACCTCACTGGGCGAGGCTCGACGGCGGCGCGGATGTTCAACGGCCTGGACTGCGCCGCCTTCGTGCTCGAGTACGGCACGTGCGCCAGGAACCCCGGGACACCGGGGACCTGCTGCTCGGCGAGGTGATGACGGCGATCGAGATCGTTCGGGAACGGGCCGGGGAGTGGCACGTGGACCCGTCAAGGGTCTGCCTCTGCGGCTTCTCTGCCGGCGGGCACCTCGCCGCGCTCGCCGGCAACGCCTTCGCCGACAGGATCAAGCGGTGTTCCTCTGCTATCCCGCCCTCGACCTGCAGGGACGCCGGCTCGAGCTCGCCCGGATCGGCCCGGAGCCCCGCGAACCCGACGCGCCCATGCGTCTCTTCGAGCCGAGGCCGATCGAGACGGTGACGTCCGGAACCCCGCCGACCTTCCTCTGGCACACTTTCGAGGACGTGATCGCACCCGTCTCGGGCTCGCTGGAGTACCTGCTGCGTTTCGTGGAGAACGGGGTGCCCTTCGAGGCGCACATCAATCAGAGGACACGGGCTAACCCTCGCGAACCGTGCGAGTGCGGCGGCGCCCGGGTACATCGACGGCCACGTCGCGAGCTGGACGCGGCTCGTCGGCGAGTGGCTCTGGAACGGCTAGCGGTAATCCCGGGCTGGAACCGGCGACGGATGGTGCCTCTTGCGAGGCGCCATCGCGACAATCCGTCGGGTCCGGCCGGTCCGCACCTTCAACGCGCGCCTGTCGAGTCCCGGGTCGAAAAAAACGGCCCGGGAGGAAGCAGGGGGACCCCCTCAGGTACCGCAGTCCCGGAACGTGCCCGCGCAGACGATATACTCCCTCCTGTCGCTGCCCGTCACCAGCCGGCAGTAGGTCGTCTTCTCCGAGAGGCGGCTCTCGTCGATGTTCACGTAGACGTAGTCGACCCAGCCCGACCCCTTCGTCTTCGCGGTCTCCCGGATCTCGTTCCGGAACGGTTTGCCGGTCACGTCGACGCGGTCGGCCAGGTCCATCCCGACGATCTGCGGGTTAGGGTGGGCGACCATGGTCAGGTTCGTATCGTACACGAAGGCGTAGACCTCGGGGTCGGCCGGGTCCCGGAACGGGGGCCGGCCCTCGTCAATCTCCCGGAAGGTTCCGGCGGCGTCCGAGGCCACCCTTTCCGCCGTGAGGTTGACGACCGCCATTGCGCCGGTCAGATTCGAGGCTCCCGAGGAGCACTCGACCCCGACGTGCCGGTAGAGGATCCGTTCGTACGGCGCGACCCCGTACTCGTCCTTCCCGTCCTTCAGCTCGGCGATGCTCATGTTGATCGCCCGCACCACGATTGGGGAGACGTTCCGGTTGAAGGCGTAGTACAGATCGTGCTCACCGAGGGTCCGGACGACCTCGAACCGGTTGGGGTCGATACCGGCCTTCGCGAGGAGCGTCCGGGCCGTGATCAGCGGGTAGGCAATCGCGTCCGCCCTCCCGTCCCGCACTGCGTCGACGAGGGCATCCGGGCGGGTCTCGTAGACGATGGCGGCGTCGGGGACGCCGGCGTCGCGGAGGAAGGTCGCTGACGTGTCGTCGAGGACGGTCGCGATCCGGTGCCGGGCGAGGTCGTCGGGGGAGATCTCCCGGTCCCGTTCGGCGAGTACCACGTACTGGAGCCGGGCGATGGGGCCGGCCCACTGGAAGAGGTCCTCGCGGTCCGGAGTCCGCGCCGTCGAGAAGACCATCGTCTCGTTCTGCTCGAGCGCTGTGCGGTAGGCCTCGGTCCAGGTCGTGAGCCGGACCTGGTCCTCGCGGAGCGTCAGGTTCACGCGTCCGGCGGCGGCTCTGAGAAGGTCCGGCGCGATCCCCTCGACCGTGCCGTTCGCAGCCGTGTTCAGGGGCGGGTACTCCTCGGTCAGGAACGCTGTCCGTGCGAGGGCGACCGGCGGGATGTACTGGCGGATGATCCGGTCGCGGACCGTCAGGTTGTCGATCCCGCGGTCGACCGAGAGCCGGTCCAGCGCGGTCTGGAACCGCGCCACGGTCTCTTCCGAGGTGTTGCGGTTGAAGGCAAAGTACGTCTGGTACTCGGCGAGCGTGAAGACCGGCGTCATCCGGTGCGGGTTCTCTGCCGCCCGGAGGGCGAGCCACCGTCCGGGCACCTCTCCGTAGGCGATCAGGTCGACCTCGCCATCATAGAGCCAGGCCACCAGGTCGGCCTGGTCGTCCGTGGTCCGGACCCCGGACGCTGGGACGCCGAGGTCGAGGAGCTTCTGGAGGGCTGCGTCGTGGCGGACCGCCGCGATCCGGTAGTGCTGCAGGTCGGACGCGGAGGCGACGGTGATGTTCCGCTCGCGGAGACCGTAGAGGACCGCCCGCTCGGGGTAGATCGGCCCCCCCCACTTGAAGAGGGCTTCCCGTTCGGGCAGGCGCTCGGTCGCGAAGAGGACCGTGTCGGTCTCGATCAGGGTCCGGTTGTAGGCCTCGGGCCAGGGCAGGAACCGGACCTCCTCTATCGACTGGCCGGTGCCGAACCGCGTGAGGGTCTCGTCGAGGAGGTCGACCGCGATCCCGAAGACCTCCCCGTCCTCCTCGTAGTTGAGGGGCGGGTACTCCTCGGTCAGCAGCGTCAGCCTCCCTGCCTGGGTGGGGGGGGACGCGGTCGTGGGAGCGGTCGTGGTCGGTGTGGCGTCCGTCGTCGGGGCCGAGCAGCCTGCGAGCACGGCGGCCGTCGCGAGCAGCAGGACCAGGCAGAAACGGAGTGATGGGTGCATGAAATTCTCCAGAAAGGCTTCACCGGCGGCACGATTATACGTGTCGGATTGATGCGCCGACCATCATCCAACCAACCGGGAGCGCCGCAGGGCCTGTGGCCCCCCGGTCCCCTGACGGCGGCCCGTACCGGACCCCCGATTCCCGCAGGGAACGCTGCAGGGAGACCGGAAACCGGGACACGAAACGTCTCCCCCCGCCGATCCGGTCACGCCGGAATACAGCCGGCAGGGGGAGGCGTCGGCGTCCCGTCCGGGAGGGGAGACGTTCCCTCACCCCCGGGCGCGGTCGCAGGGACGGCGGGAGCCAGGGCAGAACGGGTCGTCTCTCGCCCCACTCCCGGCGCGGCGCCTCGATACCCGGGCCGTCCGCCGCCGCTCCGCCGTGGCGTTCAGAAGCCCCACTGCGAGAGGTTCGTCCTCGAGGGGTCGACGTCAGCCCAATCCCACCCTAGGGCCTCGATGATCCGCGATATCGGCTGCCTGAGCGTCTTCTCGAGCATCGTCTCCCAGTCCACAGTGAACTCGGGGGGGACCTGGTCCTCGTACTCGAACGCCACCACGTCGGTCTTCGGGTACTTCCCGTTCACCGACCGGATGTAGACCCGCTTCGGCTTTGAGCCCCGGCCGAACGATGTGCCCAGGTGTGCGTTCGCGTATTTCGCGCCCCGTATGTGGGCGTCGTCCGTGGCGTAGGCGTCAAGCGCCTTCCCGATCCCGCCGGGGATCCCGACCTCGTCGAGCGAGAACCCGCCGGCGCGGTAGCGCGTGATGACCCGTCCCAGGTAGTCCCGGACGGCGTCGTACCCCTCGCCGCGGAGGATCATCTCCATCACCCGGCCCTGGACCTCTTTCGTGATCGCCGGCGAGTCCGAGCGGCGTAGCTCGAACCCGACCACGTCGATCTCGTCGACGTCCTGGCCCTCTTTCCAGACCAGGTGGCCGGCGTACCGCTTCTTCCGGCCGGCCTGGAAGAACCGCCGGTAGATCTTCTCGAACTTGATCGAGAAGAAGTGACGGTCCGCGTTCAGGGTTTCGCGGGCGAATGCCCCGTAGGACTCGTTGAGCGCCTGCTCGATCGCTCGGGCCGCTGCGATCGTCGCGTCGCGGTCCATCGGTGGCATCCCGATCATGCACGAATCGGTGTCGCCGTAGAGGACGCGGTAGCCCAGGTTCTCGATCACAGCCCGGGTGTGCTCGATGATCGCCCGGCCTACCGAGGTGACTGCCGACCCGATCTCGCGGTCATAGAGCCTGAACCGGACGTAGCCCGAGACCCCGTAGTACGAGTTCATGATGACCTTGATCACGTTCTGCTGCAGGTCCAGCAGGTGGTACTCGGGTGAGCCGAACGGGAAGGTCTCCCGGAGCCGCTTCCGCTCGTCCCGCTCGGCCAGGAGCTCGGCGATGATGGCGCGCGTCAAACCGTCCGGCTCCGCGCGGAAACGGACCCCGTTCGGGGCCCGGAGCTCACCCTGCGGGTCCTTGGTCTCGGGCGAGGCGTTGATGGTCATCATCGCCATCGGGTAGAGCGACTTGAGATCCAGGACCACCACGTTCTCGCGCACCCCCCGCGAAGGCTCAAAGACGGTCGCCCCCTCGAACTCCTCGGCCACCACTGCCCCCTTCGACGGGAGGACGAACCGTCCGAAGGCCTTCCTGAGGATGTAGACGTCGACCACCTGGCTCGAGTTGAACGAGCGGTCGAGCGGGCAGCCGACGTACCGGGCGATCTCGCGGTAGAACTCGACGATTGAGTCCTTCCGGTTCAGCGCGGCGCAGAGCTCGACGTCCTTGATGTTGTACTCGACCAGGAGGCCCGGGTTCTGCCGCCAGAGGCCCGAGATCGTGCCCGTGTACCGGACCTTGGTCTCGCCGAGCTCGAGCTGCGCGATGGCGTCGAGCCGGTAGGACTCGCGCTTCTGGACGTGGACCTTCTTGTACGCCCCGAGCAGGTCGAAGATAACCCGGCCCCGGAGCGGGTTGCGCCCGCCGGAACCCGGCAGGCGCGCGAGCGCCTCGGTGGGCTGGAGACCGAGCCGGAGCATCCGGTCGACGATATAGGGGATATCGAACTCGGCCACGTTCCAGCCCGAGACGATGTCGGGATCGGTCCGCTGGACGTACTCCGCGAGCCCGGCGAAGAGCCCGACCTCGGAGTCGTAGACGCAGAGGGTGTGGTTGTCTGACCGGACGCAGGCGTTCGTGAGCCCGGAGGCGATCCCGCCGGGATCGACCGCCACCCCGTCGATCGGCCGGAGCAGGAACGAGGTGTAGTGGTCGTCGTACGAGTCGTGGCAGGTGATGCAGATCACCTGGTCGCGGTCCGGGTCGGGAAAGCCGCGCTCGTCCTCGCACTCGATGTCGATGAAGCAGATCCGGGCGGGGACGTCGAGGTCGGAGGGTTCCACCTCTGAGAACTCGACCTCCTCGCGCGGAACGCGGATCCCGCCGTAGAGCCCCGCGTCGATCAGAAAGCGGGTCGTGAACGGGATATCGGCCTCGTGGTGACGGTAGCCCGCGCGGAGGTCCCGGACGTCGGCCGGGCGGGTTGTGCAGAGTCGCCGGAGGGGCTCGCCCCGGATCGACGAGTAGGTCGTCCCGGGCTCGAGCTCCAGCATCCCCGTCGAGACCGCCGCCTCCGCCTCGCCCTCGGGGACGTAGAAGTAGGGGCGGAACCCGGTCACCCGGACGTGCACCGGGTTCCGGCCAGCGTCCCGGCCGAAGACGTGGACCGTCGTCCCGGCCGGCCCGGCCGAGTACTCGACCTGCGCGATCGTGCACTCGATCCAGTTGCCCGCCATGGCCCCTAGATCGGCAGCCAGTCGCAGAGGGAGCGCTCGAACGTCGCCGCCTTTGCCATCTTCCCAGCTTCCCAGGGGTCGAGGTCCCACTCCTCGATCCGTCGGGCGCCCTCGCGCCCCACCTCAGCCGGGACCGCCAGGCTGCAGCCCTCGATTCCGTACTCCCCCTCGAGCGCGACCGAGACGGGGAGGACGCGCCGCTGGTCCTCCGCGACCGCCCGGAGGAGGTTGACGATGTGGACGGCGGGGCCGAAGACCGTGCCGCCCTTGCCCTGCATCACGGGGATCGAGGCCCGCCTGAGCCCGGCCAGGATCTCCTCGCGCACCGGCTCGGGGGTGTCCGGCGCGGAGCGGGAGAAGACCGGGACCTGGTGGTCGCCGTGCTCGCCCAGGACCGTGCCGCCGCTGGAAAGCCCCCGCTCCCTGAGCGCGATCTCGAACCGCGCGGAGTCGAGCTGCCCGCCGAAGCCCAGCACCCGCCCCCGGTCGAACCCCGATCGGCGTGTAATGTAGTAGGCGTTCGCGTCGGACGGGTTGGTGATCGCGACCAGGACCCCCGGGAACCGGGAGAGGACGCGGACGCACTCGTCGGCCACGGGCAGGTTCGCGGCCAGCAGGTCGGCCCGGGACTTGATGTTCGGGTTCCGAGGCGAGCCGGCGGCGAAGACGCCGATGTCGGCCGAGACCGCCTCGGAGAGATCGGTCGTGACCCACAGGTCGAGGCCGGTGTGGAGGAGGTCGAGAACCTGCGCGTGGAGGAACGGCTCGATCGCGTCGTGGAGCACGAGCTCGTCGACGAGGCCGGTCGCCGCCGCCAGGAACGCCACCTCTCCGCCGATCCGCCCCGCCCCCATCACGCATAGCCTGGTCATTGCGGGTACTTTTTAGACCCCGTGCCTATTCAAATGCGGGGACGGGGGGAACGGGGCAACCCTGATGAGTCCACGGGGCGACGCTACTCCTGCATGCTGACGATCCGGCCCGGGCCCGTCGAGGCTGGCGGCGTTCTGCTCGACAACCACCTGGTCCTCGCTGCCGGCATCCTCGGCACGACAGGCGCCTCGCTCGCCCGGCAGCTCCGGAACGGAGCCGGCGGGGTGGTCACGAAGTCGATCGGGCCTGTTCCCTCGCCCGGCCACCCGGGACCTTGCCTGGTCCCGCTCCATGACGGCATCCTGAACGCGATGGGGCTCCCCAACCCGTCGCGGGCGTTCCTGGACGAGATCCCGGTCGTCGCAGGCCGGCCCGTGGTCGCCTCTATCTTCGGGGGGTCGCCGGGGGAGTTCCGCGAGGTCGCATCCTGGTTCGCCGGGCGCGTGGCCGGGCTGGAGCTGAACCTCTCCTGCCCCCACGCGGAGGGGTACGGGGCCGCGCTCGGCTCCGATCCGGCGCTGGTCGAGGAGTGCACCCGGGCCGTGGCCGGCCTCGGGACCCCGGTCTGGGTGAAGCTGACCCCGAACGTCACCGACATCGCGGCGATCGGCCGGGCGGCGGAACGGGGCGGGGCATCGGCCCTCGTCGCCATCAACACGGTCCGGGCGATGCGAATCTCGACCGGGCTCCGCCGGCCGGTCCTGGGGAACCGCCACGGGGGGCTCTCCGGCCGGGCGATCTTCCCCATCGCTGTCCGGTGCGTCTACGATCTCTACGAGGCGGTCTCGGTCCCGGTCATCGGCTGCGGCGGGGTCTCGAGCGCTTCCGACGTGATCGAGATGCTGATGGCCGGTGCCGCGGCGGTCCAGGTAGGATCGGCAGTCCTCGACGACCCTGGGATCTTCGCGTCGATCGGGGCCGCACTCTACTCGGACGGCGGGCTCGATCCCGCCGAGATCGTGGGGTGCGCCCATGCGTGACCAAGCGGTCGTCACGGTCCGGGAGGTCGTGGAAGAGACCCCGTCGGTCGTGACCCTTCACCTGGACCGGGTTTTCCGGTTCGACCCCGGCCAGTTCGTGATGGTGTGGGTCCCGGGGGTCGACGAGATCCCGATGGCGCTCTCCTCCGCCGACTCGATCTCCGTCCAGCGGGTCGGAGACGCGACCGCCGCGCTCGCGGACATGCGTCCCGCGGCCCGGATCGGGCTGCGGGGGCCGTTCGGGAGGGGGTTCCCCCCGGGGGACGACCTGCTCGCGATCGCGGGCGGCATCGGCGCCGCCCCGCTCCTGCCGCTTGCCGCGACCGGGCGGGTGAAGACGTTCCTCCTGGGGGCCCGGACGGCAGCCGAGCTCCCGTTCCGGGAGAGGCTCGCCGCCGGGACGGACCTGCGGCTCGCCACCGACGACGGGACGGCCGGGCTCCCGGGCTACGTCGCGGACCTGCTCGACGAGGTCGACCCCGGCGACTACACGGCGATCTGCGTCTGCGGGCCAGAGCCGATGATGGCTGCGGTCCTGGAGCGGCTCGCGAGGGCCGGGGCGCTCGGGCGGGCGTTCTTCTCGCTCCACCGCTACATGAAGTGCGGGGTCGGGGTCTGCGGGTCGTGCGCCATCGACCCGGACGGGCTCTGCGTCTGCCGCGACGGCCCGGTCTTTCCCGGCCCGATCGTCGCGCGCAGCGAGCTCGGGCGCCACACCCGCGACGCCTGCGGCGTCCGGGTTCCGTTCGAGAGGACCGGTTGAGCTCCCCTTCCCATATTATTAATCGGTTGCGTGCAGATCTCTAATGATCACCAGCCGCGCCGGCCCGTCGGCCGCCGCGGCCGCTGAGGGATCTCATGAGCAGGAACATTCGTGTCGAGGCCCTGAACCAGGTCCCGCTGGAGCAGCAGCGTATCGAACTGGTTGAGCGCAAGGGGATCGGCCATCCCGACAGCATCGCCGACGGGATCGCCGAGTCGATCAGTCGCGCGCTCTGCCGCGCCTACATGGAGGAGGCCGGCGCCTACCTCCACCACAATACCGACCAGGGCGAGATCGTCGCGGGCGAGTCCCGGCCGAAATTCGGCGGCGGGCGCGTCATCCGGCCGATCTACGTCCTGCTCGTGGGCCGGGCCACCAAGGAGTTCGAGGGGATCACCTTCCCGACCGACGCGATAGCGGTCGAGGCCGCGCACGACCACCTGCGGCGGACCATCCCGCACCTCGACCACGAGCGGGACCTGATCGTCGACTGCCGGATCGGCGTCGGCTCGACCGACCTCCAGGACGTCTTCCGGCCCTGCGACTCGCACGTGCCCCGCGCGAACGACACCTCGTTCGGCGTCGGGCACGCCCCCTTCTCCGAGACCGAGACGATCGTCCGCGAGGTGAGCCGGTACATCGACGAGGACCTCTCGAAGCGCCGACACATGATCGGCCAGGACGTCAAGGTGATGGGGCTGCGGGACGGCGACCGGATCACTCTCACGATCGGCTGCGCGATGGTCGACCGCCACTGCGCCGGGCTCGACGAGTACATGGATACGAAGGCATTCATGAAGGAGGAGATCGAGGCCCTCTGCCGCCGGTACACCTCCCGGGCCTGCGAGGCCCACGTCAACACGGCCGACAGCCTGGAGAACTGCTCGGTCTTTCTCACCGTGACCGGGACCTCGGCGGAGATGGGCGATGACGGTTCCGTGGGGCGCGGCAACCGGGCGAACGGGCTGATCACGCCGAACCGGCCGATGTCGATGGAGGCCACCTCGGGCAAGAACCCGATCAACCACATCGGGAAGATCTACAACATTCTCTCCTCCCAGATCGCGAACGCCTGCGTGGAGCAGGTCGACGGGATCGAGGAGTGCTATGTCAGGCTTCTCTCTCAGATCGGCCACCCGATCGACCACCCGCTCGTCGCCTCCGTCCAGGTGCTGCCCCGCGCCGGGGTTGCGTTCGACAAGGTCCGGCGTTCGCTCGAGGAGATCGTCGACGGGGAGCTCGATGAGATCACCTGCGTCACCGAGAAGGTCATCAGTGGAGAGTACACGACGTTCTGACGGGGTCCGGCTGGCGGTCCCGAACAAGGGGCGGATCGCCGATCCGATCATGGACCTGCTCGAGAGGAGCGGGCTGCACGTCACCGGGAGCGGGGACCGCCGGCTCTTCGCCAGGACCCTCGACCCGGGGGTCGAGCTCCTGTTCGCTCGGCCGATCGACATCCCCGCCTACGTCGCCTCCGGCGCGGCGGACCTGGGGATCACGGGCTTCGACATGGTGGAGGAGCGGGGTGTCCGGGTCGAGGACCTGCTCGACCTCAACATAGGGAGGGCGACCCTCGTGCTCGCCGTCCTCGAGGAGTCGGGCGTGCGGGCCCCGGAGGACCTTGCAGGCGCGCGTGTCGCGACCGAGTTCCCGAACCTGGCGGCGCGTTACTTCGCCGATGCGGGCGTCGCGGTCGAGCTCGTGCCCGTGGCCGGGGCCTGCGAGCTCGCGCCCCATCTCGGGATCGCGGACGCCATCCTGGACCTCTCGAGCTCGGGCACGACGCTTCGCACAAACCGGCTCCGGGTAGTGGCGGAGGTCCTCAGATCGTCGACGCGCCTGATAGGCAACCCGGCCGCGGTGCGGGAGAAAGCGGGTAAGATCGGCGAGCTGGTGATGGCGCTCGAGAGCGTGGTCCTGGCCCGGGGGCAATGCTACCTGATGATGAACGTGGACCGGGCGCACCTGGCCGAGGTCGAGGAGGTCCTCCCGGGCCTCGGCGGGCCGACAGTGATGCCGGTGGCCTCGCGGGACGACGCGGTCGCCGTCCACGCCGTGGTGGCCGAGACCGAGGTCTACGGCCTGATCCCGCGTCTCAAGCGTGCCGGGGCAAAGGACATCCTCGTGATATCCATCGAGCGGATGATCCGCTGATCGTCACGGGGAGACGGCGGGCGCCGGGGAAGTATCCGCCGGGGCGACGGTGCCGACGACCCTCAACCTCTTCCGAGGCGAACGACCCCGGAGGCTGTGAGGAAATATCACAATAATCAATAGAATACAATACATAATATTTTTTTTATATCGACTGATACTCGCTCGACATCGCGTCCTTACCCGTTCTTCAATCCGTGAAAGGTGTGATGCCAGAGAGGAAGACCATGTCGACCGAGGAGAACAAGGAAGCCGTCAGGCGTGTTTTCGAGGAGTTTATGAACAGGGGCGACCTCCAGGCCATCGACGAGCTGGTGGCGGATGATTACCAGGTGTACGACCCGCCGGGCATCCCGCCGGGAAAAGAGGGATTCCGCGCGCTCGTGAATATGTACCGCACGGCAGCACCCGATCTCAAAATGGTCATTGAGGACATGATCGCGGAGGGCGACGAGGTGGCGGCACGCTGGGCCGCCACGGGCACGCTCACCGGTGAGATGATGGGAATTCCACCGACGGGCCAGAAGGTCCAGTTCAGGGCGATCTCGTTGTTCCGGTTCAAGGACGGGCGACTCGCCGGGGAGTGGACCCAGTTCAGGGCGAGTTAGTACGGTTACGGGCCTGGAGTCCAGCGTGGGGCGGTAGTCCGCCCCGACCCTCATCTCTTCTCCGGCAGTCTCGCGGCCGTCTCTTCCTCGCCGTAGAGGAGTCCGACGGAGCTCGTTCCCCACTGTGAGAGGAGAACGCTGCTGAGCGCAGTCCATCAACAAGGCCAGTCTGAAACCCCCGGGTAAAGGTCCTGCGCGCTCATGCCGGATCCGCATGCCGCGGGCTGGTCTCTCCCTATCCGTTGGCCACGGAATGGTCCTCGAGACGAAGCGTCCCGCGGGCACCCGAGACAGGGATGCCTCGGGACGCCAAGATTCATGAACAGTAGGCGACACCCGGTAATGACAGACAGCAAGCCGTCGCTGGAGCGTGCACAGGAGACGTTCATCAGGGAGTTATCGAGTTTTGATGTGCGCCTGCCCGAGGTGAACCCGCGCGAACGCCGAAAGGGATCGATGCCCTACGCTCGCAGCGGCCGACTCTACTATGTCTTCGACGAGGAGGACGGCCGGTAGTATCTCGAGTACTACGCCTACCACCGGATGGGCGATGACCATGGCCGGATCTACGATGACGGCGAGTTCATCGGTCTGCCCGAGCTCTGCTCGATGGGCGGGTATAACCCGAATATCCCCGGTGATCGGGAGCGGAAACAGGCTGAGATGGAGAGAGAGTACCGGGAGACCCTCGACGACCTCGTCGCGAAGGGTCTCTTCGAAGACGAGCCATTCCCGGGCTCGCTCGCCGTCAA
Source organism: Methanospirillum sp. (assembly GCA_012728895.1). GTDB lineage: Archaea > Halobacteriota > Methanomicrobia > Methanomicrobiales > Methanospirillaceae > UBA288. The sequence continues at coordinate 8,352 of JAAYEG010000049.1, read as the reverse complement.
CAGCCACCTCGTGCTGCACGACGCCGACGACGGGGATCCGGACGCATCGGCATAGCGAGCGATGTATCGTTCGGCGCTGTATCTCGACGCGTCCCGGGCCCCACTCGCGAAACGGTTGTAGGGGCTATCCCGCCTGAAACCCTGCCCCTCGTGCATACTGACCGACCACGACCATGGCCACGACGGCCCGCTCCAGCGCGGGGCCGTCGTGACCCGGCATCTCTTGAGCCGTGCCGAGATCCCGCTCCCGGGCCTGTTAGGGGGTCAGGCGGACCGCGCCTGATCGGCTCTTCGGCATTCGGTGCGGTATATCTGAAATGGGCAGCCCATCTGCGCCCCGACCGCACACACGAGGGCCGCTGCCTGGCAGTCAATATAAATTCGGAACATATAAATACGTGAATGGATGAGGGGAATCTGCCCTCGAAACGAGGAGATAAGCCTGCTGGCAACAGGAGGTCGATACCATTCTCGGACGGAGAGAACAACGAGGGGGGCTGCTCGGTCGCAAAGGCGAGGGCGAGGGTGGCCACAAGTACCGGATGAGAGAGAAGCTCGTCGATATCGAGGACGACTTCTGGATCGAGGATAACACCGGGAATAGAGCCTTCAAGGTGGACGGAAAAGCGCTCCGCGTGCGCAATACCCTGGTCCTCCAGGATGCCACCGGACGGGATCTCTTCAGCATCCAGGAGCGGATGCTCAGGATCAAGGACACCATGGAGATCGAGAACGCCGGCGGCGGTACGGCGGCAACGATCAAGAAGGCCCTCATCTCGCCCCTCCGGGACCGGTGGACGGTGAACGTTGCCGGAGGCGAGGACTGGACCATCCAGGGCAACATCCTTGACCACGAGTACCACATCGAGAGTGGGAACGAGAAGGTCGCCGAGGTCTCCAAGCGGTGGTTCCGGATCCGGGACACCTATGGCGTGGAGATCGCCCCCGGGCAGAACGACGCACTCGTCCTGGCGGTCACCGCTGCGATGGACCAGATGGCGCGCTGACGGCGGGAACCGGGGAGCTGCCCGGGGGGGTCGGTACGGAAGGGAACGGAGGGTCGCACGCCAGGCCTGTCGCTGCCGCCCGGGCAGGGCCCCGGCGCGAATGGCACCATCATCCCCCTTTCATCGACCCAGCCTGGTGGGGAGACGGAGCGAGGACCGACACGTCGGGACCGTAATTGGGAGGGCACCACCATCCTCCTCAATGTGCCGGCCATGTCGACCGCCATCGCCTCGACTGTCTCCCCCTCGCCCCGGGCGCAAAGGACATCCTTGTTATATCCATAGAACGAATGATCCGCTGATCCCAATGGAGGTCCTTCCGGCAGTGGACGTGATGGGCGGCGAGTGCGTCCAGCTCGTGCAGGGCGAGCGCTCGCAAGCGACCGGGTACGGCGATCCCCTCGCCTGCGCCCTGCGCTGGTGCGACGAGGGGGCCCGCTGGCTCCACGTGATCAACCTGGACGGGGCCTTCGGCGAGGCCCGGGCGAACGCCGGGGTCGTCCGGCGGCTCGTGGCCGAGACGGGGGTCTCGGTCGAGCTCGGCGGCGGCATTCGGTCGCTCGAGGACGCGGCGGGCTGGCTCGACGCGGGGGTCTTTCGCGTCATCCTGGGGACGCACGCGGTCGAGAACCCCGACGCGATCCGCTGGCTCTCGCGCGAATACGGCCCCGAGCGGGTGATGGCGGGCGTGGACGCGCGGGGGAGCGAGATCGCGGTGGCCGGCTGGCGCGAGACGCGGGGCAACTACCTCCGCTGGGCCGAGGTCTTCGTCGAGATGGGGGCCGGCTCGCTCCTCTACACCAACGTCGGGGTCGAGGGGCTCCAGCAGGGGATCGACCCCGAACCCGTCCGCGCGCTGATCGAGTCCGTCCCGTGCCCCGTGGTGGTCGCGGGCGGTGTCTCCTCCGCCGCTGACCTGGCCCTCCTCAGGGACCTCGGGGCCGGCGGCGCGGTCCTCGGCTCGGCCCTCTACGCCGGCCGGATCACGCTCGCAGAGGCGCTGGAGGCGGTTGCGTGAGGCGGGCGGAGCAGCGCCGGTCCACGACCGAGACCGCCGTCCGCGTCGCGATCGATCTGGACGGGACCGGGAAGGTCGGCCTCAGGACCGGCCTTCCGTTCCTGGACCACATGCTCACCGCCTTCGCCCGGCACGGCCGTTTCGACCTGGAGGTCGAGGCCTCGGGGGACCTGGACGTGGACGCGCACCACACGGTCGAGGACGTCGGGATCGTGCTCGGGCGGGCGCTCGCCCGCGCCCTGGGCGAGGGGCGCGGGATCCGGCGGTTCGCGTCTGCGTCCGTGCCGATGGACGAGGCGCTCGCCACGGTGTCTCTCGACTGCGGGGGCCGGCCGTTCCTGGTCTTCGACGTTCCCTTCGCCGCGGAGACGGTCGGGGGCATCGACACGACGCTCGTGGAACATTTCTTCGAGTCCCTCTGCCACCAGGCCGGGATCACGGCCCACGTCCAGGCGTACGGGAGGAACGACCACCACCGGGCCGAGGCCGTCTTCAAGGCGTTCGGAGTCGCGCTGCGGAGCGCCGTAGCGCAGGAACCGGGGGACGAGAGCGTCCCGAGCACAAAGGGAGTCTTCTGAAAAAGAGGGGGGGAACCGGGATTCAGGCGGACTTCGCCGCCAGCTCGACGTCCTCTTCCTTGATCGTCTTTCGACCCGCGTGCTGGGCGAGGCGGTTGGCCTCCTTGGTCAGTGAGCCGATGTAGGCCTCGGCCTTCTCGACGATCGCACCCGCCGCGTCGGAGCCGACGCGCTCGGCGCCGCTCTTCTTGGCAATACGGACAACTGCAGCAATCGGTAAATCAGCCATAACGCTGTTCAACCTCGGAAGAGAGATCCGTGAGAGGAGATTTAAATATTTCGAGATTATCCCTCCGGATCGTGCTCAGATCCCCCAATAGCCGGGGGATTTCGATGCATACCGGGATCGCGGGCCTCTCCGGCATTAAAAGCGAAACCGGGATTACCCGGTTCCCGATTTTCAATCGGGCGCCGGAAATCGCCCGGACCTGGACCCGACGAGGCGTGCGGCGAGCACGAGCGCCCGGCCGAACCCGGGAGAGGCGCGCGAAGTATCGACGAAGACCGGCCGGATATTGGTAACGGGCGCGCCGTGTCCGAATCCGCCGCCGATGTACGCCAGGGTCCTGAAGACCAGGTTACCCGAGATCCCGTCGGGCGCGATCACGAGTCCGCACCGCCCGACCGCCTCCTCGATCAGAATCTCGCAGTGGACCCCGTCGCCCAGCCGGGCGGCGAGCTCGGCATCCGCCATCGACCGGTCCACGGCCGGGTGGCGCCCGATATCCCCGAGCCGCCCGCCGGAGAGGACGCCCACGTCGGCGGGAAGGCCGCAGAGCCGGGCGAGCTCCCGCCCGCGACCGATGAGCGAGACCTTCTCGGCCACCGTCCAGCCCTCGTCGACGCCGACCGGCGCGAGCAGGAAGCGCCGGCCGTCCCGGGTCTCCATGAGGGCGACCCGCTCCAGGTGCCCGACCCCGGTCGCCTCCCGGAGGAGCCGGAGGGTCCGGTTCGCGGGGAGGGTGCCGCGCACGGCGCCATCGATCCTCTCCCCGACCAGGTCCCCGACCAGGGCCGCGGCCGGATCCCCGGAACAGGCGCACGACGGCGCGTCGTCGTGGGCGACGCCCGCGGGGCAGTAGTAGCGGACGAGGACGCCCGGGGGGAGGTCGTCGGCGCCCCGCCGGGCCGTCTCGAGGTCGGCCCCGCTCGCGACGCCGATCCCCAGGATCACGGCCCGTCGCCCCGGCCCTTGAGGCACATGATCCCGTTGTCGGCCAGATCGAAGACCGTCGCCTCGCCGTCCTTGCCGACGAGCGAGAGCCGCCGGGAGCTGTCGACCCGCCCGATCTCCCGGGCGGTCATCCCGACCGCCTCGAACCGCGAGCAGACCTCGGGGGTCGACGCGGGGTCGGCCGTGAGGACGAAGCCCATCCCGGGGTACATCCGGACCCAGTGGTCGAACGTGATCCCGTGGGCCTCCAGGTCGGGGACGGGGATCCGGTCGACATCGATCTCGGCCCCGAGGCCCGAGACCTCCAGGAGCATCCCGAGCGTCCCGACCAGCCCGGGGTTCGAAATATCCTTGCCGGCCGAGACCAGCCCCGCCTCCCCGAGCCCGCGGAGGCAGTCGATCTGGTCGCGCACCACCCGGTCCGGCTTCATTGTGACCGAGTCCCAGTTCAGGATACAGGAGGGATGGACCCGGCCGTCCAGGTCGATGGCCGCGATCACGGCGTCCCCCTCCCGCGCCGTGTGGCTGTAGATCACCGCGTCGAGCCGCGCCACCCCAAGGATCGCGACGTCGATCACCGAGTAAGGGGTGTCGGGGTGGAGGTGGCCGCCGACGATCGGGACGCCGAACTGGTTCGAGGCCTCCCGCATCCCCGTGAGGACTTGGTCGCAGATGGCCCGGTCGGCGATCGAGAGGACGTCCACCATCGCAAGAGGACGCCCGCCCATCGCCGCGATGTCGTGGATGTTCACGAGCACGGCGCAGTAGCCCGCCCAGTACGGGTCCGCCTCCATCAGGCGGGACCAGATCCCGTCCGCCGCTAGCAGCAGGGCGTTCTCCCCGTTCCGAATCACGGCGGCGTCCTCGCCGAAGTCCGCCAGGACGTCCGGCGAGTCGGTCGTGAACGCCCTGACCAGGTCGCCGATGGCGTGCTTCCGACGCACACCCTCGTAGGCCCGTATCCGTTCTGCGATGAATGCTGTCGGCTGCGATCCTTCCACGCTGGCGACCTTCCTGTTCTAAAGGGTACTGCCTCATCGCTGATAATTTATTTGATGTCCGGCCTGATCAGTAGTGATGGACTGGACCGAGCGGTACCGACCGCGGCGTCTCGACGAGATCGTCGGCAACGGGCCCGCGGTTCGGCAGATGGTCGCGTGGGCCTCGGGCTGGGAGCCTGGCGACCGCCCGCTCCTGGTCTACGGGAAACCGGGCACGGGCAAGACCTCGTCCGCGCTGGCGCTCGCCGGCGACATGGGCTGGGAGGTGGTCGAACTGAACGCCTCGGACCAGCGTACGAGGGCGGCGATAGAGCGGATCGCGGGGCAGTCGGCCATGACCGGCAGCCTCTTCGGAGGCGGGAGGCGGCTGGTCCTGATCGACGAGGCGGACAACCTCCACGGGACCGCCGACAAGGGCGGGGCGCGGGCGATCGCGGACCTGGTCCAGTCCGCGCGCCAGCCGGTGCTGCTGATCGCCAACGACCTCTACGGGGTTCCCGCCGAGCTGCGCTCACGGACCGAACCCGTCCAGTTCCGCGCGCTGGCCGCCCGCTCGATCGTCCCGCGCCTCCGCGAGATCTGCCGGGAGGAGGGGCTCTCGTGCGACGAGGACACCCTCCGGCTCGTCGCCGAGAGCGCCGGCGGAGACCTGCGCGCCGCCGTCACGATGCTCCAGGCGGCCGCGATCGGGCGGTCGTCCCTGGACGGGGAGGCGATCGCGACCTCGCAGAAAGACGAGCGGGCGACGATCTTCGAGCTCGTGGGGGCGGTCCTCCGCGATCGGCCCGACCGGGAGCTGATGGCCCTCGCGTGGGAGGTCGACGACAGGCCGGACGCGATCGTCGCCTGGCTCGAGGAGGCGCTCTCCCAGCTCCCGCAGGAGGCCCGGTGCGATGCCTACCCCGCGCTGGCGGCGGCCGACCTCGCGATCGCACGGACGTTCCGGAGGCAGCACTACACCCTCTGGCGCTACGCGACCGCGCTCGCGGTGCTCGGGACGGCTGCCGCCGCCGGCGGCGCAGGGGTCCGGAGCCGGCTCTCGTCGCCGGGGCGGTGGCGCTGGATGGCCCAGGCCAGGCGGCGCAGGTCTGCACGGGCGTCGCTCTTTCGGAAGCTCGGGGCCTGGATGGGCGTCTCCCGGGCCGACCTGCGGGAGTACTACCTGGAGGCGGCGCGGCGTCTCGCCGCGATCGACCCCGTCCCGGTCGCGCGGGCGCTCGACCTGGACGCCGACGAGCTCGGGCTCCTCCTGGACGACCGGGAGCTGGCGAACGGGACGGTCGCGCGGCTCGCGAAGGAGCGCCGCGAGGCCGATCGGGCCGAGAAGCCGCGCCGGCGCCCGGCGAAAGAGCGGGAGGACGGGAGCGCCCCCCCGCCGCCGCCCGAGACCCATCCGTCCCAGTCAACCCTGTTCTGAAGAACCGCGGTGGTAGCGGTGGAGCCGGACGCCGTCAGCGTCGATCCGCTCGCCGCCGTCCTGCCAGCACTCATCGCCCAGGTGGCAGACGACCAGGTCGCAGCCCACCGCCCGGGCGAGCTCGACCAGCGCGGGCACCATCTCGATCCCCGGCCGGACGGCGTAGACGAGGTCCGCGCCGCGGTAGAGTGCCAGGTCGGGGGCGAAGACGTCGTCGCGCGCGAACGGAACCGCGGCGGTGGCACAGGGCCGCAGGTCGACGGCACGGACCCGGCACCCCGCGGCGGACGCGGTCACGGCCGCAGTCGTGTTCGAGCCGATCCCGACCTCGACCGCGTCGCGGTAGTGCGAGCCGATCCAGGTCCCGACCGCCCGTTCGATCCGTTTAATCCTCTCGCCCGTCACACAGAAGAGTATGCGCTTCGCCCTCTATTGGGATCACCGCTCGCCCGCCGGGCTCCAGCGCCCGGTGCAGCGCCGGATCGAGGGGATCCTCGGGATCGAGGGCGACCTTGTCGAGACGAACGGGCTGCTGCTGACCGGCTTCGACCCGCTTCGGCGAGAGTACAGCGCCTCCTCCCTGCTCACCTGCCTCGAGGCGGTGAGGCGGCGGGAAGGGCTGCACGGCCCGATTCTGCTCGTGGTGCCGGACGAGATCGTCGCGCCGGGAGGCGAGGCGGTCTTCGGCCTGGCCCGTCCGCAGCGTGGAACGGCGGTCGTCTCGACTGTCCGGCTCCAGAACGGCTGGTACGGCCGCGAGCCCTCGGACGACGCCCTGGTCGACCGGATCGCGAAGGAGGGGGCGCACGAGATCGGCCACCTCGTCGGGCTCGAGCACTGCCCCGAGCCCGAGTGCGTGATGTTCGCGCCCCGGTCGCTCGACGAGCTCGACCGGAAGCGGAAGATGCTCTGCCGGGCCTGCGAGGCTCGCCTAGGCGCCGGCTGAGGGCGGCACCCCGGTCTCTTCCGCGCCGATCAGCCCCGACGCGTGCCGCATGCCGATGCCGTCGACCACCAGGAGCGCCCCGACAAGGAGGGCGATGACGGCAAGGAGGAGGACCAGCACCCCAATCAGCCGGGTCGGGTTGGTGAAGACCATCGCGCCCAGGAGAAGCGAGGCGAGCCCGATGACGGTCGTGAAGACGAGCCCCTGTGGGACCCGGCCCCGCTCCCGGACGACACTGTAGAGCATCACGGCCGCGCTCGAGAGGCTCCACGTCGCCAGCAGGACCAGGATGAGTACCAGGTAGAACTGCCAGAAGCGGGACATGAGCATCCCGCCGGCGACGAGGGCGAGCCCGCCGGTGATCTGTCGCGTTCCCGATCCGCCCCCGACATGCAGCCGCCCGCCGTTCGCGAGCATCAGGAGCCCGGCGGCGACCACGAGCGCGGGGATGATCGCCCTGAAGAGGATCCCCGGGGTGCCGAGCGCGAGCAGGAGCATCACCGTCCCGAGCGCGAGGACCAGTCCGCCGAGGGCGAGCCGCATCCAGGCAGAGATGCGGAGGTCGAGGAGCCGCGCGGCGGGGTCACGGCTCCGGGCATCTTTCGCTGTGACCACCAGGGTCACCATGGTCTCGACCAGCATCAGGGCGAGGGGGGCGTCGGAGACCAGGTGCATGACCGGGTGGCTCTTGGGGTCGTAGCGGTCCAGGTGCACCCGGTAGTCGTCGCCGGTCTCGTGCGCGTGGTACTGGCCGTTTCGGTAGCTGGCGATCGTCCCGGGGGAGGGGACGTTGACCGGCGACGGCTTCCAGGGAGGGATGAGCGGCTCGGTGACGTCCCTCTTGGGGACGGTCACCTCCCAGACGCCGTGGTGGAGGGGGCTGAGAAAGTCGATCAGCGGCGGCACGGGCGGTTCTCCCATCGGGGTGGTCGCGTCACATCGTATTTACCCCTGCTGGTCCCGGGGCGCACCATCTCCCCCCGTGGCGAAACGCAGGACGGGGCCGAGGCCGAGCGCTGGGTACGGACGGGGGGCGTGCCTGGGTGGGGCGGGTCCGGGCGGGACGGCCCGGAGTCCCGGCGTTGTGTAGGATCTCATAATTACTTGACACCCGATGAGACGGGGTGTATGCAGAAGCTGGCGGCTGACGATCCCGAAGCGATTGTCTCTTCCTATCACCGTGGCGAGGATGTCTCGTCTGTCGCCGCCCG
>JAAYEG010000048.1 GCA_012728895.1 Methanospirillum sp. | reverse complement strand
CCGTCGGGACGACGCCACCGTTGCCGGCGGCGACCGTGAAGGTGCCGGGCGTCGCGACCGCGGACTGCGTCAGGTCGGCGGCGATCGCCGTGCTGGTCCCCTCGTGGGACCGGACGTGGTCCACCGTGATCGTCATCGGCGAGGAGCCCTGCGTCTTGCCCTGGAAGTACAGGTCGACGATGGCGATCTTGCCGTTCTCGAACTTGTTCGTCCAGTCAGCGACCTTGATGAACAGTTCGTTGTCGGTCAGCTGCGCATCTCGGGAGGTACCGACCTTCCAGTCAGCGCTGACGTATCCCAGAACGGCGCCGTCCCACGATACCTTGACCCACACGTCGTCAGCCAGCGGCTGCCACGTGTTGTCAACGTACAGGGTTGCGATGCCGATCTGGCCGACGTCGGCAGACTTCGTCTGCTCGATCGTGAATGTTCCTATGCCCGCGGCCCCCGCCAGTCCAACGACTGCGAGGGAGAGCATGAAGAACAGTGCCAGAGGCTTTGTAATTCTCATGAGTCACCTACTCGTAATGGTTCGTTACGCATGATACAGCTGTAAGATACCTCTCAGAAATCTGCACTCTTTCTTTAAAAACCTTCTCAAAACGCTTCGGTACGGCCGACGGTAATCGACAGGCGGACCGCCGTTTCGTCTCCAGGGGGGTCGCACATCAGGTTAAAATAATCGATTTTGTATCAGAAGGCGGCGATGGAGGGGGAACGCCGTGCACGGGCCGGGGGGTGCGGCAGGCCCCCGACGGGGCGAGGATGGAGCCGTTCCGGCGGATCGGGTATTAATAGCCTGCTCAGGAATAGGTACAGGAACAGCGTCAGGGGACGCCCCGCACCTCCCGCCGGGGAGCGCGGGCTTGGGGAGATCTGATGGCGGATCATGGGGCCGATACGAAGTTCCGGGGTGTCGTCAAGGCGATGGGGCTCGTCTTCGGCGACATCGGGACGAGCCCGATCTACACGCTGGCCGTCATCTTCCTCGCGACTCCCGTCACCGAGCAGAACATCATCGGCGTCCTCTCCCTGATCATCTGGACCCTCGTGCTGATCATTACCGGCCAGTACGCGTGGCTCGCGATGAGCCTCGGAAAGAAGGGCGAGGGCGGGACGATCGTGCTCCGCGAGCTGCTCATCCCGCTCCTGAAGAAGGGTCGCGCGGCGAGTGCCGTCACCCTGATGACCATACTCGGCATCTCCCTCCTGATCGGCGACGGAGTGATCACCCCCGCGATCAGCATCCTCTCGGCCGTCGAGGGGCTCGAGCTGATCCCCGGGCTCGAGGGGCTCCAGGAGTCGAGCCTCATCCTGATAGCGGGTGTTATCGCCATACTCCTCTTCTCGTTCCAGCGCCGTGGAACCGAGCGCGTCGCCTTCACGTTCGGGCCGATCATGGCCGTCTGGTTCGGCGTGCTGACCCTCTCCGGCCTCGTCTCCCTCGTCCAGGCGCCGTTCATGGTGGCCGCGTTCAACCCCCTCGCCGCCCTCTCGTTCCTGACCACCCACGGCATCGCCGGGTTCTTCGTCCTCGCGTCGGTGATCCTCTGCGCAACGGGTGGAGAGGCACTCTACGCCGACATGGGCCACCTCGGACGGGCCCCGATCCGGAGGGCATGGGTCTTCGTCTTCGGGGCCCTCGTGATCAATTACCTGGGGCAGGGGGCGTTCCTGCTCCGGCACCAGCAGTCGGGCAACCTCCTCTTCGAGATGTTCTACGCGCAGGCCCCCATCCTCTACATCCCCCTCCTGGTCCTCTCGATCGCCGCGACGGTGATCGCGTCCCAGGCGATGATCAGCGGGATCTTCTCGATCGTCTACCAGGGTATCACGACCCGCCTCCTGCCGATGATCAAGATCGACTACACCTCGAGCGAGCTGCGCTCGCAGATCTACATCGACGCGATCAACTGGGTGCTGCTCATCGCCGTCCTGCTCGTCATGGCCATCTTCCGGGCATCGTCGAACCTGGCGGCCGCCTACGGCCTCGCGGTCACGGGGGACATGGCCCTGACCGGCATCCTGATCACCACCATCCTCTACCTGCGCGGCCACGCGGGGAAGGCGCTCGTCGCCCTGGGCATCACGATGGTCGACTTCGCGTTCCTTCTCGCGAGCTTCTCGAAGTTCCCGGCGGGCGGGTACTGGTCGCTCGTGATCGCCGCCGTGCCTTTCGCAATCATCATGATCTTCCATACCGGACAGAAGCGGATCTACGAGCGCCTCCAGCCCCGCCCGTTCCAGCCATTCCTGAACGACTTCCGCGAGGTGTACGCCTCCAAGCCGAAGCTCGAGGGGACCGCCCTCTTCTTCACGCGCGACTTCCAGCAGGTCCCGCCGTACGTCGGGCTGACCGTCTTCGAGAACAACATCATCTACGAGGACAACGTGCTGGTCTCGATCCGCACACTCGATCGGCCGTTCGGCATCTCGTGGGAGTTCCGGAAGAGCCCTGCGCCAGGCATCAGGCTCCTGGAGATACGGTCGGGGTACCTGGAGCTGCTCGACGTCGTCACTCTCTTCCGGGAGGCGGGGCTCGACGAGAAGACGATCTTCTACGGCCTCGACGAGATCGTCTCGACGAACCTCGTCTGGAAGGTCTTTTCCCTCATTAAACGGCTCTCGCCGTCCTTCGTCCAGTTCTACAAGCTGCCGGCGAACCGTATCCACGGCGTGGTGACGAGAGTCGAGCTCTAGCCCGTCTCGCCGGGTGGCGAGACACGAGGGTGCGTCCGCTCCCGCCGGGTTCGAGGATTCGGTATGCGCGCCTCAGGACCGCTGGGCGGCGGGGGGGATCGTCATCGGGATCGGGCTCGTTCCCTCGACCATCTCTTCCACCGGCAGGACGCCGAGATCGGTGCGGGACGTGCCCGGCAGGGATGGCACGAGGAGGGCCATCCCCGTGTCGTCGACCGAGAGGACCCGAAAACCGTGCGCACGGGACCAGCGTGCCGCGTGGTCCGGGACCGGGAGCGACGGGAGGCCCGAGAGGTCGATCAGCCGGCCGAGCCTGAGCGAGCTGTCGCGGGCACGCTCCCTGGCCGACGCCTCCAGATCGAGCAGTGTGCGCCCGAGCCGCTCGACGGGCATCGTCCCGGGGGCAAACGCCAGGATCCGGTCGATCAGGACCTGCTCGTCCTCCGGGAGGTCGTACCCCCCGGCAAGCAGGGAACGGACTCCGGTGCGGCCAGGCGGTGGAGAGCCCGGGGCACCTGGCAGACCCGGCTCCGGGGTCCCCTGAGCTCCCCGGCGCCGACCGAGGCGCGAGCCGATCAGGGCAACCCCCGCGACGCCGGCGATCCCGAGCACGACGAAGAGGAGGTAGGCGAGCCACCGCTGCGGCAGCGACGAGCCGCTCGCCTCGCCCGGCTCGGCGGTCGAGACCGGCACCGCCGTCTCGGTCCGGGTCGGGACAGGCTCGACCTCGTAGGCGCCGGGCGGGAGTTCGAACGTGAACGACGGGATCCCGTCGACCGTGGCGGGCGGCGCCGTCACCGGGGGTTCAGCCGCCGTCTCGTTCGGAATGGCTGCGGGGGGCTCGAACGTTGGTGTCGGCTCGGAGGTCTCGCTCACGGTCGTGTCGGTCTGGATCGGGGTCGCGCCGGTGTAGGGGGGGAGCCCAGGGTCGAGATCGAGCGTCTCGACCCGTTCCTCGATCACCGTCTCCGGCGGGAGGGTCGCGGGGAGGGTGGCGGTCTCCGCTCCGTCCGGGGGCGTAACCGCGTCGGGGGGGAGCGGGGTCGAGACAGGGGAGCGCGGGGCGGGGGTCGTGGTCGTTGCCGCCGTCGTCTCCCCGGTGGGCGGGAGCGGTGTCCCCGTCGCGGAGGTGGGCACCCGGGAGGTGACCGGGGTCGGGGCTGCGGTCGTGGTCGAGGTCGCGGGAATAGTGGCGGTGATCACGGGGCTTGCCGGGCGATCGGTCGTGACGGTTGACCGCGGGGTCGTCGGACGTGCCGTCGATCCGCCGGCCGTCTCGCCGAGCCCGTCCGGATCGCCGCCCGGAGCGGGCACGCCGGCGATCGTGGGGGGGGAAGTGTCGACCGCCCTCGCCGCGAGCGGCGAGGAGCTGGTGGAGGGGTCCGGGACGACCGGGGGGGCCGTCGCGTCGGGAGGGATGGCTGGCACTCCGTCCCCGGCCTCCGGGACGGCGCCCTGGACCAGGCAGAAGGCGGGGAGGGTGAGGAGGAGGAGGAGAACGGATATCGTCACTGGTCGCACGGCTGATCTCCGGCAGGCGGAACCGGTGAACCCCTGGCGTCAGGTCGGCCCGCAGTCTCGCTAGTGAGTCTGGAGGGCCGACTATAAATGACCTCGCTAAGGGGAAACCACCCGGGGAATCGATCGAGATGATGGGTTCGTTTCACGTATCCGGGGCGGTTCCGCGACCCGCCGGATCCCGGTTCAAACCGCTTCCGCCGGCACCCCGCCCGTGCCCGATCGGGCCGGGGTGCGTATTTAAGTAGGGGCTCTGTGATAAATAGTGGTACCTATGTTCAAGCGGTCAGTTTCCGGCAGAAGACATGGGGGTGTCATCGCGTGTATTCACCTGATACGACCAAGTATCTCATTCACCTTACCTTGCAGGCAGAGGGGGTGGTCGAGAAACCTGATGTAGTTGGCGCCATCTTCGGCCAGACAGAAGGGTTGCTCGGCGAAGACCTCGATCTGCGAGATCTGCAACGGACTGGACGTGTCGGTAGGATAGACGTCCAGATAACCAGTAAGAAGGGCGAGACGAAGGGGGAGATCTACATATCGTCATCCCTCGATCGGGCGGAGACCGCCATCCTGGCGGCCTCGCTTGAGACCATCGACCGCGTCGGCCCCTGCGTCGCCCGGGTCACCGTCGAGTCCATCGAGGACATCCGTGTGACCAAGCGGAGGCGGATCGTCCTCCGGGCCAAAGAGCTGCTGCTCGATCACTTCGACGAGGGGGCGATCGACAGCTACATCCTCCTCGACGAGGTGCGCGAGGCGATCCGGGTCGAGAAGATCGAATCGATCGGCGAGGACAAGGTCCCGGCAGGGCCGAACGTCGCCGACTCGGACGCGATCATCATCGTAGAGGGGCGGGCCGATGTCATCAACCTTCTCAAGTACGGCATCAAGAACGCGGTGGCCGTCGAGGGGACGAACGTCCCCGAGACGATCGTCGAGCTCTCCGACAAGAAGACGGCGACCGCCTTCCTGGACGGGGACCGGGGAGGCGAACTGATCCTCCGCGAGCTCCTGCAGATCGCGGACATCGACTACGTCGCGTTCTCGCCGCGGGGCAAGTCCGTCGAGGACATGTCCCGCAAGGAGATAATCAAGGCCCTCCGGAACAAGATCCCGGTCGAGTACGTCCGCGAGCAGTACTTCGCGGAGGAGGAGGGTGAACCCCGGGCGCCGCAGAAGGCGCCGGAGGCACCGTCCCCGGGGGGCCTCCCGGCCCCCGAGAGGGCCGGCGACGTCCAGGAGCCGGAGTCGGGGGAGACCTCCTCGCTCAGGAGCCACCTTGAGAGGGTCTCGGGCCGCACGATCGCCCGGTTCCTCTCGGCGGACTTCACGGTCCTCGCGGAGGTCCGCTCCGACGAGACGGAGAGGACGCTCGAGGGCGTGGCCGGACAGATCGCCGGGCTCGTCACAGACTCGTCCGTCGACCAGAAGCTGCTCGACCGTCTGGTGGCGCGGGGTGTCGAGTTCGTGGCGGCCCGGGACTTTTCCGGAGTGATCAAGCGTCCGCTCACGGTTCGGCTCATGAAACTGCCCTGACGGCAGTCACCTTTTTAAGATAAGCCTTTCTATTTTGATCTCTGGTGTAGGATCTCGGAATCATTTCACTCACACAACCACCTCTGTGCGTACCCGAAGATCCGTTCCGGCGGCAATCGTTCAACGAAGACCGTTTCGGGCACCTTATAGTCCAAACTGGCATGAGGTTT